>NZ_JARVRT010000001.1:0-183859 GCF_030209605.1 Luteibacter sp. ME-Dv--P-043b
CCGAGCGCAGAGTGTGACCACCCAGCGCCTCCTCGCCGCGCCATACGAGCGACGGGCTCTGGCTCTGGCTCTGGCTCTGGCTCTGGCTTCGGCTTCGAGACGCCCCCGTCATGCGTGAAGAACCCAAAAAAAAGGCGCCCCTCCTCGCGGAGGGACGCCCGGTCGATCCTCAACCGCGGATCAGTTGGTCCACGAAGCCGTCAGCGACACGCCCGAGAACGCGGCATAGGCGTTCAGCATGACGTAGTAGGTACCGGCCTGTGGCGACGCCACGGAGCAGCTTTCGGTGTTGCCCGTGACATACGGGCGGCAGTCGTAGCTGGAGGTGGTCGGCGCCGAGCCGGCCTTGAGGTACAGGTCGGCATCACCCGTGCCACCCGAGATCGACACCTTCAGGTTCTTCGCGCCCGCCGGAACGGCCACGGTGTAGTTCAGCTTGGCACCCTTCGCCGCGGACAAGCCTGTTGCGGCCACGCCGTTCTGCAGCGTGTTGCCGTTGGAGGTGCCGCCCCCTGTACCGCCACCGCCCGTGCCACCACCACCGGTGCTGCCGCTGACCCAGTTGGCCTGGGCATACGTGTTGAGCTTGCCCACGTCGAAGCTGCCGAAGCCGGTGGCCTCGTCGAAGCCGGTGCCTGCCACGAAGCCATGGCCCTGGTAGCCGTTGTTGCCGGAGGTGACGTCATGCAGCAGCGAGGTCTGGGTCGGGAACGTCTGGTAGAACTTGGACGCCGGGAAGCCGATGCCGTTGTTCGCCGCCGACTCGATACGCGCAAACGCACCGACGAAAAGCGGGGATGCCAGGCTGGTGCCGCCCACCTGCTCGGTCGAGCCGTTGACGACGATCAGCGCACCGGACGCGGACGCCGCGTCGAAGGACACGTCCGGACCCACGCGCTTGCTGGAGCTGGACACCGACGACTGCCACGACGGAGCCGTCTCGTAGAGGCTGGTGCCACCGCCGGTCGCCCACAGGCGCAGGTTGCCGCTGCCGGTATCCGACAGCCCCTCGTTCCATACCGTTTCACCCGACCACGTCGTGCCGCTGGTGGACAGCTGCGTGCCGCCCACCTGGATGACGTATGGGGAACTGGCCGGTTCGCTGACCGAGTAGTGGGTCAGGTCGATCTTCACGGTACCGGCGGAATTGGCCACGTAGCCCGGCGCACCCGAGCTGGGATCGGTCGACCACTGGTACACGCCCGCATCGCCCGCGGCGATCGAGAAGGTCTGTCCTTGGGCCACGGCCTGCTGGAAGATCGCGTCGTCCGCGGACTGCGTACCGGACTGCTGGGCGGCTGTTTCGTCTTCGCCGAGCGACACGTTGATCAGCTTGGCGATGTTGTCGGTCACGGCCCGGTTGTAGCTGGCGGTGATGCCCGCATCCGTGATGCCCGATGAGCTCGAGTCGCCGTTGGCCGAGGTGTAGAAGATCAGCTGCTTGACGCCACCGGCCATGCCGACGATGTCCTGGCTGTCCAGCGCCCACTCGCCGTTGGAGTCCGCGTCGTTGGCGAAGGTGCCGCTGCCGACCTTGGTGATCGTCGCGTTGACCTTGGACAGGCCCGCACCCGAAGTAAAGGTGTTCAGGTCGGTGACGGTCTGGGTGATCGACCCCCAGGTGATGATGCCGACGGCCGTATTGGTCGCTGCGGGCATGCTGCCCGCACCGTAGATCGCGGCAAAATCCTGGGGCTTGTGCGCGGCGACGGCAGCGGCCGCCTGGGTGCGCATGTTCGGTCCGGGAACGACCACATTCTCCGGATGGTAGACGTGGTGGAGCGTGTGCTTGACGGAGACGTTCTGCAGGCCGAGCACGGCGTTGACGCTGTCGCCGAGTGCAGCGGGCACCAGGGCCGGGGCGTCGTTGGCGAAGAACTCGCGACCGTTCGCGGTGAAACGCTTGATCGAGGTGCGAAAGCCGTTGGTCGCCGCGCCAGCGTTACCGTCGGCGGATACCAGCAAGCGGTTGGGCGACACCTCGATGTTGGAGAATCCGGCCTGCCGCAGGTGGGCCACCACGGCATCCACCTGGGCCTGCGTGGGTCCGAAGCGCTCGGTGAACTGCGCCGGGGTGAGGAACTGGCCGAACAGCGCGTTGCCCGGCGTGGTCACGCCGGCAAGGAACGTCTGCAACTGATCGGGGTTGCGCAGCTTTAGCGCGACCTCGACATGCAGCGGATGGTCCGCGGCCATCGCGGTGACGGCGGCGCCTTCGATCCGCGGTGAGCCGGTCATGTTCAGCACGTAGCCGCCGGTTGGCGCGGCCGACGTGCTGCTGGTGGCCAGGAGAGTCTGCGTGTTCGCGGACTGCGACATGGCCGCCTGCGTATGGGTGCTGACCCAGGCGTCGTCCGCATGCGCGGAAAGGGAGGACATCGCCAAGGCGATAGCCACCGTCAAAGCCGTCTTGCGCGTTGCCCCGAAACCAAAAGCGTCGATCTTCATGGATGATCCTTCGTCTGCCCGTAAGTGGTCCACCGGAAACGGTGGCCCGATACATCGGCGTCCTGGGTCGAAGCGACCTTCTCGCCCCCTGGCACATCGGATCCCCTGCGCTTAAGCCCTTAAAACCGCAGGAAATCGCGAAGCCCCCCACCATTCCGCCCGTTCTCCCCCCTGTCATTACAGCCATGCGACGCTAAGCTTTCATCAGGCTTTCAAGGAGAACGTCGTGGAGCCAGGTCGAAGGTTTCGCGCGACGGAATGCACAAAAAAACGCGCCGGACGACAGGCCGGATGACGACGGACAGGTGCGGCGACGCGAACGTCCATGAAAACGCCCTCGTACGATCTTGCGTTCTTGCCGAAAATGCACATGCTGGTTGTCAACGACGACGTGCGTTTCGCGCCCTCGCCAGCAGGCTCGCCACGAACGCCCTGCCATGGGGAATGTCCACGAACTGCAGCGGCGCCCGGTGCTCAAGTTCGACATGCGGCGAGCGCAGCCACCTGCCCAGCCACGCCGCGGCGGCCATTTGCGCATCGGCCGGCAAGGCCGCCACCGGGTCGTGTCCGCGCAGCGTGTCGCCGAGGAAGACCGCCAGCGCCATCACCCCATCGGACTCCTGCGGCGTCAGTCGCTCCTCGTCGGCCAGCTTCTGGCGGACACCGGCCCGCACCAGCCCCAGGTACACCATCAGGTTGTCCTCACTGAGCCGAAGATCGCAGGCCAGGTCCAGGATCAGCGCGGGTGGCAGGCCACGCCGGATCAACTCGATACGCTCGAGCGGGGTGGCGCATGCCAGTTCGGCGTACACCGGCGATACGCCCTTGCGGCGCCTGGGAGATGCCATAACGAGCGGTCCGGATGGCGAGGGGTCTGCCACCGTGCCACGGCGACCGGGCGCAGTCTTGAGATCGACGACCGTTGGCCCTTGCGACGGCGGGATCGCCGTGTGTAACGTCGAACGACTGCCCTGCCGGAGCGCTGCGTGAAGCCACTACCCCTGCTGCTTTCCACCTGCCTGGCCGCTGCCGGCCTGCTGCCCGTCGCCGCTTCGGCTACGCCAGCCCATTTCACCGTGCAGGACGGGCAGTTCCTGCTCGACGGCAAGCCGTACGTCATCCGTTCCGGCGAGATGCATTACCCACGCATTCCGCACGCCGACTGGCGCGATCGCCTGCGCAAGGCGCGGGCCATGGGCCTCAATACGATCACCACGTACGCGTTCTGGAACGTGAGCGAACCGGAGCCGGGCCACTTCGATTTCACCGGCGACAACGACATCGCCACCTTCGTGCGCACGGCGCAGGAAGAAGGGCTCAACGTCATCGTGCGTCCCGGCCCCTTCGTCTGCGCGGAGTGGGAGTTCGGCGGCTTTCCCGCGTGGCTGCTGCGCACGGCCGGCCTGCGCGTGCGCTCGTACGACCCGCGTTTCCTCGCGGCCAGCGCCGCCTGGTTCAAGCGCCTCGGCAAGGAACTGGCGCCGCTGCAAGCCACCCACGGCGGCCCCATCCTGATGATGCAGGTCGAAAACGAGTACGGCTACGTCGGCAACGACGCCGACTACATGAAAGCGATACGCCAGCAGATGCTCGATGCAGGTTTCGACGTGCCGTTTTTCATGTCCAACGGACCCGGCCCCACCTGGATGAGCCGCGGCACACTGCCCGGCATGCTTTCCGTCATCAACTTCACCGGCGACGCGGTCAAGACGCAACGCGCATTCGCGCGATCGGCCACGTCGATGCAAGGCATGCCGAAGATGGCCGGCGAATACTGGAGCGGCTGGTACGACCGCTGGGGCGAAAAACACAACACACGCAGCAGCGACGAAGTGACCGGCGCGGTCGGCTGGATGCTCGACCACGACATCTCGTTCAACCTCTACATGGTGGACGGCGGCACCAACGTCGGCTGGATGAACGGGGCGAATAACGACGATGGCCATTACCTGCCCGTTACCACCAGCTACGACTACGACTCGCCCATCGACGAAGCCGGCCGGCTGACACCGAAATACGCGGCCTTGCGCAAGGTGATCGCGGCCCACCTGCCCAAGGGCGAGCGACTTCCCGCACCACCGCCATCGTCGCCGACCACGGCGGTGGCGCGTGTCGAGTTACGCGAGTCGATCGGCCTGCTCGACGCCTTGCCGACCCTGTCCCCGCATCCCCGTACCACCGTGACGCCGCAGGGCATGGAGACCTTCGGCCAGAACTACGGGCTGATCCTCTACCGAAAGAAGCTCGACAGCGACGCGCAGGGCAAGCTCGATGTGGCCGACGTACGCGATTACGCCACGCTGCTGGTCGATGGACGCCTCATCGGCACGCTCGACCGTCGCAAGGACGAACATGCCCTGCCCGTCGACCTGCATGCCGGCAGCACGCTCGACCTCGTGGTGGAAAACATGGGACGGATCAACATCGGCACGGGCATGGAAGAGGAATCCAAGGGCATCACCCAGTCCGTGCAGGCCGGCGGCGAGGACCTTACCCAGTGGACCACCTACCCGCTGCCGCTGGACAACCTCTCGGGCCTTGCCTTCAAGACGGGTGCCACACCCACGGGCCCCGCGTTCTGGCACGGCACGCTGGACGTGCCGACCGTAGCCGGCACCTTCCTCGACCTGCGCGGATGGCACAAGGGCAACGTGTGGATCAACGGCCACCACCTGGGCCGGTTCTGGGACATCGGGCCTCAGCAGTCGCTGTACGTGCCGGCCGCGTGGCTGCGCAAAGGCAAGAACGACGTGGTCGTGCTCGAGATGCAGGGCAGCGGCTCGCATAGCCTCGCCGGCATGGCGAATCCGGTTTTTTCAACCAAACCGGCACCGTGAGCGCGTTTCTTGGCGAAGCCGACTCGACCGCTCATCCGTGCGTTCCTGGCGCATAGCGGTCGCGCCTATTCATGTCATGGCTCGTTTATCACACGGCTTCGGTGGGTACCGGGGGCGGCAATCGCCTGCGCCGCCACAGGAACAACACGGCGCCCAGGGGAAACGAGACTCCGATGACCCAGGGGTTGTAGCCGTCTTTGAGGACAGATGCACCGAATAGCTGGAAAGACAGCGGGTCGAGACGGATATGACCGGTGGCCCAATTCATCCGAAGCGTCACCACGCCGAGCAGGGTGAAGAAGGCCCAGGTCCGCTTCCAGCAAAATTTCGGCGTGCGCACACAGATGACGAAAACGGCCAGGCAGAACACCGGAACCGCAATGGCAAGAAACAGCATCGCGAGTTGCGCGGGACCCTTCCCCGTCAACGTGAAGGTGCCGGCCTGCTCCTGCTCAGCCGATATCATCCACGCATGCAGCCCGATCACCGACGTCTTGCCGTCGCGGGTCATCAGCGTCGCCGTGCCGAGCATGCGCCGATCGGCGAATCGGTACTCGTACGTGATGTCGTAGCGAGTCTGCCCATCCTGCGAGAAGAATTTCGACCCGACCAGCTTGCTCTGATCGGGCTCGCCTTTAGGCAGCTGATCTGTCATCCGGGTAAGGGCACCGTCGCTCGCCTGATCGCGCAAGGCCGGGTCCATCTCGGCGCGCAGTGCGTCGTTGCGTCCTGCGTGCCAGTCGTCCAGCGCCTTCTTGGCGATTTCAGACTGCGGGTGAGGCGCGAACTTTGCGACCAGCGCATCCTGATTGCATCCCACCATGCATAGCGCCAGTAGCGCTGCGCTCATCCAACGCATCATCCGAGCCATGTCGTCCCCATCCTGAGTCCCTGATGGCGGAGAGTATTCATGGAAGAACGCCGGGCGCAAGCCGCCCTTGGATCCAGGCCGGTTACCGGATTCGTGTAGGCGAACACTGACAGACGAACGCCCGCGTGACCGCTATCTTGTCCAGCAAGCGCCGTGCTACCCGCACAGCGCGCCCCGTGCCACATCACTGTCCGCTCCCCCTGGGCAGTGATCTTCAAGCGGCGCCTCGTGCGCCGCTTTTTTTATGTCCAAGCCAACGCCCGCCATCGTGTAGGAGCCCACGATGTGGGCGATAAACCCGCCGCACACCAACGCCATCGCCATTCGCCCACATCGTGGGCTCCTACGCGCGCGCCTGTTACGTCACTTTCCGCACTTTAGTGGCCGCGGGCAGCAGCACGGAGCCATCGTTGGCCTGAGGCGCCATGCGCGGAATAGGCTTGCCCGTGCGCATATCGATCAGTACCGAATGCCGTTCGCCACGCTCGAACAGATGCTGTTCGCCCCATTGACGCAGCGCCACCACGACGGGAAACAGGCTTTCCCCCTGCTTTGTCAGCACATATTCCTGATAAGCCGTGCCGTCGGAGGCGTCCTGCGTCTGGAGGATGCCTGCATCAACCAGCTTGCGAAGCCGGCCGGAGAGGATGTTGCGCGCCACGCCCAAGCTCCGCTGGAAATCACCAAAACGGCGCATGCCATCGAAGGCATCGCGCACGATAAGCAACGACCAGCGATCTGCGACCAGATCGACAGCGCGCGCAACAGGACAAGGTTCGTCGTTCATGGCTTTGCGCGTCGGCATGGAATCGGCCTGCTTGCTAAGTGGGGATGGCTTCCGGTTGCATTTTAAAACTAGATGGCGCAGCCTTCAATCGGTTTTTTTCTGCAACCAGATTGAATGGACCTGACCTCATGAAGGCTTCTCGTGCCTCACTGCCGGACCAAGGCAACGTCCAGCCCCGGCCCCACGGCATGCCGCGCAGCCTGATGTGGCTGTTCGCCGTCGCGAGCGGATTGAGCGTGGCAAACGTCTATTACGCGCAGCCGCTGCTGGACGCGCTGGCGCGGGATTTAGGCATCAGCCATGCGACAGTCGGCGGTGTGGTGACAGCCACGCAGGTCGGTTGCGCCTTGGCCCTGCTGTTGCTGGTGCCATTGGGTGATCGCTTAGACCGTCGCCGCTTGATGGCGGTGCAACTGCCCGCCTTGGCGGTAGCACTGGCGACGGTCGGCATCGCGCCGTCCTCGCCGGTACTGTTGGCGGGCATGTTGGCCGTGGGCTTGCTGGGCACGGCGATGACGCAGGGCCTGATCGCCTACGCAGCCAGCGCCGCCACACCCTACGAACAAGGGCGGGTGGTCGGCACAGCGCAAAGCGGTGTGTTCATCGGCCTGCTGTTGGCACGGGTGTTCGCCGGTGGCGTCAGTGACCTGGCAGGCTGGCGCGGTGTGTATGTCTGCGCTGCCGTACTCATGCTGCTGATCGCGGTACCGTTATGGCGGCGACTGCCCCGCTTGCCTCCCGTGGCGAATCCGATGCGCTATTTGCGCCTGATCGCCTCCATGCTGACACTGCTACGCCAGGAAAAAATGCTGCAAGTCCGCGGGGTGCTGGCGCTATTGATGTTCGCGGCGTTCAACATCTTCTGGAGCGCGCTGGTACTGCCGTTGAGCGCACCTCCCTACAATTTCTCGCATACGATCATCGGCGCGTTCGGCCTGGTTGGCGTGGTCGGAGCCGCTGCCGCTACACGTGCCGGGCAATGGGCAGATCGTGGATACGCCCAGCGCACCAGCGCGATGGCGCTGACGCTGATGCTGCTGGCCTGGTGGCCGCTGTCGCTGATGGAAGGGTCACTCGGGGCACTGATGGTCGGCATCGTGTTGCTCGACCTGGGCGGCCAAGCGCTTCACGTCACCAACCAGAGCATGATTTTACGCAGCCGCCCCGAGGCGCACAGCCGACTGGTTGGCCTCTACATGCTGTTTTACGCCGTCGGCAGCGGGGTCGGCGCGATCAGCACGACGGTGACCTATGCCCACGCCGGCTGGCGCGGCGTGTGCCTGCTGGGCGCGGCGGTCAGTCTGCTGGCGCTGCTGTTCTGGTGGGTGACGCGGCGAACGGCAGCCACCGCGACGCCGGGCTCCTACCCTCGCGGAAACGTACCGATACGGCGTCTTGCATAGATGGCCAGACCGATCGGAAGGTAGCTCCACAGGTACACGCCATCGGGATACCCAGAATACGCTACTGCGAACGTCGGTATCAAAGGCATCACCAGCGCGAACGGCCAGATCAGGTGCAACAGCCGGTTGAACGAGACCACCACGATCAACACGCCGACGGCGACGGTCGTAAGGTTGGCGGCAACGATGGCATGCAGGGACATGCGGCCATTATGGCGCTGCGGCGGGCGTTGCATAACAAACGCCACAAAAGAAAACGGCGCGATCCCGGTAGAGATCGCGCCGTTTCATTTAAAACTGGTAGCGGGGGTAGGATTCGAACCTACGACCTTCGGGTTATGAGCCCGACGAGCTGCCAGACTGCTCCACCCCGCATCAGAGTCAGCAAGTATATGGATGTGGCCGGTTTCTTGCAAGCCCCTTTTTTACATTCGTGTGAAAAAGATGCGCGGCGGACCATGACACGACGCAAAACGCGACCTCGTGGCGCGCGCAACGCGGGATATTCGGGCCACACCGCACAAGGTCGGTAGGAGCGCACGATGTGCGCGAACCCCAAACAAATATGTCGCGAATGAAACCATGCGCCCCATGGATCCAAGGCCGTTCCGTGCGTCCGGTATGTGTTTTCCCCGGCGTCCGGAAACGCCTGCACGGATGCCATGCATGGCTTCCGTCGCCGTTGCCATGTCGAGGGATCGCGCACATCGTGCGCTCCTACCCCCAATGCTCCACATCACCACACGCCCCGGCGTCGTTCCAAAAAAAAGCGCCGGAGACCGGCGCTTTTTTTCACTGCAAACCGCCCTGCCCGATCAGCCGGCGAAGGCCTTCTGGCACCAGGCCAGCAGCGGTGCCCAGGTGAAGCCCAGGACCAGCAGCGCGAGGGCGTTGATCGACAGCACCCAGCGTGCCGGCGCGTCGGCACGGGCACGCACGTCGGTGCCTTCCAGCGGGGCGTCGAAGTACATCACCTTCACCACGCGCAGGTAGTAGTACAGGCCGACGATGGCGAACACGGCACCGACCAGCGCCAGCCAGAGGAAGCCCGCGTCCACGGCCGCCTTCAGCACCAGCAGCTTGCCGAAGAAGCCGAACAGCGGCGGCACACCGGCCAGCGAGAACATCACCAGCAGCATGAGGAAGGCGAACCACGGCGAGCGCTGGTTGAGGCCGCGCAGGTCGTCGATCTCCTCGCACTCGAAGCCCGAGCGCGACAGCACCAGGATCATGCCGAACGCCGCGGCGCTGGTCAGCGCGTAGCTGACGGCATAGAACATGGAGGCCGAGTAGCCTTCCGGACTGGCATTGACCAGGCCCAAGAGCAGGTAGCCCATGTGCGAGATGGTCGAATAGGCCAGCAAGCGCTTGAGGTTGGTCTGCACGATGGCGACCAGGTTACCGATGGCCAGCGACAGCACGGCCAGCGTGGCCAGCATCATCTGCCACTGCGGTGCCAGGCCGGTCGCGCCGCCCGCGGCATCGCCCATGCCGGTGGACAGCAGTCGATAGGCCATGCCGAACGCCGCCAGCTTCTGCGCCGAACCGATGAAGATGGTCACGGCGGTGGGCGAGCCCTGGTAGACGTCCGGAATCCACATGTGGAACGGCGCGGCGCCGAGCTTGAAGCCGATGCCGACGATCATGAAGACCAGGCCGAACAGCAGCAGCGTCTTCCACTCGGTGGTGACGATGGCCGCGTGGATCGTGTGCAGGTCGAGGCTGTGGGTGGCGCCGTAGATCATCGACATGCCGTACAGCAGCATGCCCGAGGCCAGCGCGCCCAGCACGAAGTACTTGATGGCGGCTTCGGAAGACAGCTGCGAGTCGCGGTTGAGGGCGACCAGGGCGTACGACGAAAGCGTCAGCAGCTCGAGGCCCAGGTACACGGTGACCAAGCTGCCCGCCGACACGAGGAACATCGTGCCGACGGTAGCGAACAGGGTCAGCGTGTAGAACTCACCGAACGGGATGGCCCGCTCGCGCAAGTACGGACGCGCATAGACGAAGATCACGGCCGTGATCAGCAGCGAGAACAGCTTCAGCACTTCGGCCACGCCGTCGCGGATGAACATGCCGCCGAAGGCGGTGACCGTGCCATCCGGCTGGCCGCTGACGACGAGGTACGCGCCGATCACGAGGACCAGGATGGAGAGCCAGTGCACCGCGCCCTTCTGCGCCGGCGCGAGCCAGGCGTCCAGGAGCAGGAGCACGCAGGCCGCCAGCACGAGGTAAACCTCGGGGAGCAGGATCAGGATGTCGTTGATACCAGGCATGGATAGTTCCCGCTCAGACTTTGGTGATGGCCAGCTGCTCGACGATCCGAGCAACCGAGGCATCCATCAGGTGGACCAGCGGCTCCGGCCAGATACCGAAGACCAGCACACCGGCGGCGAACGCGCTCAGCATGAAGATCTCGCGACCGTTGACGTCCGTCAGTTCCGCGACGTGCTTGTTCTTGATGTCGCCCCAGAGGACGCGCTTGACCATCCACAGCGTGTAAGCCGCGCCGATGATCAGGGTGAACGCGGCGAACAACGCGATCCACGGGTTGGCGCTGAACGAGGCCAGGATGACCATGAACTCGCCGACGAACCCGCTGGTACCCGGCAGGCCGCTGTTGGCCATGGCGAACAGCACGTAGAACGGGGCGAAGATCGGCATCACGTTGATGACGCCGCCGTAATCCTTGATCTGTCGGGTATGCATGCGGTCGTACAGCACGCCGATGCAGCTGAACATCGCGCCGGAAATGAAACCGTGCGAAATCATCTGGACCATGGCGCCCTGCATGCCCAGGCGTGCCGCCTCGACATTGTCCGAGTCACGCACCAGCAGGAAGGCGATGAAGATACCCAGGGTGACGAAACCCATGTGCGCGATGGACGAGTACGCCACCAGCTTCTTCATGTCCTGCTGCACCAGCGCGATGTAGCCGATGTAGCAGACCGCGATCAGGCTGAGCACGATGACCAGCCAGGCGAAGTGGTGCGAGGCATCCGGCACGATCGGCAGGCTGAAACGGAGGAAGCCGTAGCCACCGATCTTCAGCATCACCGCCGCCAGCACCACCGAGCCGCCCGTGGGCGCCTCGACGTGGGCATCCGGCAGCCACGTATGCACCGGCACCATCGGGACCTTGATGGCGAAGCCCAGCAGGAAGGCGAAGAACAGCCAGCTCTGCTCGGTCAGCGTCAGGTGCACGTTGGCCATGTCCGACAGCGCGAAGCTGCCGCCGGTCTTGTGGTACAGGTAAATCAGGCCGACCAGCATGAAGATCGAGCCGAAGAACGTGTAGATGAAGAACTTCAGCGTGGCATAGACGCGACGCGGGCCACCCCAGACACCGATGAGGATGAACATCGGGATCAGCATGGCTTCGAAGAACACGTAGAACAGCAACGCGTCCGTCGCGCAGAACACGCCGATCATCAGGCCTTCGAGGATCAGCATCGCCGCCATGTACTGGTGCGGCTTGTTCTGGATGACTTCCCAGGCACCCACGATCACCAGGATCTGGGTGAAGGTGGTCAGGACGATGAGCGCGACGGAGATACCGTCGACGGCCAGCGAGTAGTTGATGCCGAGCGAGGGAATCCAGCTCAGCGTTTCGTTGAGCTGCATCGTACCCGTGGCGGCGTCGTAGGCAGGCAGGAGGGCCAGGCTGGCGGCGAACGTGGCAACCGCCACCAGCAGGGAGATCCAGCGGGCGAGGCCTGGGCGACCGGAACCGGCCAACAGCACCGGGATGGCGCCGACGACCGGAAGCCAGATCAGCAGGCTGAGCAAGTGATTCGACATAGAGCTCGTTTCCCTTATTGCCCGATCAGCCAGTACCCGCCGAGAAGCAGGATAAGACCGAGGATCATGGCGAACGCGTAGTGGAAGAGGAATCCGGATTGCAGACGACGGGCGCCGCTCGCGATGCGCTGCACGAGGCCGGCCGAGCCGTTGACGATGGCGCCGTCGATGATGGCGGTATCGCCCACCTTCGACAGGCCTTCGCCCAGCTTCACGCCGCCCTTCGCGAACACCGCGAAGTAGAGTTCATCGATCCAGTACTTGTGGTCGAGCAGGTTGAACACCGGCTTCAGCGCGTTCTTCGCCTTGTCGGCGATCGACGGGTTGAACAGGTAGACGTAGGTGGCGACGATGAAGCCGGCGGCCGCGATCCAGAAAGGCGGCTGCATGAAGCCGTGCAGGCCGGCGGCCAAAGCGCCGTGGAACTCGTGCGCAAGCTCGCCCAGCACGTTGTTGGCCTCGTTCACGTGGATCGCCTTGCCGAACCAGTCGCCGAACAGCATCGGGCCGACGGTGAAGAAGCCGATCAGGATGGACGGGATGGCCAGCAGCACCAGCGGGACGGTGACGACCCACGGCGACTCGTGCGGCGCGTGCTCGAGGACGCCCGGCGTGTGGTGGCCGTGGTCGTCGTCGTGATGCGCGTCGTCATGATGCGCGTCGTGGTGGACGGCATGGACGTCGTGGCCGTGTGCGCCGTGACCATGGGCATGGTGCGCGACGGTGAAGCGCTCCTTCCCGTGGAAGGTCATGTACAGCAGGCGGAAGCTGTAGAGCGAGGTGACGAACACGCCACCCATCACGCAGAAGTAGGCGTACGACGCACCCCAGCGATGCGACTCGCCGACGGCCTCGATGATCGCGTCCTTCGAGTAGAAGCCCGAGAAGAACGGCGTGCCGGCCAGGGCCAGCGAGCCGATCCACATCGTGATCCAGGTCACCGGCATGTACTTGCGCAGGCCGCCCATGTAGCGCATGTCCTGCTCGTGGTGCATGCCCATGATGACCGAGCCCGCACCCAGGAACAGCAGCGCCTTGAAGAAGGCATGGGTCATCAGGTGGAACACTGCGCCGCTATAGGCGGACACACCCAGCGCCACGGTCATGTAGCCCAGCTGCGACAGCGTGGAATACGCGATGACGCGCTTGATGTCGTTCTGCACGATGCCGATCAGGCCGGTGAAGAAGGCCGTGGTCGAACCGATCACCAGGATGAACGACAGCGCACCTTCGGTGAGCTCGAAGATCGGCGACATGCGCGCGACCATGAAGATACCCGCCGTGACCATCGTCGCCGCATGGATCAGCGCGGAGATGGGCGTGGGACCTTCCATCGAGTCCGGCAGCCACACGTGCAGCGGTACCTGGGCCGACTTGCCCATGGCACCGATGAACAGCAGGATGCCGATCACCGTGGCGGCATCCCACGCGTGGTTCTGCGTGATCTGCAGCGTCTTGCCGACCAGCTCCGGGGCGTGGTCGAAGGCGGTCTGGTAATCCAGCGTACCCATGAAGTACAGGATGGCCGAGATACCCAGCAGGAAACCGAAGTCGCCCACGCGGTTGACCAGGAACGCCTTGAGGTTGGCGAAGATCGCCGTGGGGCGCTTGTACCAGAAGCCGATCAGCAGGTACGACACCAGGCCCACCGCTTCCCAGCCGAAGAACAGCTGCATGAAGTTGTTGCTCATGACGAGCATCAGCATCGAGAAGGTGAACAGGGAGATGTAGCTGAAGAAGCGCGTATAGCCCGGGTCTTCTTCCATGTAGCCGATGGTGTACAGGTGCACCAGCAGCGACACGAAGGTCACCACCACCATCATCATGGCGGTGAGGCGGTCGACCATGAAACCGACCGAGGCGTGGTACTTGCCGATCTCGAACCAGGTGTAGATGTCCTGGTTGAAGTTCTGCGCACCGGCGAAGACCAGCTGGTACAGGACGTAGAACGAGAGGGCGCAGGAGATGCCCACACCGAGGATGGTCGCGGTGTGCGCCCCTGCCCGGCCGATCATTCGTCCGAACAGGCCGGCCAGGATCGACCCCACCAGCGGTGCCAGTGCGATCGTCAGCAGGATTGAAAGCGAGAGACTCATCGGATCAACCCTTCATGCTGTCGATTTCGGCGACATTGATCGTGCTGCGGTTACGGAACAGCAGGACCAGGATCGCCAGGCCGATGGCGGATTCCGCCGCGGCCACGGTGAGGATGAAGAACACGAAGACCTGGCCGCCGACATCGCCGAAGAAGCGCGAGAAGGCCACGAAGTTGGTGTTCACCGCCAGGAGCATCAGCTCGATCGCCATGAGCAGCACGATCACGTTCTTGCGGTTGATGAAGAGTCCGGCGACCGCGATACAGAAGAGGATCGCGCCGAGGACGATGTAATGGGAAAGCGTGATCACTTGGCGTTCTCCTGCGTCGGGTCGACCACCGGGGCCGGTGCGGGGGCCGGGCTGACGGAAGCCATCGTTTCGGTGGCCACCTTCACCACGCGGACGCGGTCGGTCGCGTGCACGGCGACCTGCTGCGAGGCCGTCTGGTGCTTGACGCCCAGGCGCTGGCGGAGGGTCAGTGCCACGGCGGCCACCACACCCACGGTGAGGATCAGTGCGGCGATCTCGAACGGAAGCAGGAAGTCGGTGTACAGCGCCTGGCCCAGCCAGGCCACGTTGGATTCACCGGCCGGGTTGGGACCGAGCGTGTGCGCGTGCATGGCCTTGACGCCGATCATCGCCAGCATCTCCACCAGCATGACCAGCGCGACGATGATGCCCACCGGCAGGTAGCGGATGAAGCCCTCGCGGACCACCTCCTGCTTGATGTCCAGCATCATGACCACGAACAGGAACAACACCATGACCGCGCCGACGTAGACCACCACAAGGGCGATGGCCAGGAACTCGGCCTCGGCCAGCAGCCAGACGCAGGCCATGCTGAAGAAGGTCAGCACCAGCGAGAGCACGGCATGCACCGAGTTCTTCACGCTGATGACCATCAGCGCGCCGATGACGGCGATACCCGCGAACAGGTAGAAACAGATGAGTTGGAGCAGATCGGTATTCATCGCGTGATTTCTCCGGGCGCCTCAGCGGTAAGCCGCGTCTTGCGCGCGGGCGGCAGCGATGTCCTGCTCGAAGCGGTCGCCGATGGCCAGCAGCTGGCCCTTGGTGACCACGTTCTCGCCGCGATGTTCGAAGTGGTACTCGTGCACGTGCGTCTCCACGATGGAATCGACCGGGCAGCTCTCTTCGCAGAAACCGCAGAAGATGCACTTGAACAGGTCGATGTCGTAGCGCGTGGTGCGACGCTGGCCGTCTTCCGGGCGCGGGGCCGAGTCGATGGTGATCGCCAGCGCCGGGCACACCGCCTCGCACAGCTTGCAGGCGATGCAGCGCTCTTCGCCGTTGGCGTAGCGACGCAGCGCGTGCAGGCCGCGGAAGCGGTTGGACTTGGGAATGTGCTCGAACGGGTAGCGCATGGTGTACTTCGGGCTGAACATGTAGCGCATGGTCAGGCCCATGCCGGCGAACAGCTCGAGCAGCAGCAGGCTCTTGAGGTAATGGATAACGCGGGTCATGGCGATCAGGCTCCCGTGCCGAGGTGGACCCAGCCAAAATATTTCATGCAGCCGGCGACGAGGACCCAGACGATGGTGATGGGGATGAAGACCTTCCAGCCGAGACGCATGATCTGGTCGTAGCGGTAGCGCGGGAAGCTGGCGCGGAACCACAGGAACAGGAAGGCGAAGAAGAAGGCCTTGATGAACAGCCAATGGAAACCGCCGTGGCCCAGCAGGCCCCAGGATTCCGGGAACGGCGACAGCCAGCCACCCATGAAGAAGATCGAGGTCAGGAAGCTGACCAGGATCATGTTGGCGTACTCGGCCAGGAAGAACAGCGCGAACGGCGAGCCGGAGTATTCGACGTGGAAGCCCGCGACGATCTCGGATTCGCCTTCGGCCACGTCGAACGGTGCGCGGTTGGTTTCCGCGACACCCGAGACGAAGTAGATGACGAACACCGGCAGCAACGGCAGCCAGTACCACGTGAAGAAGTTGCCCGACTGCGCGTTGACGATGGCGGACAGGTTGAGGCTGCCCGTCAGCACCAGCACGCAGACGATCGACATGCCCATGGCCAGCTCGTAGGAGATGACCTGGGCCGCCGCGCGCATGGCGCCGAGCATCGCGTAACGCGAGTTGGACGACCAGCCGGCAAGGATGATGCCGT
The DNA here is from genome assembly GCF_030209605.1 of Luteibacter sp. ME-Dv--P-043b. Classification (NCBI taxonomy): domain Bacteria; kingdom Pseudomonadati; phylum Pseudomonadota; class Gammaproteobacteria; order Lysobacterales; family Rhodanobacteraceae; genus Luteibacter; species Luteibacter sp. ME-Dv--P-043b. Next base: position 16,381 of record NZ_JARVRT010000001.1, read on the forward strand.
AGACGCCCATCGAGGTCATCGCCAGCAGGTACAGCACGCCGGCGTTGACGTTGGCCAGCACCACTTCAGGACCGAACGGCACCACGGCCCAGGCGGCCAGTGCCGGCACCAGGGCCAGCAGCGGGGCCAGGTAATACAGCGCCCGGTTGGCGTTGGTCGGAAGGATGACTTCCTTCAGGAGCAGCTTCACCACGTCGGCGAAGGCCTGCAGCAGGCCCGCGGGGCCGACCTTGTTGGGCCCCATGCGGACGTGCATCCAGCCCAGCACCTTGCGCTCCCACCAGACGAAGAGTGCGACGCCGATGACCAGCGGCAGCACGATCGCCAGGATGTAGAGGATCGGCAGCAACAGGTGGTCGAAGAGTTGATCGGCCATGGGTTATGCCTTGCTCACGGTGATGGCCGCGCCGTACGGGGGCAGCATGGCGGTTTCGGAATGCGCGGCTTCGATCCAGACGGCACCGGCCGGCACCGCCTCGTCGAACACCACGAGCAGCACGCTGTCGCCGATGCGCGCGTTGGCGCCATCGGCAAGACCCAGCCTGCCCGCCTCGTCCGCACCGATGCGGAGGGCCGCGGGGCGGTTGAGCGGATGCGCGTTCAATGCACCGGCGCGACGCAGAACCGCGTCGCCGCGGTAGATCGGCGTGGTGGCCAGGCGCGACAGCGTGACACCCGAGGTACGCGGGGCGAGCACCTGACGGAGGTCGGTCGCGCGCTCGGTCACACCCTCGCGAAGACCGGCGAGGTCTTCGAACTCGAAGCCGGGCACGTTCAGCAGGCCGCCCAGTGCACGCAGCACCTTCCAGCCCGGACGGGCGTCGCCGGGAGCCTTGGCGCCCGCGACCACGGTCTGGGCCGTGCCTTCGACATTGACCAGGGTCGCGTCGATCTCGGGCGTGAGGCCGATCGGCAGGATCACATCGGCCGAGTCCTTCAACGCCTCGCTGGCATACGCCGCGAAGGCCACCACGGTCTGCGCCGAATGCATCGCCTGCTGCGCGAGCGCACCGTCGGCGAAGTCGTGCGGCGGCTCGACGTTGTACAGGATGTAACCCTTGCGAGCCTGGGCCAGCATGCCGCGTGCATCGAGACCGCCCGAACCGGGCAGCACGCCCACGGACGAAAGGCCCAGCGCGTTGGCGCCGACCGGGATCTCGTTGAACGCCGCGCCGGCTGCCTGGGCGATGAAGCGCGCGATGGCACGCAACCACGAGGCTTCCGGATGGGTGACCGCGGCGTGCCCGAAGATCACGATGGCCTGGTCACCCAGTGCCTTGAACGCGTCGCGATGGGCGTCGGTGGTCTCGACGCCGTTCAGCGCGGAGGCCAGGGCGTCCGGCACCGTGGCGCTGTGCTCGCCGGCGGCCTTGGCCAGCACCAGCAGCTCGTCGACCAGCGCATGCGGCGCGGCCACCGACTCGCCGGCCAGCGGGTAGTTGAAGTTGAAGTGTGCGGGGTTGACCGCATACACCTTGGCCCCCTTCTTCACCGCCTGGCGCAGGCGATGGTTCAGCAGCGGCACTTCGTGGCGCAGGTCGGAGCCGACCAGCAGCGCCGCCTTCACCTTGTCGATCGAGGCGATCGGCGAGGCGAACGGCCGCGCGAACGCGTTGTCGGCGAAGTCGAGCTGGCGCAGGCGGTGATCCACATGGGCACTGCCCAGGCCGCGCGCGAGGCGGACGATCAGCTCGCCTTCCTCGTTCGACGTGGCGCCGTGCACCAGCACGCCGAGGTCGGCACCGGAGACGCTCTTCAGCGACTCGGCGGCCACGGCCAGGGCGTCGTCCCACGTGGTGGCGGCCCACTGCCCGTTGCGCTTGACCATCGGCGTCTTCACGCGATCGGCGGCGTACAGGCCCTGGTGGCTGTAGCGGTCGCGGTCGGACAGCCAGCACTCGTTGATCGTTTCGTTGTCGCGCGGCACCGTGCGCAGCACTTCGCCGCGGCGCGCATGCAGCCACAGGTTGGAGCCGAGCGCGTCGTGGTAGGCCACCGACGGACGGGCGATCAGCTCCCAGGCGCGTGCCTGGAACTGAAACGGCTTGTTGGTCAGCGCGCCCACCGGGCAGACGTCGATGATGTTGCCCGACAGCTCGCTCTCGATGGTCTTGCCGATGTAGGTGCCGATCTCGAGGTTTTCACCGCGGCTCATGCCACCCAGTTCGTACGTGCCGGCGATCTCGCTGGTGAAGCGGACGCAGCGCGTGCACTGGATGCAGCGGGTCATCTCGGTGGCGATCAGCGGCCCGATGTTCTCGTCGGCGACCGTGCGCTTCCGCTCGGTATAGCGGGACACCGAGCGGCCGTAGCCCAGCGAGACGTCCTGCAGTTCGCATTCGCCGCCCTGGTCGCAGATCGGGCAGTCCAGCGGATGGTTGATCAGCAGGAATTCCATCACGTTGCGCTGCGACTTCAGCGCCTTGTCCGAGCGCGTGAACACCTTCATGCCCTCGCCCACCGGCGTGGCGCAGGCCGGTGCCGGCTTGGGCATCTTCTCGATTTCCACCAGGCACATGCGGCAGTTGGCGGCGATCGGAAGCTTGCGGTGGTAGCAGAAGCGCGGGATGGCGATACCGACGGCATCCGCCGCCTGGATGATCATCGACCCCTTGGCTACCTGCACCGGTACGCCGTCGATCTCGACATTGACGAGATCCGGCGCGGCATTGGCTACGGGCTGCGCACTCATGCAGCGACTCCAGTGGTGACCGTGCCGGCGGGGCCGTCGACGATCGACCGGCCATGCGTCACGTAGTATTCGAATTCGTGCCAGAAGTGGAACAGGAAGCCCTGCACCGGCCACGCCGCGGCTTCGCCGAACGCGCAGATGGTGTGGCCCTCGATCTGGCCCGCGATGGCCTTGAGGCGGTGCAGGTCGTCTTCCGTGCCCTTGCCGTCCACGATGCGCGAAAGCACCCGGTGCATCCAGCCGGTGCCTTCGCGGCACGGGGTGCACTGACCACACGACTCGGCCATGTAGAAGCGCGAGATGCGATGGCACGCACGCACCATGCAGGTGGTGTCGTCCATCACGATGACCGCGCCAGAGCCCAGGCCCGAACCCGCCTTCTGCAGCGAGTCGTAGTCCATGGTGCATTCCATGATCTTCTCGGCCGGCAGCACCTTCATCGACGAGCCGCCCGGGATGCAGGCCTTGAGCTTACGGCCTTCGCGCATGCCGCCGGCCATCTGCAGCAGGTCGGCGAACGGCGTGCCCAGCTTGATCTCGAAGTTGCCCGGCTTGGCCACGTGGCCGGACACCGAGAAGATCTTCGGGCCGCCATTGTTCGGCTTGCCGATGTTGAGGAACCACTCCGCACCGTTGCGCAGGATGGCCGGCACCGAGGCGTAGGTCTCGGTGTTGTTGATCGTGGTCGGACGACCGTACAGGCCGAAGCCGGCCGGGAACGGCGGCTTGAAGCGCGGCTGGCCCTTCTTGCCTTCCAACGATTCCATCAGCGCGGTTTCTTCGCCGCAGATGTACGCGCCGGCGCCCAGCGCGTTGTAGATGTCGACGTCGATGCCCGTGCCGCCGATATCCTTGCCGAGCAGGCCGGCTGCGTAGGCTTCCGCCAGCGCTTCCTCGATGTGCTCGAACGGCTCGTGGTGGAACTCGCCGCGCAGGTAGTTGTAGGCGACGGTCGAACCGGTGCAGTAGCACGCGATCGCCAGGCCTTCGATGACCGCATGCGGGTTGAAGCGCAGGATGTCACGGTCCTTGCAGGTGCCCGGCTCGGATTCGTCCGAGTTGCACAGGATGTACTTCTGACCCGGTGCCGTGCGCGGCATGAAGGACCACTTCAGGCCCGTCGGGAAGCCGGCGCCGCCGCGACCGCGCAGCGCGCTCTTCTTGATCTCTTCGATCAGCGCGGCGGGGTCCGGCTTTTCGGCCAGGATCTTGCGCCATGCCTTGTAGCCGTCCATCTTCTCGTAGCTGTCGAGCGCCCAGGGCTTCTCGAAATGCAACGTGGTGTAGACGACCTGGTGTTCCTGTGGTGCGGGTCCGACCGGACCAGTGGTGCTAGCCATTGCCCTTACCTCACTTCAGACCGTCGAGGATCGCGTCGACCGATTCGGTCGTCAGCTTCTCGTGGTAATGACCATTGACCACCATCATCGGCGCACCGGCACACGCGGCCAGGCATTCCTCTTCCTGCTTGAGGTAGACGCGACCGTCGGCGGTGCTTTCGCCCGTCCTGATGCCCAGCTTCTTCTCGCAATGGCGCACGAGGCCCTCGGCCCCGTTCAGCCAGCACGAGATGTTGGTGCAGATGGCGACGTTGTTGCGGCCGACCGGCGAGGTCTCGAACATCGAGTAGAAGCTGGCGACCTCGTAGGCCCAGATCGGCGGCAGGTCGAGGTATTTGGCGACCGCGGTGATCAGCTCGTCGGTCAGGTAGCCGACATTCTGTTCCTGCGCCGCCATCAGCGACTGGATGAGGGCCGAACGCTTGCGGTCGGGCGGAAACTTGGACACCCAGTGGTCGATGTGCTGACGGGTGTGATCGTTGAGCACGGCAAGGGGATCGACGTCCTTGACCTGCTCGAAATGACCGGTGGCTTTCATGATTCAGTTCACTCCGTCGACTTAGCGGTCGACTTCGCCGAAGACGAGATCGTAGGTGCCAATCATCGCGACGACGTCGGCGAGCATGTGGCCCCTCACGATCGCGTCCATGGAAGACAGGTGCGCGAAGCCGGGCGCGCGCAGGTGCACGCGGAAGGGCTTGTTGGCACCGTCGGACACGAGGTAGCAGCCGAATTCGCCCTTGGGCGCCTCGACCGCGGCGTAGGTTTCGCCGGCGGGTACGCCGTAGCCTTCGGTGAAGAGTTTGAAGTGATGGATGAGCGCTTCCATGTCGTTCTTCATTTCTTCACGGCTGGGCGGTGCGACCTTGTAGTTCTGCACCATGACCGGACCGGGGTTGGCCTTGAGCCAGGCCACGCACTGCTTGATGATCGCGTTGGACTGGCGCATTTCCTCGACGCGGACCAGGTAGCGGTCGTAGCAGTCGCCGTTGACGCCCACCGGGATATCGAAATCCATGTCCGCGTAGGCGGCGTACGGCTGCTTCTTGCGCAGGTCCCAGGCGATACCCGAGCCGCGCAGCATCGCGCCGGTCATGCCCCAGGCCTGGGCCTTCTCGGGCGGAATGACGCCGATGCCCACCGTACGCTGCTTCCAGATACGGTTGTTGGTCAGCAGCGATTCGTATTCGTCGACGCGCGCCGGGAAGTCGTTGGTGAACTCCGTGAGGTAGTCCAGCATCGAGCCTTCGCGCCAGGCGTTCAGGCGCTTGAGGTCGCCACCCTTGTGCCAGGGCGACTCGCGGTACTTCGACATCTGCTCGGGCAGGTCGCGGTAGACGCCGCCCGGACGGTAGTACGTGGCGTGCATGCGCGCGCCGGACACCGCCTCGTAGACGTCCATCAGTTCCTCGCGCTCACGGAACGCATAGAGGAACACGGCCATGGCGCCCAGATCGAGCGCGTTCGAACCCACCCACATGAGGTGGTTGAGGATGCGGGTGATCTCGTCGAACATGGTGCGGATGTACTGCGCACGCACCGGCGCCTCGATCCCCATCAGGTTCTCGATGGCGCGCACGTAGGCGTGCTCGTTGCACATCATCGACACGTAGTCGAGGCGGTCCATGTAACCGATGGACTGGTTGAACGGCTTGGACTCGGCCAGCTTCTCGGTGCCACGGTGCAGCAGGCCGATGTGCGGATCGGCGCGCACGATGGTCTCGCCGTCCATCTCCAGCACCAGGCGCAGCACGCCGTGCGCAGCGGGATGCTGCGGGCCGAAGTTCATCGTGTAATTGCGGATTTCTTCCACGGCTTAGTTCTCCCGCCAGTGATCGGCGGATTCCGCCCTGGCCTGATCGAGGTCGGCATCGTTGCGGATCGTGCGCGGCACCAGCACGCGCGGCTCGATCGAGACCGGTTCGTAGACGACACGCTTCTGCTCGGGGTCGTAGCGGACCTCGACATTGCCGATGAGCGGGAAATCCTTGCGGAACGGATGGCCGACGAAGCCATAGTCCGTGAGGATGCGGCGCAGGTCGGGGTGGCCGTCGAAGATGATGCCGAACAGGTCGAAGGTTTCGCGCTCGAACCAGTCGGCACCCGGGAAGATCGGCGTGATCGACGGCACCACCGGGAACGCGTCGTCCTCGCAGAACGCGCGCAGGCGGATGCGCTGGTTCAGCTCGATCGACAGCAGGTGGATGATGGCGGCATAGCGACGCGGCTGCTCGACCTGGCGCGGACGCTCCGCCCAGGTGAAGCGGCCGGCGCCCTGCCCTTCGACACCGCGCGAGAAGCTTTCGCCGTGCGCGGTGTCGGTATCCCACTCGGTCTGGCCGTAGCTGAGGTAATCGATACCGCAGACGTCGATGACGATGGTGAAGCGGAAGCCGGTCTCGTCGCGCAGCGCCGTGGCGACGGCGGTCAGGTCGCGCGGGGACACCTCGGCGGTGACCTCGTTGCGCTCGACCTTCACCGTCAGCATGTCGCCGAAACGCGCGGCGAGCCGTTCGACCAGCGAGGTCTCGTTAGTAACGCTCATGTTCGAAAGCCCTGTTCAGCGCGCGATCGTGTGGGTGCGGCGGATCTTTTTCTGCAGCTGCAGGATGCCGTGGATCAGCGCTTCGGCCGTCGGCGGGCAACCCGGCACGTAGATGTCCACCGGCACGATGCGATCGCAGCCGCGCACGACCGAATACGAATAGTGGTAGTACCCGCCGCCGTTGGCGCAGGAACCCATCGAGATGACCCACTTCGGCTCGGGCATCTGGTCGTACACCTTGCGCAGCGCCGGAGCCATCTTGTTGACCAGCGTGCCGGCCACGATCATGACGTCGGACTGGCGCGGGCTGGGACGGAACACGACGCCGAAGCGGTCGAGGTCGAGGCGCGCGGCACCCGCGTGCATCATCTCGACCGCGCAGCAGGCCAGGCCGAAGGTCATCGGCCACATGGAGCCGGTGCGCGCCCAGTTCATCAGGGCGTCGATGCTGGTCACGCCGAAACCGCGGTTGGCCACCGGCGCGTCGCCGTTGGGACGCAGGATGTCGTCGACGAGGTTGAGCGGCGCCGGGTTGTGCATCACCCGGTCGATGGTGGTCATCACTCCCATTCGAGCGCTCCCTTCTTCCAGACGTAAGCGAAGCCGACGACGAGCAGCGCGAGGAACAGCGCCATCTCGACCAGGGCGATCAGGCCGATCTTGTCGAACACCACCGCCCACGGGAACAGGAAGGCGATTTCGAGATCGAAGATGATGAAGAGGATGGCGATGAGGTAGTAGCGCACGTCGAACTTCATGCGCGCGTCCTCGAAGGCCTCGAAGCCGCACTCGTAGGGCGAGAGCTTCTCGGCGTCGGGACGACGCGGGCCGGCGAGCATGCCGAGCGTCATGAGCACGACGCCCAGGCCGACAGCGACGCCGATGAACAACAGGACGGGCCAATATTGGGCAAGCACGATGCTGCGTACCTCCGCGCCTCACTGGGCGCATCAGTGACCGTCGACGGGGACGAGCGGTCCGGCTAGGGTCGCCGAAGCTTTTTTCGAATCGATCCAAACGGGCCGATCCGTGTCGACGCGATGGGCGCGCCAACGACTCCGGATATCCACAATCTCACGTTGGGGAACCGGACTATTGTACCAGTGCGTGCAGGTATACCTACAAGCCTTAATGCGGGAAAAACATCGCCGTAAGGCGGAAAAGCGGTAGCCGCGACGCATTCGCACGCTTTTGCCGTCACACGGCCTGCACGCGACGCCGGGCGGCGCGCGCGGTTACATCGTCTGGGTCGGGCGCTCCGAGGCCAGGCTGCCGGCGAGCAGGGCCTCGATCCGCTGGCGGGCGGCCTCGCTTTCGGGCGATTCGCTGAACTGGATGCCGACCCCGGCGGTACGGTTGCCCTGGGCGCCCACCGGCGTGATCCACACCACCTTGCCGGCGACCGAGAGGCGCTCGTTCTCGTCGATCAGGGTGACCAGCAGGGCCACTTCATCGCCCAGGCCGTAGCGCTGGGCAGTGGGCGCGAACAGGCCGCCGGTCTTCAGGAAAGGCATGTACGCGATGTACAGCGCGTTGACGTCCTTGATCTTCAGCGAAAGGATGCCCTGACGCGGCGATGAGGCGGTGGCGTTCATGCAAGCGATTTCCCCGTATTGAGGGCCATCCTAGCTAGCCGACCGTCCGGGCCACAAGCCCGGCCGGCTCCGGGGCCTCGCACGCCCACCCGTAGTGGTCGTAGATCCACGGCGTGGCCAGATCGGCGGTGAGCTTGACGAAAGCCGGGCCGGGCGCGCCGCGCAGGCGCAACTGCCAGCCACCGTCCACGGCCTCCAGCGGCGCCTTGCGCCACGGCCAGGCCACCACGCCCTGCCCGTCCGCCACCACGATGCGCAACCGGCGGCGGGCCAGGACGCCCGGATGCCACGGCAAGGGCAACAGCCCGGTGCCCGGCGCGGCGGCCGGGCGGTCGAAGCGCTCGGGGCGCGACGCCACAGCGAGCATGCGCTTGCGACTGAGCGCCACCTGGGTTTCGTGCTCCAGCACGGCGGCCAGCTTGGTCGCCTGGCGCTCGGCATCCAGGTCGGGAACGATCAGGTCGTCCGGCGCGCTGCGCTCGGTGCCGTGCACCATATAAGTGAGGATGTCGGCCGTCGAGCCCGCGGCCGCCAGGGCCAGGCGCGCCAGCACGTGGGCGGAGCCATGGTCCGGATGCGCGTCGCCCAGGTCGGGAATGACCACCAGCGTGGGGCGCACGCGCTCGATCACCCGCTTGACGGACGTCAGGGCCGCGGTGTGCCGCAGGCGCAGCTCGTCGGTGACCTGCATGTCGTGCCAGCCCAGCGCATGCAGCTGGTCGGGCGGGACGCCCAGCCGGCCCAGCGCGCCGGCCACTTCGCGCCGACGGCGTGCACCCCAGCGGCGACGGGCCGCCGCGTCGATGAGCACACGGCGCTCCAGCCAGCGCTGCGGCCAGGGGTTGTTGTCCCCGTCGGTCAGCAGCAGGACGTCGGCCCGGCCACCCTGGGCCAGGGTGCGCTGGATAAGCATGCCGGCGGCCAGCGACTCGTCGTCCGGATGGGGGGCGACGACGAGCAGGCGGGTGCCGCCGTCGATGACGGGGTCACGATACAAAGCGGATTCCTTGCACATCATTATGACAGGCGCATTAAGACCGACCGGCCGATAAGGCCGCGTCAACGCCAGGCCGCGAGCAGTTCGAGCAGGATCAGGTCGACCCGCAGGGGACCACGCAGGGCATCCCGCGCCCGGTTGGCCCGGCCGTACCACTGGTCCAGCGTTTCGTCGTCCAGCTGGCTTTCCAGTGGCGCCGGGGTGCCCGTGGTGCGGGCGCGCAGTTCGTCGGCCACGGCCTGCGCGGCAAACCAGAGGTAACGCGCCGGCTGGGCGGCCTGCCAGCGCTTGATCACTTCCATGGCGTCGCCGCGTCCGGCGGCCAGGGCGCGCAGGTCCTTGCGCACCTCGTCGCGCTGGCGCAGGGCGCCGTCGGCGGCCCACTCGCGCGCCATGCCCGGGTTACCGCCCGCGGCCTCGAGCGCGGCGGGCGCATCGGCCACGCCCTCGGCCGCCAGCCAAGCGAGCGATACGTCCCGCGAGGGCACCAGGAAATCGATGCGCTGGCACCGGCTGCGGATCGTGGCCGGAAGCCGGGCCGGCTCGTCGGCCACCAGCACCAGCAGCGTGGCCGGCGTGGGTTCTTCCAGCGTTTTCAGCAGGGCGTTGGCGGCGGCCGCGTTCATCGCATCGGCCGGGTCCACGGTGGCGACCTGCCAGCCGCCGAACTGGCTGGACATGGCCAGCCGCTGGGACAGGTCGCGAATCTGGTCGACGACGATCTCGCTGCGGGTGACGCCGTCCTTGCGCAGGCCGAACGACAGGGTCACCCGGTCCGGATGGGTGCCCGCCGCCAGGAACTGGCAGCTGCGGCACTGTCCACACGGCGCGCCGTTGACCGGCTGCAGGCAAAGCAGCCCACGGACGAACACCGAGAGGAAATCCCGTTTGCCCAGCCCGGCAGGGCCGGCCAGCAGCAGCGCATGGGGCAAGGCGTCGCGGTCGCGGCGGGCCTGCAGGCGGTCCCAGGCCTCCGCGTGCCAGGGGCGCAGGCCGACGTGGTGCGGGGGTGTCGTTACTGGCATCGCTTCAACTGGTAACAGGCCACGGCCCGGTTATGTTCGTCGAGGGTATCCGAGAAAACGTGGCTGCCGTCGCCACGGGCGACGAAATACAGCGCCTTGCCGTCGGCGGGATGCAACGTCGCCTCGATCGCCGCGCGGCCAGGCAGCGCGATCGGTGTCGGCGGCAGACCCACGCGGGTGTACGTATTGTAGGGAGTATCCGTGGTGAGGTCGCTCTTGTGGATCTTGCCCGCGTACGCCGCGCCCATGCCATAGATCACCGTCGGGTCGGTCTGCAACAGCATGCGCCCTTCCAGCCGCCGCATGAACACGCCGGCGATCCGCGGGCGCTCATCCGCCCTGCCCGTTTCCTTCTCCACGATGGACGCCAGGATCAGCGCCTCGTACGGCGAGGCCAGCGGCAGGTCGGGCGCGCGCGAGGCCCACGCGGTGTCGAGCGTCTTGCCCATCGCCACATAGGCCCGCTTGAGGATGCTCGAATCCTTGTCGCCCTTGACGTAGGCATAGGTCTCCGGAAGGAAACGCCCCTCCGGATTGTCGCCTTCCGGGCCGCCGACCAGTCGCATGATGGCGGCATCGTCGAGCCCGGCGGTGTCGTGGGTAAGCACGGGTGCCGCGGCCAGCGTGCGACGCAGGTCGGCGAAGGTCCAGCCGTCCACGATGGTCAGGTTGCGCTGCATGACCCGGCCGTTGGCCATGTCGCCCAGCAGGTCACGCGGCGTCATGCCCGGACGCAGGGCAAACTCGCCGGCATGGAGACGACCGGCGACGCGCATTTCCATGGCCAGCAGCCGCCAGTAGAACGGCGAGGCGCGGGTGGCGCCACGCGAGCGCAGGTCGCGCACGATGTCCCGGAACGACGCGCCGCGCGCCACGTCGATGCTCTGTCCGGCGGCGGCGACGGTCAACGGCGTACGGGCGAAGCGCGCCCAGTCGAACCACAGCCAGCCGCCCGCAAAGATACCTCCCAGCAACAGGAGCAGGAGGACGACCCGCCACCGGGCGATGCCGCGCATCAGAGGCGACGGAATACGAGCGTACCGTTGGTGCCGCCGAAGCCGAACGAGTTGGATACGACGACGTCGATATCCGCCTTCTCCGCCTGGTTGGGCACGAGGTCCATACCGAGCGCGGCGACCTCGGGATCCACCGTTTCCAGGTTCATCGTCGGCGGCATGATGCCGTCGCGGATGGCCATGATCGAGAAGATGGCTTCCACGCCGCCCGCGGCACCCAGCAGGTGACCGGTGACCGACTTGGTCGAGCTGACCGAGAAGGCGCCCTTCTTCGTGGCGTGGTCGCCGAACACGTTGCGGATGGCCTTGGCTTCGCCCAGGTCGCCCACCGGCGTGGAGGTGCCGTGCGCATTGACGTAGCGGACGTCCTCGGCCTTCAGACCGGCGTCGTGCAGCGCGTTGCGCATGGCCAGTTCCGCACCGTCGCCGCTGGGCGAGGTGATGTGGAACGCATCGCCGCTCATGCCGAAGCCGACCAGTTCCGCGAGGATGGTGGCACCCCGCGCCTTGGCGAACTCGTATTCCTCGAGCATCAGCATGCCCGCGCCGTTGGACAGCAGGAAGCCGTCACGCCCCGTGTCCCACGGACGGCTGGCGTGCACCGGGTCGTCGTTGCGCGTGGACATGGCCTTGGCCGAGCAGAAACCCGCCATGGCCGTGGGCGTGGTGGCAAACTCCGCGCCGCCGGCGATCATGGCATCGGCGTCGCCGTACTGGATCAGGCGCATGGCCATGCCGATGTTGTGCGCGGCCGTGGTGCATGCCGACACCAGTGCGATGTTCGGGCCCTTCAGGCCGTGGTAGATCGACAGGTTGCCGGCCACCATGTTGATGATCGAGCTGGGCACGTAGAACGGCGAGACCTTGCGCGGCCCCTTCTCGGCCAGCTCCAGCGCCGTGCCCTCGATGGTGTGCAGGCCGCCGATACCGGCACCGGCTGCGACGCCGATGCGGCCCGCGTTCTCGGCCGTGACGACCAGGCCCGACTGACGGAAGGCATGGGTGCCGGCGACGATGCCGTAATGAATGAACGGATCCATCCGCTTGAAGTCCTTCGCCACGGCGCGCCGCTCGTCGTCGGGCATGTCGGTGCCGACGAAGAAGGCGTCCACCGGATCGAAGTCCTTCACCTCACCCGCGATACGGGTGGAGTAGGCGGTGGCATCGAATTCGGACACCGGACCGATGCCGCTGTTGCCTTCGACCACGTTCTTCCAGGCGGTGGCTACATCGTTGCCGACCGGCGAGATGATGCCCATGCCGGTCACTACCACACGTCGCTTACTCATGCGTTCTCATCCTCAACTGTTTCCGCACACAGACCATACGCGGGCGCAGGTTGCGTTTGCCGCAAACGAAAACTGCGCCGTTAGGCGCAGCTTCCATGTCGCTCGGAGATCGACGGGAGGCAAGCCTCCGATCGACAAACCGCCGCCGGGGTGTCCTTCTCAGGACTTGCTGGGAGCGTGGTTCGTAACGTAGTCGATAGCCTGCTGGACGGTCGTGATCTTTTCAGCTTCTTCGTCCGGGATCTCGCACTCGAACTCTTCTTCGAGAGCCATCACGAGCTCGACGGTGTCGAGCGAGTCGGCGCCGAGATCGTCTACGAACGAAGCGTTGTTGGTGACTTCGTCTTCCTTAACGCCAAGCTGCTCTACGACGATCTTCTTGACACGCTCTTCGTTGGTGCTCATGTTGCCTTTACCTCCCGAGGGAAAAATTCGGCGGCATTGTAGTCGCTAAGGCCGGAGCCCGCCAACACAACGCCGCCACGTAGATAACGCCCGACTTTTCTGGGCCAGGCGCGAAACAGCGATTGTCTCTCAAAAACGTGCCGGTGGCGACTGCCGCCGACGACGATCGTCAAGGCATGTACATACCGCCGTTGACATGGAGCGTCTCGCCGGTGATGTAGCGGGCCGCCGGCGAGGCCAGGAAGGCCACGGCCTGGGCGATATCGTCGGCGTCGCCCAGGTGCCCCAGGGCGATCCCGGCCAGGAGGCCGGCACGCTGCTCGTCCGGCAGGGCACGCGTCATGTCCGTATCGATGAAGCCCGGTGCGACGACGTTGACGGTGATGCCACGCGAGCCGATCTCGCGGGCCAGCGATTTGGAAAACGCGATGATGCCGGCCTTGGCGGCGGCGTAGTTGGTCTGCCCGGGGTTGCCCGTCAGGCCCACGACGGACGCGATGCTGATGATGCGGCCCTTGCGTGCCTTCATCATGCCGCGCATCACTGCCTTGGAGGTGCGGAACACCGAGGTGAGGTTGGTATCGATGATCGCGCTCCAGTCCTCCTCCTTCATGCGCATGAGCAGCTGGTCGCGGGTGATACCGGCGTTGTTCACCAGGACGGAGACCGTGCCGGTCTCCTTGCCGATGGCCTCGACCAGCGCCTCGATGGCCGCCGGATCGGTGACGTCCAGCACGCGGCCATGGCCGCCGTGGGGCTTCAGGCGCTCGCCGATGGCCTGCGCACCCGCTTCGCTGGTCGCCGTGCCGAACACGGTGGCGCCCTGCGCAGCGAGAAGGTCGGCAATGGCCGCGCCGATGCCCCGGCTGGCACCGGTGACGAGGGCGACTTCGCCCTTGAGGGTCTGGGTCATGGGAATGTCCTGTCGTACCTGGGAGGGAGAGGGATGAGGGAACGGGGTCAGGCCTGTGCGGCGGCCAGCGCGGCATCCAGATCGGCCGGCGTGCCGAGCGGCCGGGCGTCCACCGACTTGTCGATGCGCTTGATCAACCCCGCCAGCACCTTGCCCGGCCCGCATTCGAGCGCCTGGGTGACGCCTGCGGCGGCCAGCGCCTGGACGCATTCGGTCCAGCGGACGGGAAGGTAAAGCTGGCGCATCAGAGCGCCGCGGATGGCCTCGACGGAGGTGTGCACGGCGGCGTCGGCATTCTGCACCACCGGAATGGCCGGCATGCGCCAGTCCAGGTCGGCCATCCGTTCGCCCAGGCGATCCGCCGCGTCGCGCATGAGCATGCAATGCGACGGCACCGACACGGCCAGCTTGACGGTCTTCTTCACGCCCAGTTCGGCCAGCCGCGCCAATGCGCGATCCACCGCGTCGGCATGGCCGGCGATGACCAGCTGGCCGGGCGAATTGAAATTGGCCGGGGCGACCACCTGGTCCTGGGCCACCTCCGAGCAGACCTGGGCGATCTGGGCATCGTCGCCACCGAGGATGGCGGCCATGGCACCGACACCGGCGGGCACGGCCGCCTGCATCAACCTGCCCCGCTCCGCGACCAGTGCGGCGGCATCCGTGAGGGACACGGCGCCCGCGGCGACCAACGCGCTGTACTCGCCCAGGCTGTGACCCGACAGCAAGGCCGGCATGGCGCCACCCTGCTTCACCCAGACACGCCAGAGGGCGACGCTGGCGGCCAGCAGCGCCGGCTGGGTGTTCTCGGTGCGGTTGAGACTTTCTTCCGGACCTTCCTGGCTGATCTGCCACAGGTCCACCCCCGCGCCGGCCGACGCCTCGTCGAACGTGGCGCGAACGTCGGGATGCGCGGCGGCGAGGTCGGCGAGCATGCCGATCGACTGCGATCCCTGACCGGGGAAGACGAAGGCGAGCGAGGCGCGGGTGGCGGTCATCGATGGGGTTTCCGGAGCGTCAAACCGCGAATGGTGCCAGCAACCCGGGGAGGAATGCACCATTCGCGGGCGTGTGGTGACGCCCCGCCCGTCAGTAGCGCAGCAGCGCCGATGCCCAGGTGAAGCCGCCGCCGAACGCTTCCAGCAGCAGGTTCTGCCCCCGCTTTACCTTGCCGGAGCGAATGGCGTAGTCGAGTGCGAGCGGCACCGAACCGGACGAGGTGTTGGCATGCTTGTCGACGGTCACGATGACGCGGTCCATCGACATGTTCAGGCGCTTGGCCGTCGCCTCGATGATGCGCAGGTTGGCCTGGTGGGGAATCAGCCAGTCCACTTCGTCCTCGGTCATGCCGGCATCGGCCAGCGTCTCGCCGACCAGGGCATCCAGGGTCTTGACGGCCACCTTGAAGACCTCGCGGCCCAGCATGGTGATACGCACGCCATGGTTGGGGCCATCGGTGAAGCCGGCGGACACGCCCACGGGATTGAACAGCAGGTGCTTGAACCCGCCGTCGGCGCGCATGCGCGTGGTGTAGATGCCCGGCTCGTCGGACGCGTCGAGCACCACGGCACCCGCGCCGTCGCCGAAGAGGACGCAGCTTTCGCGCTCCGTCCAGTCGACCATGCGCGTGAGCGTTTCGGCACCGATCACCAGGGCCCTCTTCGCCTGGCCGCTGCGAATGAACGCGTTGGCCACGCCCAGCGCGTAGACGAAGCCCGAGCACGCCGCGTTGACGTCGAACGCGGCGCAGCCGTTTGCGCCCAGCCGATGCTGGACCAGGCAGGCCGTGGACGGAAAGATGAGGTCGGGCGTGGTGGTGCCGAGCACGATCAGGTCGATGTCCGCCGCCTTGACGCCGGCGGCCTCGAGCGCGCGTTGCGCGGCGAGGAAGGCCAGGTCGCCGGTGGTTTCACCATCCGCAGCGATGTGGCGCTCGGTGATACCCGTGCGGGTGCGAATCCATTCGTCGCTTGTATCGACGATTTTTTCGAGATCGGCATTGGTCAGCACTTTCTCGGGAAGCGCACTGCCGGTACCGATGATGCGGGCGTATTTCAGATCCGTATCCCCATCGTTATGTATGTCCTGCAACGCAAAACGGCGCGTTGCCGCGCCGCCTGCGTTCCGATCGCCCCCAGGGGGAGCGGATCAGTCTTCGACTTCAACCGCGCCGCGGGTGTCGATGACCTTCTTGCCACGGTAGAAGCCGTCCTTGGTCACGTGGTGACGCAGGTGGACTTCACCGCTGGTCGGGTCGGTCGACAGCTGCACGGTCGTGAGCGCATCGTGCGAACGACGCATGCCGCGGGTGGAAGGGGTCTTGCGGCTCTTGGCAACGGCCATGGCTAATCTCCAGCGAAATTACTTGATGAGTCCGCGGAGTGCCGCGAACGGGTTATCGGTTTTATCCTGCGAGGGTTCTTCTTCCTCGCCGGCTCCAAGCATGTCGTCGGGCAACTCGTAGTCCGGGTTGACCGGAACCAGGGGCAGCACCAACAGCAGTTCATCTTCGATCGTGGCACGGGGATCGAGCTTGCCGTCTTCTTCGACCAGCAAGGCCTCGTACCCCGGAGGAAGCCCGGCTTCCTCGTTCTCATGCACGATCAGCCCGAGACGTGTATCGACTTCGACCGTCAGCACGAAGGGCTCGAGCGAGCGCTGACAGATCAGGGTCAACGGCGCTGTTGCACGCACGGCTACGTATTTGCTGCCGAAGTCGTCGGTGCCGAAGTCCAGTTCGTAGGTTACGTCACCTTCGGTGGACGCAATGACCTCACCGAGGCGGGTGAACGCCGACACGGGAAGCTGACCCTGGAACGAACGCCGCGCACGAACTTCGCGCCAGGCGTCCACGGACGATGGCAAAGTCACGGACATAATCGGGAAATGGTAGGCATCAACACCCTTGAAGTCAACCGGTTAGAAGATGCGGGGCGCGAGAACCACCGTTTTGCGCCGATGTACGGCTTTCGTGCAGACTTCCCACTGGCTGCCCCAGGCGGCGCGGATGCCCGCCGGGGCGAAAGAGGTCGCGTGTTTTCCTTTGCTTATTATGCACTTGCCGTCGTCGCAGCGCTAGCCATCGGTGGCTGCGCCTGGGCACTGCGGCACCAGCGCGTCCACCGCCGGCACGGCGCCCTGCAAAGCCTGATGGACAACGCCGACCGTCTGGAAGCCGACCTGAAGGATTGCCGCGACCGCCTCCAGCGCGCGCACGCCGTCATGTCGGTCAGCCCCGATGTGCCTGCCGCGGGCGAGGTCGAAGCCCAGCAGGCAGTGGACTCGGGCCTGCGCGCCCTGCTCCGGCAGCGCCTGTGGATTCGCGACCGCGGCGCCGAGGCCAGTCAGCGGGAGCTGGACGATGCCGTCGCGGCCCTGGTCCGGGCCAGGCACCAGCTGGAACCGCGGCTGCGCGCGCTGGACGACGCCCACGCGGCGCTGGACACCGCGGTTCGCGAACACATCCACAAGGACTTCTGACATGCCTTCCCCCGTCGTGCTTGCCTCCACCTCGCGCTATCGCGCGGCGATGCTGCGCCGACTGCTCGATCATTTCGACCAGGCCGCGCCGGGCACCGACGAAGCGGCGCATCCCGGCGAAGCGCCTGCGACACGCGCGGCACGGCTGGCCGAGGCCAAGGCACGCGCCGTGGCCGACCAGCGCCCCGGTGCCGTCGTGATCGGTTCGGACCAGGTGGCCGACCTGGACGGCACGGTGCTGGACAAACCCGGCAGTGCCGACAAGGCGCAGCAGCAGCTGGCGGCCAGTTCCGGCCGGGACGTGGTGTTCCATACCGCCGTCTGCGTGATCGACGCGACCGGCAAGGCGCTCACCCATATCGACGAGACACGGGTCACGTTCCGCACGCTGACCGCCGACACCATCGAACGCTACGTGGCCCGCGAGCAACCGCTCGACTGCGCGGGCAGCTTCAAGTGCGAAGGCCTGGGCATCGCGCTGTTCGAACGCATCGCCAATGACGATCCGACCGCGCTCGTGGGCCTGCCCCTGATCGCCACGGCGCGACTGCTGCGCGCGGCGGGAATCGCCCTGCCCTGACGGCGCCGTCGCCGAAGCTGCGCGACCTTCCCGACGCGTGCCATCAACCGCCAGCGCGGGCCGCGGCCTGCCACACCATGCAGGCATCGGTGTCGACCAGCCCGTGCGCGGGCACGGTCGCCCGATACAACGCGAAGCGGCGGCGCCCGTCGAACAGATCGCGCCGCGCGACCGCGTCGCCCATCGCAACGCGCGTGCACAGCGAACCCAGCCACGCGCGCCGCTCCCGCTCGCGCAGCGCAGTTTCGTCCACGACCAGCAGCAGCGGCGTACCCGCATGCGCGGCCAACCCCTTTTCGTCCAGGCCCCAGTCGGCCAGTTGCGGCGCACGGCCATGCTTGATGTTGAGCGGACTGTCCAGGCTGTAGACGGTGCGGTCGCGACCGAGCGCGAAACGCAGTTCCGCCGCCAGCATGAAATTGTCCGCCACCAGGATGGCGTCGGGATGCTCGTGCAGGAAGGGCGCCACGGCCGCGGACGATTCGCGCCAGCCGGTGAAGTTGGACGGAAACGCCTTCACCCCGGAAAGCGCACGGGCACCGGAGGGCGACGCGGCCAGCGCCAGGTAACCGAGGCCGATCGCCAGGCCCACGGCGGCCAGGCCGAAGGCCACGAAGGTCAATCGTCGGGCACGCCGCGACGCATCGCGCAGCAACAGCGGCAGGCCCGCACACAGCATTGCGTAGGCTGGCAACGGCCAGTGCGCGCGAAACCTCACGTCATCGGCAAACAGGCCGAGTCCGAAGTAGCCGAGAACGAAGGTTCCCGCCAGCACCGAGATCAGGTCGAACGGCGCTTCGTCGCGACGGCGCCACGTCTGCCAAAGTGCCCACATCGCGACCACCCAGGCCAATGGCGTGCAGGCCACCGCCTGCTCCAGCGGCTGCACCAGCGCATCGGCATGGAACTGCCAGGGATTGCGCTCGACCAGTTGGAAAGCCAGGCCCGCGCCGTGTGATGCCGCGTTGTAGAGCAACAGCGGCAGCAGGCCGATTGCCGCGATCGCCATGGCCAGCCACAGCCCGGGTCGCCGCCACTGCGTCCGGCCGCGGGGCGTCACCAGCAGGAACAGCAGCCCGCCGAGCATCGGCATCGCCGCACGGTAGTGGGTCGCCCAGGCGATGCCCAGACCGACGCCGAGCACCACCCAGTCACGAATACGGTTTTCCTCAAGCGCCGCGACCAGGCCCTGGGTGGCGAGCACGATGGCGAAGGTCAGCGGCACGTCCGGCAGCGCCAGTACGCCGAGTGAACCGATCAACGGCAGGCACAGGGCGAACGTTGCCGCCTGCCAGCGCGCGTGCTCGCCACCGTAGCGCCGCGCGATCGCGCCGACCTGCCACGGCAGCAGCGCACCGATGAGCAGGAACGGCAGGCGCAGCGGTAGAAGACCGTGGCCGAAGCAGGCCTCCGACACGGCGATCAGCCAAGCGGTCAACGGCGGAAGATCGCTATAGCCCCAGGCGGGCGCGAGGCTTTCCTGCCAGTAGAAGGCTTCGTCACCAAAGGGCGACAGGGTGCATGCGATGACGAGCTTGCCCAGGCAGACGACGGTGAACAGCACCAGGAAGGCGCCTCGCCACGATCGCGCGGGCACCGCTACACTGAATCCGTCCTGCTTCGACAGGGCCCGCCCGGGGAGCTTACGCATCGATCATGTCCGCCACGCATCCGCTCAACGATGAAATGCTTCGCCACCGGCTCGACGCCGCGCTGGCCCAGGTCAATGGCGTGCTGCTGGGCAAGCCGCGCCAGGTCAAGCTTGCCTTCACCTGCCTGGTGGCCGGCGGGCACCTGCTGCTGGAAGACGTGCCGGGCGTGGGCAAGACCACGCTGGCGCACGCCCTGGCCGCCACGTTCGATCTCGAATTCCAGCGCATCCAGTTCACCAGCGACCTCCTGCCTTCCGACATTATCGGGGTCAGCGTGTACGAGCGCGAGACCGGCGAATTCCGCTTCCACCCCGGCCCGATCTTCACCAGCCTGCTGCTGGCCGACGAAATCAACCGGGCCACGCCCAAGTCGCAAAGCGCGCT
This sequence comes from Luteibacter sp. ME-Dv--P-043b, assembly GCF_030209605.1. Taxonomy (NCBI): domain Bacteria; kingdom Pseudomonadati; phylum Pseudomonadota; class Gammaproteobacteria; order Lysobacterales; family Rhodanobacteraceae; genus Luteibacter; species Luteibacter sp. ME-Dv--P-043b. The sequence goes on from NZ_JARVRT010000001.1 coordinate 36,294, forward strand.
GCTCGAGGCCATGGCCGAGGGACAGGTCACCGTCGACGGCGTGACCCACGCCTTGCCACGGCCGTTCTTCGTCGTCGCCACGCAGAACCCGATCGACCTGGCAGGCACCTTTCCCCTGCCCGATTCGCAGCTGGACCGCTTCATGCTGCGCCTCAGCCTCGATTACCCCGACCCGGCCGCGGAACGCGCGCTGCTCACCGGCGAGGACCGCCGCGACATGATGGCGACCCTGCGCCCGCGACTGGACATCGCCGCCATCGACCAGTTGCATGCCGCGGCGCAGGCAATCAAGGTCACCGGCACCCTGCTCGACTACCTGCAGGCCCTGCTCAGCGCCAGCCGCAAGCATGGCGACGTGCGTGTCGGCCTGTCGCCGCGGGCAGGCCTGGCGTTGCTCGCCGCCGCACGCGCCTGGGCGATGCTGAGCGGGCGCGACTACGTCATTCCCGAAGACGTGCAGGCGGTGTTCGTGCCCATCGCGGCGCATCGCCTGGTGCCGGGACGTGGCGGCCAGCGCGAGGCGATCGCCCGCAGCATCCTGGCCGACACCGCGGTGCCCTGATGCCGGATGGGGTGCAGCGACTCACCGCCTGGGCGGAGCGCCGCCTGCCTTCGCTCACGCGGCTACGCCCCCGCGAGCCGCTGCCGATCCAGTTGCACCGTCGGCGTATCTACATCCTGCCCACGGGCTTCGGCCTCGCGTTCGCCGCGCTGCTCGGCGTGATGCTCATCGGCGCGCTGAACTACGCCAACAATGCCGCCCTCCTGCTCACCTGCCTGGTGGGATCGGTGAGCGCGGGAAGCATGCTGGTGGCCTTTCGCGTACTCAACGGACTCACCATCGGCGGGCTGCGCGCCGGCTCCGCGCGCGCCGGCGAAACCCTGCGCGTGTTCCTCGACATCGGTGCTTCGCAGCGCGAGCGCATGGCGGTGCGCCTGGATGTGGAAGGCCACGAGCATGTCGTCGTCGTGCCGGCCGGCGGCAGCGTCACCGTCGAATTCGGCCTGCCGACGGCCTTTCGCGGGTGGCAGGCCGTGCCGCGCATGCGCCTGCACAGCCGCTGGCCGCTGGGCATGTTCCGCGTCTGGAGCTGGCTCCATCCGGATCGCGCCCTGCTGGTGTATCCGCGCGCCGAGGGCATGGGTCCGGCACCGTTCGAACCGCAGGGCGATGCCGATCGCGGACGACCACGGCCCGGCGACGAGCTGGCATCGTTGCGCGATTACCGTGCCGGCGATCCACGCCGCCTGATCGCCTGGAAGCCGAGTGCGCGCCACCACTCGCTGCTGGTGAAGGACATGGAGCAACCCGCGCCGCAGGAAGACTGGCGCCTGGACTGGGACAGCATGCACGGACTGGACGACGAGACGCGCATCTCCCGACTGGCCCGCTGGGTGGACGAAGCACATGCCTCGGGCCGGCGCTGGAGCCTCAGGCTTCCGGACGGCTATTTCGATATCGCCCAGGGTGACGAGCACTACCATCGCTGCATGACGGCACTGGCGCTGCGCCCATGACCCGCTTCCGCCTGTCGCTGCGCGAGCGCCCCGCCAGCGAGCCACCGCTGACCCCGTGGTCGTTCGACCTGTTGTGCCTCACCATGGCCTTCGTCCTCGGCGTGCATGCGCCGCACCTGCCGTGGTGGCTGACGGCCGGCGTGGCCGTGGTCCTGGTCGCGCGCTGGCAACAACGCCGTCGCGGCGGTCGCCACACGCCGATCTGGATCAAGCTGCCGCTCATCGGCCTGCTACTGGCGTTGGTGATCCTCACCTACGGCAGCCTGTTCGGCCGCGAGCCGGGCAGTGCGTTCGCCGTGGGCCTGCTGGTGCTCAAGCTGCTGGAAAGCGAACGCCTGCGCGATGCGCGTGTCGGCGTGGCGTTCGCGGCGTTCGCCCTCATGAGCGCGCTGCTGTTCGACCAGGGCATCGTCGCCACGGCCATCGTGGCCGCCGGCGTCGTACCCGCGATGATGACGCTGCGTGCGCTGGAAACGGCCGGACCGCGCGTTCCGTCCTGGCGCGTCGAACTCACCCCGGTACTGCTCGCGCTGCTGGTGTCGGTGCCGCTGGCGCTGTTCGCATTCCTGTTCATTCCCCGCCTCAGCTCCCCCCTGTGGGGCGCGCCGACGATGGACCGCGCCACCACGGGACTGTCCGACCGCATGGCACCGGGCGACATGGCGGAGGTGCTCACCGACGACACACCCGCCATGCGGGTGACCTTCGACGGCCCCACGCCGATCGCGTCGTCACGTTACTTCCGTGCCTTCACCATGACCCGCTTCGACGGCCAGGCATGGAGCCCCGGGTTCGGCGGCCGCGACACCGGCACGCTGGAGGGCCAACCGCGTTTTCATTACCGGGTCACCCTGGAGCCGACGCGGGAGCGTGTCCTGCCCCTGCTCGACATGCCCCCGGACGCACCCACGGACGCCATGTTGCGCGGCGATCGCACGGCCGTGGCCAACCAGCGCCTGGAGAAGACCTACAACTACGAGGCGAGCGCCGTTGCCGACTACCGCCTCGACGCTGCCCTGGACCCCCTGGCCCGCCGCGCCACGTTGCAGTTGCCCGACCGCGTCGGCCCCCGCGCACGTGCCCAGGCCGCCGCGTGGGTGAGCCAGTACGGCGGCGATGCCCCGGCGATCGCCCGCGCGGCGCTGGCGATGTTCCACGATGGCGGCTTCCGCTACACGCTGGCCGCCGCGCCGCTGGGCCGCGATCGCATCGACGATTTCCTGTTCGGTACCCGCGAGGGCTACTGCGAGCATTACGCCTCCACCTTCACCTTCCTCATGCGCGCCGCAGGCATCCCGGCACGGGTCGTCACCGGTTACCAGGGCGGTTACTGGAACTCGCTCGGCCGCTATCTCCTGGTCCGCCGCGCCGACGCGCACGCCTGGACCGAACTGTGGATCGAGGGCCGCGGCTGGGTTCGCTTCGACCCGACCGGCGCCGTGCGCCCCGAGCGCGTCACCCTGGGCGCCGCGGCGGCGGCTGCAGGGGACGGCGGTGGTGAGGGCCTGTTCGACGCCGCCTGGTGGCGCAACACACGCGATCGCTGGGATGTGGTCAACCAATGGTGGAACCAGGCCGTTAACGGCTTCGATTCGCTTCGTCAGCAAGGTTTGCTGCAGCCGTTCGGCATCCGCCGTGCGGAGGTGGGCGACCTTGCCCTGGTCCTCGCGGTCGGTTTCGCGGTGCTGGTGGTGGGTGCCCTGGGCTGGGCGCTGTTCCAGCGGCGTGAAGGCGATGCGCTGGATGCGTCGATGCAGCGGCTGCGGCGCAAACTCGCCAGGGCCGGTGTCTCCCGACGCGCGGGCGAGGGACCCAGGCATTTCATGGCCCGGGCGGCCCGTGCGCTGCCGGAACACCGAAATGCCTTGGAAAGGTTGAGCGAGGTCTACTTGCGCTCGCGTTACGCCCATGACAAACCGCCGCCTGAACTGGTCACCGAATTCAGGCGCGGGGTGGACGAATTAAAGACGCGCCGCGTGGTCAAATAGGTCATGGTACCGGCTGTGCCCGGCACCCCTGGGAGATGTTTCATGTCCATGTTCAAACCGCTGGCCGTCGCGGCCGCGACCCTGGCCCTCGGCGCCTGCGCCACGGTGCCCCAGCCGCTGCAGGGCCAGTTCAACAACGTGTCCACCTCCGGCGCCCAGCAGGGCGGCGCACCCGGCGCCAAGGTGCGTTGGGGCGGCGAGATCATCAAGACCGAGCCGGGCCCGCAGCAGACCTGCTTCTTCGTGCTGTCGGAACCGCTCGACGCCGAGGCGCGCCCCACGGCCAGCAAATCGGACAGCCAGGGTCGCTTCGTCGCCTGCCGCGACGGCTTCTACGATCCGGAAGTCTTCACCCGCGGTCGCGAGATCACCGTCACCGGCACCCTGCACGGCGCCGTGTCGCAGAAAGTCGGCGATTTCGATTATGCCTATCCGCGTGTCGAGGCCGATGTCGTCTACCTCTGGCCCAAGCGCGTCCCGATCAACCGTGCCTACGGCCCGGGCTTCTACGACCCGTTCTGGGGTCCGGGCTTCGGCCCCGGTTTCGGTCCCTACGGCTACGGCCCATGGGGCGATCCGTTCTACTATCGCCCGCGCACCATCATCGTGCGCCCGCCGCCCCGCGTCCGCTGATCCCGGCCGGCGGCAAACGAACCCGGTGCCGCAAGGCGTCGGGTTTTTTTATGCAACGCCCCACGCCACGCCACGCCGTAGGAGCGGACGATGTCCGCGATCCCCTCGACCCGACCACCGCGCACGACGCCATGCGCGCTATCGGAACCGACACGATATTCCCAAACCCGATGAGGCTTCCCATGCTCCCCGACATCACCGAATCCCGCGCCGCCTGCCATTGCGGCACCGTCCGCTTCACGGTGAAACTCAGCGACGGCCTGCGCACCGCGCGCCGCTGCAACTGTTCCTACTGCCGCATGCGCGGCGCCGTGGTCGTCTCCGCCAACCTCGACGGCATCACCATCCACCAGGGCGAGGACGCGTTGGGCGTCTACCAGTTCAACACCGGCACGGCCAAGCACTTCTTCTGCTCCAAGTGCGGCATCTACACTTTCCACCAGCGCCGGTCGAACACCGACCAGTACGGCATCAACGTCGCCTGCCTGGAAGGCATCAGCCCCTTCGACTTCGAGGACGTCCCCGTGCTGGACGGCATCAACCACCCCGCCGACCAGGGCCGGAAAACCGGCGAACCCATCGCCCACCTCCGCTACATCCCCTCGCCATAACACTGCACACCAACACCGCCCTGCCTAACCCGCCCTGTAGGAGCGGACGATGTCCGCGATCGGCGCCCCGCCCGGGTCCATCGACACCATGACCTCTGTCGGTTGAGCCATCCTCCGCCGCATCCTAAAGTGAAAGACCACACCGTCAGGAGGACAGCGATGAACGAGGTGACGCCGACACGTCTAGCCACACCGTATAGCGTGAACCATGATTTCCACCGACTTGGCGGATTGCCGAGTCCAGGCGAACTGGCCGATTACGAACGCGCCGTGCCAGGTTCAGGTGAACGTATCCTTGCCTTGGCGGAGAAATCCATCGAACAGGGCGCCGTCATCGCCGCCTCCGAGGGCCTTCGGCTGGACACGGCGCAAAAACGTGAGCACCTCACTCGACGGCTGACGCAGGGTTTCGTCGCCATCATCAGCATCACCGCTGTCGTCATGGGCGGCGGCATCCTCTTCCTGTCGGGAAACTGGGAGGCATCGTTGATCGCGGTCGGTGTACCCGCATGCGCGCTCACCGCCATGGCTGTGGTCACGCGTCCAACGCGCGAATAACCTGGATAAGCATGCGAAGCTGAAAATCCACGTCTACCACGACCAGGACATCCGATGACCGAAACGATCTTTGCAAAAATCATCCGCCGCGAGATCCCCGCCGACATCGTCTACGAAGACGACGACGTGCTGGCCTTTCGCGACCTCAATCCGCAGGCACCGGTGCATGTGCTCTTCATCCCGAAGCATGCCATCGCCACGCTGGACGATGCGACGCCCGACGATGCGACCGTTCTCGGCAAGCTATTGCTCGCCGCCGCAGCCTACGCACGCGAACAGGGTTTTTCGAAGGACGGTTATCGCACCGTGATCAACACGAACGGGCACGGCGGGCAGACGGTGTTCCACATCCATGTGCACCTGCTGGCCGGGCGCCAGATGCAGTGGCCCCCGGGCTGAATCAGCCGACGGACTGACGGCTGCCGAATGCGTGCGCCAGCGTGCCGCGATCGACGAACTCCAGTTCGCCGCCCAACGGCACGCCGTGGGCAAGGCGCGTGGCACGGATGCCGGCGGCACGGGCCAGCTGGCCGATGTAATGCGCGGTCGCCTCGCCTTCCACGGTGGGGTTGGTGGCGATGATCATTTCCTCGATCTCGCCCTCGCCCAGCCGCTCCACCAGCAACGGCAGGCCGAGTTCGTCCGGACCCAGGCCGTCGAGGGGCGACAGGCGCCCCAGCAGCACGAAGTAATGGCCCCGGAAGCCCGTCGCCTGTTCGATGGCGGCCAGATCGGACGGCGACTCCACGATGCACAGCACGTGCTTGTCGCGCGTGGGACTGGCGCACACGGAGCACACCGGCGTCTCGCTGAAGTTGCGGCAGCGCGTGCAGTTGCCCACGTCGCGCATGGCCGATTCCAGCGCCGAGGCCAGGCGAAGGCCACCCTGCCGCTCGCGTTCGAGCAGATGGAAGGCCATGCGCTGGGCGCTCTTGGCGCCGACGCCCGGCAGGCAACGCAGGGCGTCGATCAGTTCGCCCAGCACGCGGGACCCGTTACTCATCGCCGAAGGCCGATCAGAACGGCATCTTGAAGCCGGGGGGCAGGTTCAGCCCCGCGGTAACGCCGCCCAGCCGGTTGCGGCTGAGCTCGGCGATCTTGTTGACCGCGTCGTTGATGGCCGCAGCCACCAGGTCCTCGGCCATTTCCGGATCGTCGGCGAACGACTGCCGATCGATGTGCACCGAGCGCACCTCGTGGCCGCCGCTCATGGTGACCGTGACCAACCCACCGCCGGCGGAACCGGTGACTTCCGTCTTGGCGAGTTCGTCCTGCGCACGCTTCATTTCATCCTGCATGCGCTGGGCTTGCTGCATCAGCTGACCGATTTGACCTTTCACGTTCCTGGCTCCACGGGTTTGATCGATTGGGGAATGACGCGCGCGTCGAAATCGCGCTTGAGCGCCTGTACGAAGGGATCGGATTCCATCGAGGCCTCGGCGCGGGCCTGGGCATCGGTGGCGGCCTGCGCCCGGCGCTCCGCCGGGGTGCCGAGGTTGCCGCGATCGGCCACGAAGCGGAAGCGGATGCGCCGGCCCAGGGCCTGCGAGACCTTCTCTTCCATCTGGCTGGTCAACGGCTCCACCGCCAGGTGCATGTGCTGTGGCTGCAATGCGAGGACCATGCTCTCGCCGTCCACCTCGCGCAGCGAACAGTTCTGTGCCAGCTGCCCAATGGGACCGCGCAGGTGGGCGCGCTCCACCACCTCGTGCCAGTCCGGCAGGCCATCCGCACCGAGGGTGATGGGCCGCGGCGGCTCGGCTGGCTCAGGCGTGGGCGCCGGCGCGGAATGACCGGCAGCGCGGGAGGGCGACGGTGCGGCTGGTGCGGCAGGTGCGGCTGGTGCGGCTGGCCGCGAGGCTGCCGGAGCCGGAGCCGCCGGTGCTGGACGCGCCGGCGGGGCTGAATGGGAGGTCGCGGCAGTGCGCGACGGAGCCGACGCCGGCGGCGGCGCCGCGGCGGCCTGCGGTGCGTGACCTGCCGCGGCCCCCGGTGCGGGCGCCCGTGGCGCGGCGGCGGCCGTACGCGTCGGCGAACCCGAGACAGGCTGCCCACCCTCGGCCGGCCGGAACGCGAACATGCGCAGCAGCGCCATCTCGAAACCGATGCGTGCATCCGGCGCCATCGGCAGCTCACGACGGCTGGTGGTGGCGATCTGGTAGTAGAGCTGGACGTCCTCGGGAGCGATGCGCGCGGCGAGGTCGGCCAGGCCGGCGTCGCTTTCTTCCTCGCGGTACCCGGGCACCAGCTGGATCAGCTGGATACGGTGCAGCACCGTGGCGAAGTCGTCGAGCACGCCGGCGAAGTCCGGCGAGAACGAGGCGATGCGCTCGGCCTCGCCCATCAGGGTGGCACCGTCACCGGCGGCCAGCGCCTCGAGCACGCCCAGCACCTGGCCACGCTCGACGCTGCCGAGCATGGCGCGCACGTCGTCGGCGCGCACGGCGCCTCCGCCATAGGCGATAGCCTGGTCGAGCAGCGAGAGCCCGTCGCGCAACGAACCGTCCGCGCCGTGCGCGAGTTCGCCGATGGCGTCTTCTTCGTACTCGATGCCTTCGGCGCCGAGGATGTGGCGCATCTGCCCGGAGATCTGGTCCGGCAGCAGCCGCTTGAGGTTGAACTTCAGGCAGCGCGACAGCACCGTGACCGGCAGCTTCTGCGGGTCGGTGGTAGCGAGCAGGAACTTCACGTGCGGCGGCGGTTCTTCCAGCGTCTTCAGCAGCGCGTTGAACGCCGGCTTGGACAGCATGTGCACCTCATCCACCAGGTACACCTTGAAACGACCACGCGAGGGGGCGTACTGCGCGTTCTCGATCACTTCGCGTACGTCGTCCACGCCGGTGTTGCTGGCCGCATCGATCTCCAGCAGGTCGACGAAGCGGCCGGCGTCCACCGCGGTGCAGACCGAGCAGACGCCGCAGGGATCGGCCGATTCGCCACGCTCGCAGTTGAGCGACTTGGCGAAGATGCGGGCGATGGTGGTCTTGCCGACGCCGCGGGTGCCGGTGAAGAGGTAGGCATGGTGCATGCGGCCGGAGTCGAGCGCGTTGGTCAGCGCCCGGACCACATGCTCCTGGCCCACGAGTTCAGCGAACTTGCGGGGGCGCCACTTGCGTGCGAGGACCTGATAGGACATGCGTAGTACCTTGGGGCGACAGTGGATTGTGCCAAGGACACGCGTCGGGCGCACCCCAGCCCCGAAAAGGCGATGACCCTGCCAGCCACACCCCGGCGCCCGAGTCATCCGCTACCGTTGCTTCCTTCCGGACCTGGCGGAGTTTACGGACTATCGTCGCGGGGGGACCGACAGGGTCACCATAAGACTTACATCTGGCGGAGAGAGCGGGATTCGAACCCGCGATACCTTATTAGGGTATACACACTTTCCAGGCGTGCTCCTTCAACCACTCGGACACCTCTCCACACCGGTACATCCTCTTTCCCGGCGTCCTGTCCGGCAAAGAAGCGGAAGGATAACGTTCCCGCCGCGGCTGGGCAAGTCTCAGCCGGCCGTGGGGTGGGGTGGCTCGGGCTGCGGCAGGGGCAGGCGTTCGCCGGGATGGGCGATGCGGTAGCCCCGCGCGACCAGCACCTCCCCGTCGGCGGCACTGCCGTAATGGTAGAGCGCCATGCGCGAGCGGGCTTCGCCGGGGTATTCGCGCTCAAGGTCGTCCACGCCGGTGTGCGAGGGGTTGCCGACGACGCCGCAGTCGTGGGCGATCAGCTCGCCGCGCATGCCGTACAGCGCGATCGCCTCCGGCACCGGCCGGGTATCGCCGGTGTAGACCAGGCTGCCGCGCAGGGCCAGGCCGTACGAGGTGCCCTGCACGTGGTGGCGGGTGGGAAACACGTCGAACCAGTGGCCTTCGTGCCAGAAGCCGCGGGTGCACGGGATGAGGTGGAATGCATCCCAGTAGTTGACGCCGCCTTCGGCCAGGGCGCCGGGGTAGTCGGCCACCCTGCCCTGCAGCCAGGGCAACAGGGCGGCGTGCAGGTAGACCTTCGTGCGCCCGCGCAGGGCCTCGTCGAACCACAGGCGGAAGAACAGTCGCTCCATGCCGGCCACGTGGTCCATGTGCACATGGGTGATGTAGAGGGCCGCCGGTGGTGCACCGTACGCCGCCACGTAACGATCGAGCGTGTCGGGACCGCAATCGACCAGCAGCAGCGGCGCGCCGTCACGCTCCACGACCACGGCGGAGGAGCCCAGCTCGACCGCGTGGGCGGCACCGGTGCCGAGGAAATGCAGGTTCCACGTCATGCGCCCAGGCTCCGTTCGTAGTGGTCCATCAAGGCCGGCCATAGCGTGGCGTCGAAAGTGCCTCCTGCCAGATCGCGCGCGCCCAGTTTCACCAGCGAGCGCTTCAGGCGATCCAGGTTGGCATGGCGCCAGCGACGGGACACGCCGCGCAGCCGGCCCCGGTCGAAATCGATGAGGTAGAGGCCGTCGGCCCCGACGAGGATGTTGTGTGCGTTGAGATCGGCGTGCCAGGCACCCTCGCGGTGGAAGCGCGCGATCAACGCGCCCACCTGGCCGGCGAGCGCCGGGGTGAAGGCGCCTTGCTGCAGCTGCTCGGCCAGGGTGGACGCCCGCGGGATGCGCAGGGTCATCAGGTCGGCCGAATAACGCATGCCCTGGCGTACGAAACGGGCCGCCAGCGGCGGCGACACGGGCAGCCCGCGACGTTGCAGTTCCACCAGCAGGCGGAACTCGCGATCGCTGCGCGTGCGTCGGCGTCCGGTAAAAAGGTAGCGGTCGCCGAGCAGACGGGCCACCATACCGCCGCGCCGGTAATGCCGCAGCACGGCTTCACCGGCGGGCGTATCGACCACCGCCACGCCGCCGCGGCCGCCGGATTGCGTGCGCAGGGCGCCGCGCTCGCGCCAGTATTCGGGCGAGAACCACCGCGCGTCGACTTGAGGTGCACGGGTCGCGTCGAACAGAATCGTACCGTCCGCGCCCTCCTCCACTCGTTGCTCTTTCATTTCATCGGCCGCCCTTGCGCAGCCACTCATCCGGTGCTCCGATCGTGTCCAGTCTAACAAGCCGTCCGCTCCCGTCGGGGGATTCCAGCCTCTGCATCCTGCGCACCTCCGCCATCGGCGATGTCACGCACGTGGTGCCGCTGGTCCGCACCCTTCAGGAAAAGGCGCCATCCACGCGGCTGACCTGGCTGGTAGGCAAGCTGGAACGACGCCTGGTGGGCGACCTGTCCGGCGTGGAATTCATCACCTTCGACAAGGGCAAGGGCCGCGAGGGCCTGCGCGAGGTAAGGCAGGCGCTGGCCGGACGCCGCTTCGACGCGCTGCTGCACATGCAGGTGGCGTTGCGTTCCAACCTGCTCAGCCTGGCGGTCAGCGCGGATCGGCGGATCGGCTACGACCGCGCGCGTTCGAAGGACCTGCACGGCCTGTTCATCCGCGAACGGATTCCGGCGCGCTCGGGGCAGCACGTGCTGGATGCGCTAGGCAGCTTCGTCGAGCCGCTGGGCCTGACGCAGACCGGGGTTCGCTGGGACATCCCGGTGCCGGACGACGCCAGGGCATGGGCCGCGGCGCAGCTTCCGGGCGACACGCCGACCCTGCTGGTCAGCCCCATGTCCAGCCATGCGCTGCGCAACTGGCGCGTGGACCGCTATGCGGCATTGATCGACCATGCCATGGCACGCGGCCTGCGCGTGGCACTGGTCGGCGGGCCGTCGGAGGGCGAGCGGGCACTGGCGGATCGCATCCTCGCGGCCACCGCCTCGGCGCCGCTGGACCTGACCGGCAAGGACACGCTGAAACGTTTCATGGCCCTGCTGGAGCGCTCGGCCATGATCCTCACGCCGGACTCCGGCCCGATGCACATGGCCAACGCGGCCGGGGTGAAGGTGCTGGGGCTGCATGCCGCCAGCAACCCGCACCGCTCCGGTCCCTATTCCGATCGCCGCTGGTGCGTCGATCGCTACGATGCCGCCGCGCGTCGTTTCCTGGGCAAGCCGGCCGCCGAGCTGGCCTGGGGAACCAAGATCGAAAAGCCCGGCGTCATGGACCTCATCGAGGTGGACGACATGCGCGAGCGCTTCGAAGCCTGCGCGGCGTTCCTGCAACTGCCGTTGCGTTAAGCGCCGGTCTGCGGCGCGCGGTAATCTTGGTACGACTTCTCTTCGACCAGCGTGGAGCCCAGCTTCATGTTGATCTCGCGCTTGATCGCGGCGCGCTCGTCGTTCTCGATGTACACCGAACGCGCCAACTGGATGAACGCGTCGTCGAACGCCTGCGCGCGCTCCTTCAGGCGAATGTCGTCCTCGATCTTCCACAGGCGCTGGTTGACGGCGAGAAGGCGCGCCTGCTCGTCGGTGATGTCGGTCTCGGAGGCCTTGTCGTTTTTCCACGTCGCGTCGAGCAGTTCGAGCTCGTTGCGCACGTTGGTCAGCTTGGCATCGTCCTGGATTTCCATGAGCTTGATCTGCAGGATCGTGATCTTGTCGATCAGCTCGCCATAAGAGACGGGGGTATGGATCAGGCTCATGGGCAAATCTCCGGTCTGTCAGGCGCCGGAGGTTAACAGTTTTACGCGTTGCCGGACGCCCCATAGGCGGTCAGGCCTTCCACCAGGTGGTCGTAGACCGCGCGCACGCGGCGGCTGCGGCGCTGGTCTTCGTGCATGACCACCCACAGCCGCAGCGGCACCTCCAGCGTCTTCGGGAACAGGCGAACCAGCCCGCTGCGTCGCGCCAGCGGCACCTGGCAGAAACCGATGCCGAAGCCGGCGCGAATGGCCGCCAGCGCCGCCAGGTCGTTGTCCGTGCGCAGCGCGAAGTGTTCGCGTGAGTACGGGACATCGGCGGGACGCAGGGCCCGGATATACGGTTTTTCCTCGTCGTATCCGATCAGCGCATGGCTGGCGATGTCCGCGACACGACGCGGGCGCCCGGCCACGGCGAAATAATCCGCATGACCGTAAAGCCCGATGGGGATGTCGGCGACGTGCCGTGCGACCAGGGCGTCCTGTTGGGGCACGGCGCTGCGCACGGCGATGTCGGCGTCGCGGCGCAGCAGGTTTTCCGTGCGGTTGGTGGTCGACAGCTCGATGACGATGCGTGGGTGCGCGCGCCGGAAACCGGCCAGCATCGGCGGCAGCACTTCCACCCCGATCACCTCGCTGGCGGTGATGCGGACAACACCCTGCAAGGTGTCGCGGCTGGCGGAGGCCGCGCGCCGCACGGACGCCGCCGCGGACGCCATGGCTTCCGCGTGCGGCAGCAGTTCCAGCGCGGCATCGGCGGGAAGCAGCCCGTGCGGCACGCGCGAGAACAGGTCCACGCCCAGGGCGCTTTCCAGCTCCCGGATGTGCCGGCCCAGGCTGGGCTGGGTCATACCCAGCGAACGCGCGGCCGCGGAAAGGCTTCCCTCGCGCATCACGGCGAGGAAAGAACGGAAAAGATCCCAGGCGGGTTCGCGGCTGGCCATACGTAAATGTATGGCACCCATGCGCCCTTATGCAATTCACGACTACCACGACAGCGCCGAGACTCGGTCCACCCCCTGGAGATACCGCCATGACCCGATCCCATCGCACTGCCCTAGTCCTCGGCGCCACCGGCGGCATCGGCGGGGAAACCGCCCGCGCGCTGGCCGCCGCCGGGTGGACCGTCAAGGCACTGACCCGCCACGCCGGCAAGGCCGACGACGGCGCGCTCCACTGGATCCACGGCGATGCCATGAACGCGGACGACGTTCGCCGCGCCGCGCAGGGCACGCAGGCCATCGTGCATGCCGTCAACCCGCCGGGCTACAAGGGCTGGGAGCGTGTGGTGCTGCCGATGATCGATCACACCATCGCCGCCGCGCGCGCCGTGGGCGCGCGGATCGTGCTGCCCGGCTCGGTCTACAACTACGGTCCCGACACGTACCCCCTGATCGCCGAGGATGCGCCCCAGCATCCGCCCTCACGCAAGGGCGAGATCCGCGCGGCTGTGGAGGAACGCCTGGAGGCCGCGGCGCGCGAGGGAGTACGCAGCCTGGTCCTGCGCTGCGGCGATTTCTACGGGCCGCGCAGCGGCAACAACTGGCTGGCCCAGGGCATCCTCACGCCCGGCAAGCCGCTGCGCGACATCCGCTACCCCGGCGCACCGTCACTGCGCCACACCTGGGCCTACCTGCCGGACGTCGCCGCCACGCTCGTGGCGCTGCTGGAACGCGACGCCGAACTGGATGCCTTCGCGCGCTTCCACTTCGGCGGCCATGTGCTCACGGGGTACACGCTGGCCGATGCGCTGAGGCAGGCGTCGGGTCGGGGTGAGTTGCCCCTGCGCCGTTTCCCGTGGTGGATGGCGACCCTGGTCGCGCCCTTCATGGAAACCATGCGCGAGGTGCGCAAGATGCGCTACCTGTGGGACGAGGAAATCCTGCTGGACGATGCACGCCTGCGTGCCTTCCTCGCGGACGTGCCGTGCACGGCACCGGAAACGGCCTTGCGCACGACGTTGCAGGGCATGGGCCTGATCGGCCCGTCGGTCACAGCGTAACCATCCCGAACGCATCCAGCAGCAACAGCACGTTCAGCCCCAGAACGACCAGCGCAGCCAGCGCCGACAGCACCACCACCAGACGGCCGTTGCGGAACGCGCCCATGACGTCGTCCCGGCTGGTGAACCAGACCAGGGCGATCATGGGGAACGGTAGTGCGATGCTCAACGCCACCTGGCTGAGCACCAGGGCGCGGGTCGCGTCCACGCCGGCCAGCACCACCGCGAAACTGGGCAGCATGGTGATCGCGCGCCGCAGCCATATCGGAATGCGGAAATCGACGAAGCCCTGCATGATCATCTGCCCCGCCATGGTCCCCACCACGGAGCTGGAAAACCCCGAGGCGATCAGGGAAACCAGGAAGATGGTGGCGGCGGCACCGCCAAGCAGCGGGATCAGGGTCTGGTAGGCGGTTTCGATCTTCGCCACGTCGGGGTGGCTGCCGTGGAACGCGCCGGCCGCCATCACCACCATGGCCAGGTTGATCAGGCCTGCCAGGGTCAGTGCCAGGATCACTTCCAGGTTCGACAACCGGATGATCCGCGTCCGCTCCGCATCGTTCCTGGCCTGCACGCGGCGCTCGGTCAGCCCCGAGTGCAGGAACAGGGCATGCGGCATCACGGTCGCGCCGATGAGGCCCACGGCGATGGCGATGGCCGCGCTGTCGGGCAGGTTCGGCACGAAGATCTGCTGCCCCAGCGCCTTCCAGCCGACGGGCGCGATGAACAGTTCCACGAGGTACGACAAACCCACCACGCCCACCAGCGCGCCGATGGTCAGCTCAAGGCGACGGTAGCCCTTGCCTTCCAGCAGCAGCAACGCGTACGTGACCACGGCGGTAATCCCCATGCCGACAAGCAACGGCATGTGGAACAGCAGGCTGAGGCCGATCGCGCCGCCCAGGAACTCGGCCAGGTCCGTGGCCATGGCGGCCAGCTCGCTCACCACCCACATGACGTAGACCAGCGGCTTGGGCAAGCGGTCGCGGCACAGCTCGGCGAGGTTGCGACCGGTCACGATGCCCAGCTTGGCCGACAGGCTCTGGAACAGCATGGCGACCAGGTTCGCCAGCAGCACCACCCACAGCAGCGCATACCCGTAGCGTGCGCCCGCCTGGATATTGGTCGCGAAGTTGCCCGGGTCGATATAGGCCACCGACACCACCATCGCGGGCCCGGCGAACGGCAGCAGCGCGGAGAGCCCGCGGCGGCGCCCCGACAGCACATCGACCATGGCCGGGTCGCGTGGCGGTGTTTTCACTTGGTCTAGCATGCGATCGCGATCGTTCGGTCCGGACATCCCATGCCGTTATACCTCGCGGCCCGGACGGCGACCACGCGCGCCGGACCGCATCACGGCACCCAGCACGACGCCCGCGGCGAACAGGGAGCCGGCCACCGCCGCCGGAGGGATGCGGGTACGCGGGGTGCGCGAGGCGCGGGCCAGCGCCGCGTCCCGCGAGTCCTTCGGCTTGACCTCGGCAGGCGCGGCCTCGATCTCCACTGCGTGGGGGCTGGGGCGGATCGGCTTGCCACGTGCGTCGGCCACGCCGCGGGTCAGCTCGGCGCCGAGCAGCACGATGATCGACGAGTAATAGGTCCAGGTCAGCAGCACCACGAAGGCACCGGCGGGGCCGTATGCACCACCCACGTCGGAATACTGGATGTACAGGCCGATGACGTACTTGCCTGCCAGGAACAGCGCCGTGGTCAGTACCGCACCGATAAGCGCCTCGCTCCAGTCGATCAGCGCATCCGGCAGCACCTTGTACATCGCGCCGAAGGCCGCCACGAACACGATCACAGATATCCCGTATTCCACGGCGCTCCACGCCGTCGAGTCGCCGCGGATCATCGTCTGGATGATGGCGCTGACAATGAACGAGACGATCATCATGAACGCCATGCCGCCCAGCAGCGCGAACGCCCGGCCGCGCGCACGCAACCAGGCGCCGACGGCTTCGCCCGGCCGGGGCTTCACCCGCCAGACCCGGTCCAACGTGCCCTGCAACTGGGCGAACACCGCCGAGGCGGCGAACAGCGTCACGCCCAGGCCGACGATGCCGGCGATGTCGCTCAGGCGCGGATGCGCTTTCGCACTGGTGATCACGCTGTCGATGGCGCCCGCGGCACGGCTGCCGACCACGGACGACAGCGTCTGGGTCAGCTGATCGCGCCATTCCGGATGCAGCACCGAAATCACCCACATCAGCAGGAGCAGGAGGGGTGCGAACGACAAAGCGGCGTAGAACGCCAGCGCCGCCGCACGTGTCATCAACTCATCGTCGCTGAAGCCGTCCACCGCGGAAACGATGGTGCGCTTGATAGCTCCGCCGGTCATGCCCTGTCTCCTGATCGATCCAATGGCCTTGATACAGCGTGGAACATGGAGCGCACGTGATGTGAACCCGGCCCGCTGCCCCTAGAATCGCCGCATGCCGCTCAACCTGCTCATTGCCGACGATCACCCGATGTTCCGTGGCGCCCTGCTGCACGCGCTGGCCGAGCCCCTGCGGGGCGGTCGCGCGCTGGAGGCGGCCAGCCACAGCGCGATGGAGGCGGTGCTTGCCGCTGGCGAGCCGGTCGACCTGGTGCTGCTGGACCTGACCATGCCGGGGGCCATGGGCTTCTCGTCGCTGCTTTGGCTTCGCGGTGAGCATCCGGAGGTGCCGGTGCTGGTGGTGTCGTCCAACGACCATCCGCGCAACGTGCGCCGCGCGCAACAGTTCGGCGCGGCGGGTTTCGTCTCAAAATCCGCACCGGCCGAGGTGTTGCGCGCGGCGGTCGCGGAGGTGATGCAGGGGGGCACCGCCTTCGTCGGCGCACGTGCCGACCGCAGCGACGACGATGCCCGCCTGGCCGCGCGACTGGCCCGGCTCACGCCGGCGCAGTTCCGCGTGCTGATGCTGATGGCCGAGGGCCTGCTCAACAAGCAGATCGCCGCCGAGCTGGGCCTGGCGGAGAACACCGTGAAGATCCACGTGACCGCCGTGCTGTCGAAGCTGGAATGCCGCTCGCGCACGCAGGCCGCGGTGCTGGTGCGATCGCTGGATGTCGACGAAGGCGTCGACGGCTCCCACCCGGGTTAGCCGGACACCATCAGCATGCGGCTCATGACCGCGCGCAGGCGCGCCGGGGCAAGGGGTCGCGTGAGGTAACGCACACCGACCGCGGCCGCACGCTCCACATCCGCTGCCGAGGGCGCCTCCGCGATGAGCAGCGTGGGTGGCATGCCGCCCCAGCGTGCGCCGAGGGCCAGGCGCAGTGCCTCACCCGTCATGCCGTCGATCGGGTCCTCCAGCAGGAGGATCGCGGGCACCGCGTCGGTTTCCGCGTGGCGCATCGCCTCGCTCGCGCTGGCCGCGGCCGCCACCTCGCAGCCCCACGACGCCAGCAGCCGCGTCGTGGCCTGTCGTGTCACGCCGTCGGCATCCAACAGCATGACCCGGGCACCGGCGAACGGCGATTCGTCCTCCGCGCCGGCGGCCGTCGCTGTCGTCGCGGAAGGGCCCTGCCATAACGGCACGGTGATGGAGAACACGCTGCCCTTGCCCGGACGCGAGCGTACCGCCACCGGCGCGCCCAGCAGCCGCCCGATCCGGTCGACGATCGACAGCCCCAGGCCCGCGCTGCGCCGCTCGCGGTCCACGCCGTTGTCCAGGCGCAGGAACTCGTCGAAGATCGCCCGGGTTTTCGCCTCCGGGATGCCAAGCCCCGTGTCCCAAACCTCGATGCGCACCGCGTCGCCTTGCCGGCGCGCTCCGATCAGCACGCCGCCACGCGGTGTGTAATGGATCGCGTTGGACAGGAAATTCTGCAGCACGCGGCGAAGCAGCAAGGCGTCGCTGCGCACGACGGCCCGACCGGTGACGCAGCGCAGCCGCAGGCCGTGCGATGCCGCCAGCACCCCGAACTGCTTCGCCAGGTCGGCCAGTAGCGATGCCAGCGACACGGCGGCAAAGCGCGGCTCGACCGCGCCCCCTTCCAGCCGCGACACGTCCAGCAGGCTGGCCAGCAATTCGTCCTGCGTGTCCAGCGCGCTGCGGACGCGCTCCACCAGCTCGCGCTCCGCGGCGTCGAGGCGCCCCGCCGCCAGCGCGCCGACGAACAGCCGTGCCGCATTGAGTGGCTGCAGCAGATCGTGGACGGCGGCGGCGACGAAACGGGTCTTGGAGCGATTGGCCCGTTCCGCTTCCGCCTTGGCGTCGTGCAGGTCGCGCGTGCGCTCGTCCACCCGGCGTTCCAGGCTGGTCGCCAGCGACCGCAGTTCGCGCGCGGCGGCCTTGTACGCCGTGATGTCGGCATAACTGGTGACGAAGCCACCGTCCGGCAGCGGATTGCCGCGTATTTCCAGGGTGGTGCCGTCGGGCCGCTCGCGCTCGTACATGTGCGGGCTGCCGGCACGCAGGTAATCCAGCCGGCGGCGGATCGCCTCCTCCGGATCGCCCGGGCCCAGCAAGCCGCGCCGCGCGTTGAAACGGAACAGGTCCTCGATAGGCCGCCCCACGCGCATGTATTCCTCGGGGAACCCGAAGATCTCCCGGTAGCGCGTGTTCCACGCGACCAGCCGCAGCGACGCGTCGATCACGCTCACGCCCTGCGGCAGGTGTTCCAGGTTGCCGTCGGCGCCCTGGGTGGCCTCGTGCGCCGCGGCCACCACGCTGTCTTGCGCAGAGCGCAGCGCGGCGGCGTGATGCGCCACCATGCGCTCGAGCTCCTCGCGGCTGCGCTGGCGCAGCCGGGCCAGGCGCAGCCGCTGCTGCAGGAACAGCCCGAACAGGACGATCGGAAGCCACACCGCCAGCACCACCAGCACGGCGTCGCGCGCAGCGGTCATGGCCGGGCGGGCGTCAGCCAGCAGGTGCAGGGTCCAGCCCTGCTGAGGCAGGGCCAGGCTGGCCCAGACCACCTCGCCGTCGAGCGACGGCGAGATCACCCTGACGCGTCGCGCGTCCGCGCCTGCCTCGCCCAGGGTAACGGTGCGCATCGGCACGAGCGCGCGATCGCCGTACTGGCGGGTGGCGCGGATCGCGTCCGCATCTCGCGGAGATAATGCCTGCAGTGGCCGATACAACCACGAGGCATCGCGGTTGGTCAGGAAGACCACCCCATAACGGTCAGCCAGCAGCACGGTGTCGTCGTCGCGAGCCCAGTCGTGACGCACGTCGTCCAGGGTGATCTTCACCACGATCACGCCGACATGCCGGCCCTGCTCGTCGTCGACGGCACGCGCGATGAAATAGCCGGCCACGCCCGTGGACACACCCATCGCATAAAAGGTGGCGCGCCCCTCCCGCATCGCCTCCTGGAAATACGGTCGGAACCGATAGTCCAGGCCGACGTTGCTTGTGGGGGTATCCCAGTTGTTGGCCGCGACGGCCCGGCCGTGCCGATCCAGCAACGTGAGCGTCGACGCATGCACGGCGCCGTTGGCCTGGGCAAGCTTGCGATTGAGCGCCAGGGTCGGCAGGGGCCCGCCGGTGTCCGACAGCGCCGCGCGCAGGGCCGGATCCAGCGCCAGCACCTCCGGCAGCACGGTGAACCGGTCGATCAGGCGTTGCACCGCCAGCGCGTGCAGTTCGAGACGATCCGCCGACTGCGCGGCGGTGACCGCCAGCGCGCGATGCCACGCCCACCACCCGCCCATGGCCGCGGTGCCGGCGATGACCAGCGCCAGCGCACACAAGGGGAACAGGCGGACGAGGCGCACTCGGGACATGACCGCGATGGTCGCACAGCCGCGGGGAGCCTAGCCGGAATGTGCTATGGGCCGATCGGGACGCGCGGGCTACAAGGGTGCATCCGCCCCTCCGGGGCAGCCTACGGTATCGCGTCATGTCCCTGCAGCAGTCCGTTCCCGTCGCCGCTCCCCGGCCCTGGTATCGCCAGACCTACGCGCAGGTGCTGGTCGCCATCGCCCTCGGTGCCCTGCTGGGTCACTACTGGCCGGCCTTCGCCGAATCGCTCAAGCCACTGGGCGACGCCTTCATCAAGCTGGTGAAGATGATCATCGCGCCGGTGATCTTCCTCACCGTGGTCACCGGTATCGCCGGCATGCCTCATCTCAACGCGGTCGGCCGCGTGGTGCTGAAGGCGATGCTCTACTTCCTCGTCTTCTCGACCCTGGCGCTCATCGTCGGCATGGTCGTGGCCAACGTGGTGCAACCGGGCGCGGGCCTGAACATCGATCCCGCCACCCTGTCGACGAAGGAGATCGCCACCTACACCACCAAGGCCCACGACATCTCGCTGACCGCCTTCCTGCTGGACATCATTCCGGACACCGTGGTGGGCGCGTTCACCTCGGGCAATATCCTGCAGGTGCTGCTGTTCGCCGTGCTGTTCGGCATCTCGCTGACACTGGCCGGCGAGCGCGGCAGGCCCGTGGTGTCGTTTTTCGAAGCCCTGACCGCGCCCGTCTTCACGCTGGTGCACCTGCTCATGAAAGCCGCACCCATCGGTGCCTTCGGCGCCATCGCCTTCACCATCGGCCGCTACGGCATCGAGTCGCTGTCCAACCTGCTGTTCCTCGTCGCCACCTTCTACGGCACGGCCATCCTGTTCGTGGTGGTGGTGCTGGGCACCGTGGCAAAGTGCGCGGGGTTCTCCATCTTCCGCCTGATGCGCTACCTGAAGGCCGAACTGCTGCTGGTGCTGGGCACCTCGTCCTCGGAAGCGGCCCTGCCCTCGCTGATGGAGAAGATGGAGCGCGCGGGCTGCGACAAGTCGGTGGTCGGCCTGGTGGTGCCCACCGGGTACTCGTTCAACCTGGACGGCACCAACATCTACATGACGCTGGCCGCGCTGTTCATCGCGCAAGCGACCAACACACCGCTCACCCTCGGCGAACAGGTGGCCCTGCTGCTGGTGGCCATGGTCAGCTCCAAGGGAGCGGCGGGCGTGACCGGCGCCGGCTTCGTCACGCTGGCGGCCACGCTCTCCGTGGTGCCCTCGCTGCCCGTGGCGGGCATGGCGCTGATCCTGGGCGTGGACCGTTTCATGAGCGAATGCCGCTCGCTGACCAACTTCATCGGCAATGCGGTGGCCACCGTCGTCGTCGCGCGCTGGGAGGGAGCACTGGACCGGGAGGCGCTGGATGCGGCGCTGTCGCCGGAAGCGTCGAACTACGTCACCCGGACTGACCTGGCCGGGTGACGTAGTCGCCGGTCACTTGAAAGTGCAGGCTTCGCTCGTCGACTGCGTGCAGGTTTCCTTCCCCGCGGCGACGCTTTTCCACGCCTTGGCGTTCGCCGGCGACACCGCGTTGCCTTCCATGTCGAGACTCATGCGGAGGCTGTTGCCGTCCGTGGCCTTGTAGTCACACGACGCCCAGTGTTTATCCTTGCTGTTGATCAGCGAGGCACCGGCAAAGGACAACCCCTCCAAGTGAAGTTTCGCGTCGTCGTATTGCGAGACCTCACCCTTCCAGGTGTGAGCGCCGGACACGGCCTCATAGGCAATATCGCCATCCTTCGTCTCGCCGTTCTGCCTGATCGACCCGGCAGCCGGGCAGGACATATCCGCGGCGGCGGCGTGGGTGGCCCAGGCGGTCATGGCGATGGCCATCGCCAGCGAAACCGTCATCGTCTTCGTGCTGCTCATTGCACACTCCCTATGCGCCTTGCGGCTGGTGATCCACCTTAACGCCACACAGGGACGGCGGACGTTCTCGGGCAAAACGTACACCTCGCCACATTGGCTTGGCTAACATGGCCTTGACGCTTGCCGTCCGTAAAAGGGCAACGATTTCTTCGGCCCCAGATGAACGGCTCCCTAGCCCGGGAAGCGCGTCATGCCTCCGCGCACTCAAGACATGGTCCGGGCCGCCGATGTCATGAGGAACGCCCCGAGGCCACCTGCCTTCCATGCCTGTCCAGCACGCCCGCCACACCAACCTGCGCGCCGTCCTCGCCCAACTGGACCGGGAAGGCATCGCCGGCTTTCCCGACCAGGCCGAGTACCTCGGTAGCGTCACCTCCGGACACCTGGCCGCCATGGTGAACGGCGACCCGATCGAGACGCTGTTTTCCGAACATGTGGAGTGGGCACTGCACCGCCGGCGCGGCTGGATGGACGAGTTGCACGACGACGATCCGCTCGACGGGTGAGCCGGCTGGATTCAGTTTCAAGCGGCTGTATCACCATCGCTTCACGCCCGGCTGGCAACCCTCGCTTCCTCAAAGTCGAGGTCACCCATGGAAAGCTTCCCGCCGGAGCTGCTGCACCTCGCCTTGCAGAGCGCCGACCTGGGCATCTGGCAGCTCGATCTGCGATCGGATGAGGAAACGCTGCGCTCGCTACGACACGACCAGATGTTCGGCTACGAGGTACTCCAGCCGCGCTGGAGCCTGGCGATAGCGCTGGAGCACGTGCTCGAGGACGACCGCGAAATGTTCTCCGCCGCCTTCCGCAGCGCCCTTGTCGAGGGCACCCTGCGTTGCGAGGTCCGCGTGAAATGGCCCGACGGGTCCATCCACTGGATCGCGCCGCTGGGCCGCACGGAGTTCGGGACGGACGGCCAGCCGCTGCGGATATGTGGCGTGGTGGCCGATGTCACCACACGCCGGCAACTGGAAGCCCAGGCGCTGCAAAAGAACAAGATGGTCGCCATCGGCGAGTTGACCGCCGGCATCGCGCACGATTTCAACAACGTACTGCAAGGGCTGGCCGGTTCGTTCGACTTGCTCAACGTCTTCATCGCCAAGGGCAGGCTCGACGAATGTGGGCGCCTGGCCGCCCGCGGTGGCGAGCTCGTCGACCGCGCTGCCCGCATGACGCACCGGCTGCTCGCCTTTTCGCGACGCGCACCGCTCAATCCACGGCCGGTCGACCTCGGACGACGCCTGCCTGCCATCGCCGCGCTGTTGCGCCCCGGCCCGGGCCAGGAGGGCCGTGTGGAGGTATCGGTCGAGCCGGCATTGCCCGAGGTGCACGTCGACGACGCGCAACTCGAAGTCGCCCTGTTGAACCTGCTGTTCAATGCGCGCGATGCCTCGCACGTCAACGGTCGTATCCAGCTGCGCGCGCGGCGCACCGTCGTTCCGGGCGACCTGCATGAAAGCCTGCCCTTGTCCGGTGAGCACGGGTTCGCGCTGATCGAGGTCACCGATTCGGGCGTCGGCATTCCCCAGGACAGCCTGGAACGCATCTTCGAGCCGTTCTTCACGACCAAGCCGCAGGGCGCCGGTACCGGGCTGGGGCTGTCGCAGGTGCACGGCTACGTGCACCAGTCCGGTGGCGCCATCGACGTCGCCAGCGTGATCGGCGTCGGCACGCGCGTGCGCATCTGGCTGCCGCTGGCGTCCGACGAAAGCGCGGCCGCCGGCACGTCATATCTCACCGAAACCGCGTCGCGTCCGTCCCGCCGGGCCGTGGTGCTTCTGGTGGACGACGAGGCGCACGTACGCGAGCCCCTGGCGGAACTGCTACGCGAAGCGGGCCACGACGTGACGTCCGTGGCGGACGCGGAAACCGCGATGGCCACGTTGGCCACGCGCAGGGACTGGGATCTGGTGGTGAGCGACATCGGCCTGGAAGGGCCGACCGACGGCTGCGAACTGGCACGACAGTGCCATGATCGCCTGCCCGGCATGCCGGTGCTGCTCATCACCGGCTACGCCGGTGACGACCTGGACACGCGACTGCCCGGCGACACCGCTGTGTTGGTCAAGCCTTTCACGGCGAAGTATTTCATGCGTGAGATCGCCCACTGTCTCGGTGCGACGGCCGATGGACGACCGCGATGAAGACGACCCGCTGCATGAGTCGCCCGGCTGACCTTTCCATCCGTTCCATCGTTCGATGACAGCACGTATCGCTGTCATCGGGCCAGACCCTTAACGCTTCGCTTCAAGCGCGGCGACGGCGTTACGGCCCATGGACCACACCTGCGCCAATGCTTGCTGCATGCGCGGATACACGGTGGCGTGCCGGCCCACCTGAACGGTGTCGCCGCGATGGTCGACCACCTCGAACGAGCCTACGTAACCTGGCCCCTCGGGCGCCGGCTCGGTATGGAGTATGCAGCGGTAGTTGCTGTACATCGTACAAATGTACACCATTCACCCGTTTTCTGCATCCCCCCATCAGGCTCACGGACGGTCACGTCCGAAAGGTTTCCCAGCTCCCGTCCGCCCGCTCGATCTTCACGATGGCGACGCCACCGGCATTCTCGATCATCCTCGCGTGTTCCGCCGCGAATGCCACCGCCGCATGCTCGCTCTCGACTTCCTTCTCGGGGCGGCCGTCCGATCGCACTCGCCAGCGTCCGCGGACCGTTGCCGGCGCCGCAATATAGATGACCACCTCACTCAAGGTGCTCACATGTTCGCTCATAGCGCGCTCCGTATTTCGTACAGAAGCGGGCGCCGCATGGGGCGCCCGCGCGGTTCGTGTCACGCAGCCTTTTCGGCCTTTGCCTGCGTCGAGAGGCGCTCGCTCAGCATGGTGAGCTTTTCGTCCGCGGCTTTCTCTTCCGCAAGGGTTTCAAGCAGCAGCGGGACGGCATCCTTGTAGCCAAGCTGCTTGGCCATGGCGGCAAGGGTGCCGTACGACGCGATCTCGTAGTGCTCGACCTTGTTCCCACCACCGATCAGCGCCGCGTCGCGCAGCGGGCCCGCCTCTACCGTGTCGATGACTTCCTTGCCCTCTTCCACCAGACCTTCCATGGCGGCACATTTGATGCGCTTGAGACGAATATCGAGCAATTCAACGATCTGGTCGATGCGCTCGACCTGACCCTGGGTTTCTTCCAGGTGGGACGTGAAAGCTTCCTTGAGTTCGGGCGCCGTCGAGGCACGCGCCATGCGCGGCAGGGACTTGGTCAGCTGCTTTTCGGCGCTGTAGATGTCGGACAGTTCGTGGATGAAGAGTTCTTCGATGGTCTTGATCGTCATGGGGGCTTTCCCGTTGGGATGAGCCTCCAACGTACTCCGCAAGTTGTCACGAAGGACTCGGTTCGCGGTGAAGAAAAAGGTTTCAGCGTCGTCCCACGGAAGGCCCGGACAGCCCCAGCAGGTGCCGCGTAGACGGAAAGCGCCGAAGCAGCCAACGCTCGATCGTCAGCACGAGCACCATCGTGACGCCCAGCAGGGGCAGCAGCAGTCCCAGCACGACAAGCAGCGCGACGATCAACAGGGGGTACCGCACGCCCGCGTGTGCCGGCGGCGCACCCAGCGTGCCTGCGGGACGACGCCGCCACCACAGCACGACGGCACTGGTGGACAGCGTCAGCAGGCCCAGCGCCGTCACGACGCCGAGCACCTGATTGAGTGGCGCGAACAGCTGTCCCTCGTGGATAGCCACGCCGTAGCCGATCAGCCGATCCAGCAACGGGCGATCGGCGAAGGCGGTGCGGCGGGTTACCGTCCCGGTGGCGGCGTCCAGGGCGACATCCACGCGCTGTGGCCGATTCTGCGTGTCGGACCGGGCCGTCCAGGTCGGCTTGAGTTCTGAAGGGGGCGCGATCAGCACCGGTGGCGGCAGGGCCAGGGCAGCCACCGTCGGCACCAGTCGGTCGATCGCCCCATAGTCGGGACCACCGCCCATCGGCATGTCCATCGCCATGCCGTGATGCATTGCGTGTTCATCGGCAATCGGTGTGTTGGCGGCGCGATTCGTCGCCCGTTCGGCCGCGCTGCCGATCGTCCAGTCGGGCGCGGCGGCGGAGGCGGCGTAGGTCTGTCGCACGGTTTGCAACAGGCCGCCCCAGGATTTGCTCCAGGGAAGTCCCGACACGAGCAGGAACAACGCCATCAGCGAAATCCAGCATCCCGTGACCGCGTGGAGGTCACGCCAGAACACGCGGCCACCGGCATTCAAGCGCGGCACCAGCGTGCCCATGACGCGACCGCCGCGCGGCCACCAGAGGTAAAGACCGGACAGCAACATCAGTATCGTCCACGAGGCCGCCAGCTCCACCAGCATCGAGCCCTTCGTCCCCAGCAGCAGTTCGCCGTGCAGGTAGAAGATCACCCGCATGAACCGATCGTCCTCGCCGACCACGCCAAGCACTTTCGCGCTGGAGGGGTCGACGAACACACGGGTGACATGGGCGCCCTTCCCCACCAGCACCCGGGTCGCGGCCGTGGGGCTGGACGGCAGCTCGTAGGCGTTGAGTACCGTACCGGGCACCGCCGCTAGTGCTGCTGCTATTTGTGCCGAGGCCGGCCGGGCCGGTCCATCGGTGACATGCGCGTACTGCCTTTCCAGAAACGGTTCGATCTGCGGCTTGAACAGGTAGATCATGCCGGTGGTCGCCAGCCAGACGATGAACGGCAGGCAGAACAGCCCGGCATAGAAATGCCAGCGCCAGATGAGGCGATAGGTGGCGCGGGACGATGATGTCGCTGCGTGGGTCATGGGAGAGTTCGGTTGACGAATCAGAAGTTGATGCTGGCGAGCAGCTTGCCCTGCCAGTGCGGCACCAGCTGGTTGCCGTTGACATGCTGGAAGACGGGTCGCTCCACATCCGCGTAGAGGCGGAACGCGCGGACTTTCAACTCCACCGCCGGGGAAACGAGCACGCGCTCGTAGCCGCTGTCGCCCGGTGCGGCGTTGAGGCCATGGTCCTTGGCGCGCAAGGACACCAGCGCCTGGACGATCGGCGTGACCTGCGCGCCGCCCGCGAACGTCCACCCTGCGGGGTAGATCCCGAACGCGCTGTCCAGCTCCGTGCCGGGGCGATAGCCTGCCCGCGTGTTCATCGCCTGGTCCAGCTGCGTCTGTGCAAAACCGCCCCAGGAGCCGGTACCGAAGTAGGTCTGGTGATAGCCACCCAGAAGGATATCCGTCGTGCCCGTGCCGATGGCCGTATCCCGGTCGAAGCCCTTGTAACGCCAGTCGCCGGTGGCGAGCTTGAGACCGAAGACCAGCCCCGACGACATGTCGCCCGAAAAGCCCGTATACATCCCCATGATGCGGATGTCGCCCAGCGCGGCGTGGTCGTGGCTGCCCACCACACCCGTGTCATCGTCCGTGGTCGTGAAGTGCCGTGCCGTGTAGGGCACTTCGACCTGGAGGCCCCATGCCCGGCTGAACATGTGCTGCCACCCGGCCAGGTAGAACTCGCTGCGGATGTGCTTGTCGTCGTTCTGCCCCGCGGGTGCGGACGAACTGCCCGCCCAGTTCCGCGGCTGGTCCAGGTAACTGTATTGAAGGGAAAGCGTGTTCCTGGCGCCGTTGGGCAGCAAGCCCCCCGTGCCGACATCGAAAATTCCGCAGCCGCACGCACAGGCATGTGCGGAGAGCGAGCCCAGCGAAAGGGAAACGACGAGCGCAGCCGAAAGCGCGCGGGTCAGGCGAGATCTGTACATAACCGGATACCCCAGCAAGGCGCATGGGCGCCTGCAGCGAACGAGGAAGACGCCGTGCAGCGACGACGAGCCGAATCGTCAACCGTGGGCGCTGGGGGGGCCCCGCGGAAGCGTGGCGCCGGGAGGCAGCGCGTGAGCCCATGCCATTGTCGGGAGACTGCGGGTCGCTGTCGCGGCCGCCACGGGAACGGACAGGACCACCGACGCCGTCGGGACCAGCGGCTGCTGCGCGGCGAGCGCGCAATAACCGCAGGCCTCACCGTGATGCAGCGGATCGGGCTTGTCCGGGTGCGGATCGCTCGGCCCCTGACCGGTACACCAGGCACCCAGGTCGAGCCAGGACGCCTCGACGGTGAGGGCCCGCGACACGGACGGCGCCACGAGGTTCAGGCACAGCGCGGCGAATGCCAGCCATGCGAACCACCTGCGTTGCGATGCCCGTGAAAACACCTCGGAACTCCCGAACCCTGGACCCATATCCAGATCATGGCATAGTTCGCCGACCCAGCGTTTACGACGGATGCGTGGATGCGCTGGCGGTTCGCGCGTCGCCTCCGGAGCCGTGCACGCTTTTCATGACTCGGGCACGTCGGTGGTCGAATGGTCCCGTTGCCTGCGCCGATAGGCCGGCCATTCCCCCAAGCGAAGATCTTCCGGCACGTGACGCACATGCTTGGCGCGGCCCAGGCGCTGTGCGTGATAAATGCCCGTATGCCCCGAGAACAGGTAGCTCGCCACGCAGGCGATGGCCGCAAAAGGTGCGATCGCCGGACCGAACAGTTCGATGGCCATCACCGTGGTGGCCAACGGGGTGTTGGCCGCGCCTGCGAACACGGCGACGAAACCCAGGCCCGCCAGCATGGCAAACGGAAGATGCAGCAGCGGCGCCAGGCTGTTGCCCAGGGTGGCGCCGATGAAGAACAACGGTGTGACTTCACCGCCTTTGAATCCGGACCCCAGCGAGGCCACCGTATAGCCGAACTTCCCCACGCTGTCCCACCACGGCAGGGGGTGATCGAACGCCGCGACGATCGTCGGAATGCCCAGGCCGATGTAAGCCTGCGTATGAAGCAGGTAGACCGATCCGGCGATGACCGCGCCACCCACAAAGGGTCGCAAGGGCGGATAACCGACCAGCCGTTTCATCAGCGCGCCCATCCCATGAGTCGCCTTGGCGAACAGCAGGCCGACCAGGCCGAAGGCGATGCCGGCGACGATAACCGTAGCCACGGACCAGGCCGTCAGCGGGGCGACGGTACCCACGACATACACGGTGTGGTGAACGCCCCAGGCCAGGCACACGTGGTCCGCGACGATCGCCGCGATGACGCAAGGAAACAGCGCGTCGTAACGCAGGCGGCCGATCGCCAGCACTTCCAGCCCGAACAGCGCCCCGGCAAGCGGGGTACCGAAGACGGCGGCAAAGCCGGCGCTCATGCCAGCCATCAGCAGCACCCGGCGATCCTCCGGCCGCAGTCGGCACAGCACCGTGACCTGATCCGCCAGGGCACCACCCATCTGCACGGCGGTGCCTTCG
Organism: Luteibacter sp. ME-Dv--P-043b; assembly: GCF_030209605.1. Classification (NCBI taxonomy): domain Bacteria; kingdom Pseudomonadati; phylum Pseudomonadota; class Gammaproteobacteria; order Lysobacterales; family Rhodanobacteraceae; genus Luteibacter; species Luteibacter sp. ME-Dv--P-043b. The sequence continues at coordinate 64,965 of NZ_JARVRT010000001.1, forward strand.
CGCCCGACCGAGGCCCCGAACAGATGCGACACCACCGTGCCGATGAAGACCAGCGGCACCATGCGGCGCGGAATCACCTTCCGGGGGTCGTGGATCTCGTCGATGATCAGGTTGTTGCCGGCCTCCACCGGCTTTCCCAGCCGGTCATAGGCCCAGCCCACGACCAAGCCGGCGACGGGCAGCAGCACCATGATCCAGGGCGTGGCTTCACGCGTCCGCGTGGCCCAGTCCAGACTGAGCAGGAACCCGGCCGAGGCCGTGCCGGCCAGCACGGCGGCGGCACAGGCGAGCAACAGCCATTTGCCGATGTAAGGGAAGAGTTCCCATTGTTCGAGGGAGCGAAAGGCGCGCATCGGGCGTCCAGATCGGAGGAAACCACCTGGGCGGGGCTGCGGCACGCGTGCCTACATCCCCGGGAAACCCAGGACATGTAGGCATCATCAGCCCCCGAGGGGGCGGTTCGCGGAGGAATGCCATCTCCGTGGTGGGGAGCGTAAGTGGCGCCTGCGGCGGCGTCAACCGTGTGTGCCGGAGTCACGCAAGGCGCCAGGCCCGTATCGTTTCGCGGAGCGGGCCCTGGCAAGAACCATCAAATGGCGGGCCGGCATCCCCCGTATCATTCGCCGATACCACGGGGAAAGGGACATGGCCGCCGTCCAACGCGCAGTCTGGTACATCGAAAGTCATTCGGGCGACGAACTCTCGCTGGGTGATGTCGCGGATGCTGCAGGTGTATCGGCCTTTCACCTTGCACGCCTCTTCCGTGCCGCCACGGGCTGGTCCGTCGCCCGCTATATCCGCGTGCGTCGACTGAGCCAGGCCGCCGCCGATCTTGCCGCGGGTGCACCGAACATCCTTCCTGTCGCCTTGTCATCCGGCTACGGCTCGCATGAAGCGTTCACCCGCGCGTTCCGCGATGCATTCGGGTTGCCGCCAGAGGACGTGCGCAAGCGCGGTCACGTCGAGGGGCTCGCGACACTCGCCCCCATGCGTGTGATGGAAGAGCCGGTGGGCCCGGCGCCGATGCTGCGCACGGAAGAGATCGGCCCGCTGCTGCTGACCGGCATCGACGCGTCTTACCTGCCCAGCGACACGGCGGGCATCCCATCGCAGTGGCAGCGCCTGCACACCGAACAATCGCTCGGTACATGCCAGTACACCTATGGCGTGTGCCGCACGACGGATGACGAAGGCCGGCTGGATTACCTAGCCGGCTACGAGATCGATAACGTCGGCCAGGCACCCCGCGGATATCGGCGGCTGCGGCTGCCCCGCCAGCGATACGTCGTTGCGCGACATGCAGGCCATATCGGCTCCATCCCTCGCACCTGGCGGGCCTTGCTGAGCGACTGGCTCCCCGCCGCGGGCTTCGTCCCGATCGAAGCCCCCGACTTCGAACGCTACGACGCCGCGTTCAATCCGGCGACCGGTTACGGCGGCGTCGATATCTGTATCCCCGTGGAAGGAGTGAGTCGCACATGCTGAAAGCGAGCTTGATACGCAGCGTCGCCGCACTGGGGCTTTCGATCCTGGGGGGACAAGCCATAGCCGCCGTGGGCGAAACCCACCGATCCACGACCACGCCCACTGCCGCACTGCGCCATGCCGACGGATCGTCGGCCGTGGCCATCACGGTGTGGTATCCGGCCGATGAGAGTGCCCATGAAACGCCTCTGGTCATCGGGCCGGCCGACGCCCCGCTGTTCGTGACGGGACGCGCCGCCGCGGAGGCGCCGCTGGCGAAGGGGCGCTATCCCGTGGTGCTGCTTTCGCACGGCTTCGGCGGCACGGCCCGCATGATGGCCTGGTTCGGCACGGCACTCGCCCGCGCAGGCTTCGTCGTCATCGCCGTGGACCACCCGGGAAGCAACGGACGCGAGCCGATCACGGCGAATGGCGCCGCATGGTGGTGGGAGCGCGCAGAGGACCTGAAGGCCGCCTGGAACACGGTCAAGGCCGACCCCGAACTGTCACCGCACATCGACGGCACGCGCCTTGGCGTCGCGGGCTTCTCGGCCGGCGGATTCGCTGCGCTCGTCGCGGGTGGCGCGCGCGTGGATGTTCGACACTTCGCCGACTTCTGCCAGAAGCACCCCGACGATGGCGTGTGCGCACCCCAGCTCGAAGCGCCAGACCTGACGGCACGCGACATCGGCGCCTGGTTGAAGGATCCGGACATGCAGGCGCGCTTCAAGGATGCCGCCGGTGACCATGCCGTGCCGGGCGTACGTGCCGTCTTCGTCATGGCGCCTGCGATCGTGCAGGCCCTGGCCACGGATTCACTTCGCCGCATGCCGGTGCCCGTGTCGATCCTCGTGGGTACCGCGGACACCGTGGCGCCCGCGGCAACCAATGCCGATGTGGTGGCGACGTTGGTTCCTGGGGCGAAGGAACAACGTCTGCAGGGTGCGACCCACTACGACTTCCTGGGCAACTGCCAGCCGGCCGCGACGAAGGTCGTGCCGCAGTGCGCCAAGGCAACGCATCAGGACCAGGCGCACGCTGCGGCGATAGCGCAGGCGGTTGCGGCGTTTCGAGGGGCGCTCCGGTAGGCTTGGCTCGGTCGAAGAAGCCGCGCAGATAACTATTCACGCTTGACCTGAGGCGGTCGTGGCTTAGAGTGAAAATCCCCCACAGGAGCAAACGTTATGGACGGTCTGATGGCGGATCTCGTCGGCTTGGAGGTCGAACTCCATACGCCTATGACTCGCAGGGACCGCGCGCGTCTGGGCGAGCTCTTGCACGATGATTTTCGAGAGATCGGTCGTTCCGGGGCAACGTATGGTCGGCAGGAAGTGCTCTCATCCCTTCCGGATGATTTATCCGAGGCAACGATCAAGGCCGACCGGTTTCGAGCGGAGCTTCAGTGCGACAGTCTAGTTTTGCTGACCTATCGAACCGTCCGCATCGGGGAAGATGGTGCTGTCGCCGCACACACACTGCGGAGTTCACTGTGGCAACGGTCAGGCGACCGGTGGCAAATGCGATTCCATCAGGGAACTCCGACGACTCCCTTCGATCTGGACACCGCCTGAGCGTGCGAATGTCATCAGTTGGGAACCAGTAGCTCATCCGGGACCAAGAGTTCGTCGACGTTACGTATTCCCACCTCGTGGTTCGGACGCACACCCAGCACCTCCCCCGTCACACGCTGCACCACCGAATGGTCCTGCTCGATTGGCGTCTTTGTCCGCTGATCGATGGCCGGCATGTCCGGCCGCGGGATAAAGAGCAGATGCCCCTGGTAACTGCGTACCTCGATGCCCGCGGCATAGTGGATAGGGCCGACGTCGAGGGCGTGGTCGAGTACACCGGACCACGTCACCACATCGCCGTGAGGACCGTTCAGGCGCATGCTCAGCGGCCGCAGTTCAAGGCCCAGAAGCCGGGTGGCCGTATCGTCAGACGCCACGTCCCATTCCCCCTCCTTCGTGGAAAACACCTTGACAGGTCCCGGCCAGACGATGCCGCCGACGGTACTGCCCGGTGCCAGCATGCAGCTTTCCAGGCGCCACTTTGACAAGGTGAAGTGAGCACCGGAGGGAAAACGGAACTCGACCTTCCCGGGCTCGCATCGCCAGCCTTGCACGTCCGCCGCGGCCATCGTCTCCACCGTCGCATTGCCATGGCCTTGCCACAACGCCAGACGTCGCACGCGCATCCCCAAAATGTTTCCCGGCGCCCGATCGAACTCGGCGTGCTTGAGGCTTTGCATGCCATACGGCATGGGATCGCCGCTCAGGTCGTTGAAGGGTTTAAGGTATTCGAGACGAACCTGCGTGCCCGCCGGCAGCACCAGCTCGCCCAGCACTTCCTCGTGGTCCAGACGCGGATGGTGTGCGCGCTCGTCGAGCCACGCCTCGCCCACGATGGTGACGACGGGCGCGCTGACGACCGCCAGGCCGACGACCAGCACGCCGAACCGCCAACGCCGTGCGAACATGTAGCGCCTGAAACGCGGAATCAGGAAAGCCAGCAGGCAGACGATCAACAGCCCAAGCGAAACCAGGGACACCATGAAGATCATGGAGCCGATCAGCATGGCCTGCATATTCATGGGGATCATGGATGTTGTTGTAGACCTCACGACAGAAAGCGCAGGATAATTCACGTATGAGAAATACGCAGAACACATGAAATCCTCAGGCCTGCGGAAGTACGCGATATGGCTCGCCGCGGTCAGCTATAGCGGCGTCAGCAACGCCGCCACGCTGCCGCAAGGTTGGGCCATCGTGCCATGCGCTACCGAGGACATCGACGGCGGTCTGCCTAAAGCGCTGCAGTCGCCGCAACTGGCGAAGGACGGGCAACGGCTCGACGAGGTAGACATCGTCGTCTCCCTGCCGTTTGACCAGGTCTTGCCGGTGGTCGTCGCTGCACTGAAACCCCTGGGACCCTTGCATGAGGAAGCCGGACGAAACCCGTTGTCCAGGATGGATGACGCGTGGGGCGACGTGCTGTTGACGCGGCGCCCCGATCTCGTAAAAGACCTCGTGCGCCGATTCGACCTGCCCAGGCTGGAACAGGACGTTCGCGATGGTGCACTGGTGGCGTCGGAGATTCCCGATCGCATGGCCCGGATGGAGCGATCCATGCGCTTTCGATCAGACAGTGAGCGCATGGCGCCGTTGACCGAACCGTTCGCCTACTGGAGCGGCAGCGCAGAACGTACCCACGGTGCCTTGGGCCGCAGCACCAGTATCGCCATCGCCAACGTGACGCAGCTCGACGCTGTGCTCGGCCACCCCGCCACGGCGGTTCATCTGACGCGGAATGACGACTACCCAAATCCCAGGGGCGGGGTCATAGGCCAGATGCGCAATGCGGCCGGTCTGAACATTTTCAGTCCGGGCCCGCCGAAGCGCCTGCACCGCAGCAGCGTGCCGGAGGACCTGTTCGGCCCGGTCTTCGACGCGTTGAGCACGCTGCCCCACGCCGACGTGGAGCTTGGCTTGAGTGCGGAGCATTGGCGCGCACCCTCCCCGCCCGGCCCCGCGCCGACCGAGCCGAAGCTCACGGCGCCGGACGCCCACGCGGAGGTGCTCGAAGCGCAAGCGATCGTGTCGTTCAAGGCCATGAATGACTTCGCGGTGCTCGCCGACGGCAGCGTCTTGCTCGTTCGCCGTTATCCGCAAGCACTGCTTCACTGGTCGCCTCATGCCAGCGGCGAGCCGCGGGAGCTGTGGACGCCGTCGACATTTTTCACCAAGTGGCTGTTGTCGCGCGAGGCGAACGGGCAAGCCGCGTACATGACGGCCGATGGGCTCGTCATGCGCTTCGACGCGACGACCGGGACGCTGGCGAAGCATCCCATGGCATTCGACACGGCGACCGAGCCGGATGACGGGTACATGAGCTACTTCCACGACGGCCATGGCGTGCCGTTGACGTACCGCCACGACTATCGCGCAGGCCGCGATACGCTCGATGTATGGCAAGCGGTCGCGCCACCGATGGCCGATGGCACGCGCTGGCCATACACGCTGCGTTTTGCCTCACCCCGCCAGGACATGATGAAAAGTTCCATGCGCGGTAACGGGCAGATCAAGCCGGTGCGCTGGGACGGCGCAATGGCCAATACATGGGTCGAAGACGTCTACGGGCTGACCGAACTCGATGGCAAGACGGGCCGCGTGCGGCGCGTCGTGACCTTGCCGCGTCGCTTCGGCGAGGTGGACCCTACCGACGATACCGGCATGGCGCAGTGGACACCGGAGCCCTTCGGCTCCGTCAAGGGCGGCTGGATCGCGGTCGGCTTCGTGCTGATGGAAGGGAAGACGCGCCATCCCGGCGTGCATGTCGTCGACGTCGCCAGTGGCAAGCTGCGCTACTCGCTGACCTTGCCCGGGCAGGATTCACTGGGAACAGCGGTCGGATCGCCCGATGGTCACCGGCTGGCCCTTGGTCCCGGTGCCGGCAAGACCGTTGCGGTGCTATGGAACCTGGATAGCGGCCGTTCGCTCACGCTGCAAGCGGACGCTGCGGGATGCCGGGGACTTACGCAACTCCAGTGGAGCCCGTCCGGGAAGCGTCTGTGGGGACGCTGCGAGAACGGACTTGTCGCCTGGGACGTGCCTTCCGACGGGTGAAGGCACCTCGCGTCACGTTCAGGGACGTGTCGCCCGACTCTCGGCTTATCGCGTCAGAAACTCGGCTTGCTGGCATGCGACGCTTCGATAAATTGTATGCGTGCATCGGACCAGGCCGGGTCCGTTAGCGTCATGTGGACCTGGCTGAGCGTGAGCACGGCCTGAGGGGTCACGCTGCATCCCATGCCCGCGTTGCGACTGGGATTAACACACCATTGCATCGGCAGCTTATTGGGTGCGTTGGACTGCTCGCCATATTTCTCCAAGGCCGCTTTAGCCATGGCCTGAGAGTTCTGCGTGGACCAGGGCAACTCGTAATCGATCTGCGAGACGACAAGAGGGCGTGCCTTATCGACCGGAACCCGGCCCTCAAAATGAACCGTCACCTTGGCCCCGTCTTTCTCGTAAACCACATAACTGGGCAGCTTTGTATGAGTGACCGGATTTTCACCGGGATAGGGATCTTGCTTGATATCGGAAGATGCAGCATGAAAATGCGCAACCAGCGCCGCGCGCGCTTCGTTGAAATCCATGCCGGTTTTAACGCCCGCCACGTCCAGCGTGCGCGCATCGACTGACCGATGCGCATCGGCGGCGTGAGCGGCCGACAGTGAAGCACCGCCTGCCGCGCAAAGGCAAAAAATAGCTACCTGCTTCAACATCTTTTTCCATTTCCTCTTGTACCGGACCATTGGATTTTTCAGCCCGAACGACTTGCCATGGACGTCGCAGACGTACTTCCCATGACATCTATCGCGCGAAGTACGTCGTCGCAACGTCATCAGATCGAGCCCGCAAGAATAGCCATAACGGCTTGGCGATGTCTTGGTAAAACTAGCACTCCCATTGCGGGTAAGCCGATGCGCGTGTGCGATCTGTTGCGCGCCGAGGGCTTCACCGCCTCGATCACGCTACCGCATGACGGCTGCCAGACGGCCGGTCTTGAAGGGCTAACCGCCGATCAGCACGGCCGCATCCGGGCTTCTCGCACGCGCCGCATCCGTCATCCGCGACATGGCCTCGGCAATAAATCTCTGTTCGGCTTCGGAGGTTGGGAAAAGGCGGCGAGGAAGGACCATGGCGCTGCTCTGGACCAGAAACACCCAGTATTTGCGGGTTTGAAAGAGATCCGTGACGCAACGCCAATGGGCGGTCATCTTCAGGTCGCCCAAATCATAGACTAGCGCCTCAGGGGTTAAGCGAAGCGTGAGCGGCTGCTCGTATGCCTGACCTCGCGTAGCAAGAGCCTTCCGCATGGAAGAGCTGGCCAGTCTTTGGATTATCAGCAAGCCCACCCAAGCGCCAATGAAGGCGAACTCGACCGACATCGCGGCCGCGGTCCATGATCCCGACACCCATCCCCCGAAAGGGATGCCGATCACCAACATACAGATCAACAGGACCAGTTTCATCTGCCGTGGTGATACGCCTCTTCGACCCTTGATATAGGCCATGGCGCTAATGGATTCACCGGCCGTCATAACTCCTGTCACTTCCATTCTGGTTCCTTCAAGCAGCTTTGGGCGACACTGGCGTGACTGCGTTTGAGCGGTCGTTAGGACGCAGTGCGAGTGAAATGCACGCAGCACCGAGTAACAACCGAAGACGAGATCATACGACGCAGGTGAATATAGGAGAGCTTGATTGAAATCATAGTTACAAGAGGTTGGGCCTATCGATTTACCGGCGTTTCGTGCCGAAACCGGGCGTACCCGATGCCTTTGTCGGTTGGGGCGTCTTCGGTTGTAACCGAGCCGTGGCATGCTTGGCGTTTATTTGATGATCGGTCGGGTCGTGCTCATGGGTCTGCCTGGAAAAACATCATGACGCCGTCCGCCATCGATCCCGGCACGATTTCCGCGCGGCTCGATCGCCTGCCGGCCACGCGGTCGATCTGGAAGCTGGTGGTGCTGTTGAGCCTGGGTTTCTTTTTCGAGCTGTACGACCTTCTCTACACCGGGTATGTCGCGCCGGGACTGGTCAAAGGCGGCCTGCTGACATCGACGACGCAAGGCCTGTTCGGCACCACGGGTGTAGCGAGTTTCATTGCCGCACTGTTTGCCGGGCTGTTCGTCGGTACCCTTGCGTGCGGTTTCCTCGCCGACCGTTTCGGGCGGCGCGCGATCTTCACCTATTCGTTGCTGTGGTACACGCTGGCGAATGTCGTGATGGCGTTCCAGCACACCGCCTACGGCCTCAATCTCTGGCGGTTCATCGCGGGCGTGGGAATCGGCGTCGAGCTGGTCACGATCGGCACCTATATCTGCGAACTGGTGCCGAAGCACGTTCGCGGCCGCGCGTTCGCCTGCGAACAAGCCATCGGCTTCACTGCGGTACCTGTGGTCGCCTTCCTGTCATACCTGCTGGTGCCGCGTGCCCCGTTCGGAATCGACGGCTGGCGTTGGGTCGTGCTGATCGGCGCGCATGGTGCGCTGTTCGTCTGGTGGATTCGCCGGGCCTTACCGGAGAGCCCCCGATGGCTCGCGCAGCAAGGGCGATTCGACGAAGCAGACCGGGTCATGCGCACGCTCGAAGCAAAGGTCGAAGCGGAGGCAGGGTATCCCTTGCCTCCGCCCGCGCCCGCCTTGCCGGTACGTGCGCAGGGGCGTTTCGCCGATCTGTGGGTCACGCCGTACCGGCGTCGCACGCTGATGTTGGCGACCTTCAACGTGTTCCAGACCATCGGGTTCTATGGCTTCGCCAACTGGGTGCCGACGCTGCTGATCAAACAGGGCATCACCGTCACGACGAGCCTGATGTACTCGACGCTGATCGCGCTCGCCGCGCCGGCCGGACCGTTGATCGGTCTGTTCGTCGCCGACCGTTTCGAACGAAAAACGGTCATCGTGCTGATGGCCGCGGCAAGCATCGTCTGCGGCCTGTGGTTCAGCCAGGCGGCCGGGGCGGTGCTGCTCGTGAGCCTCGGTATCTGCCTTACGCTCGCCAACAACATCATGTCTTACAGCTATCACGCGTATCAGTCGGAGCTTTTCCCGACGAGCATCCGCGCACGCGCCGTCGGGTTCGTGTATTCGTGGAGCCGCTTCTCGGGGATTTTCACGGCTTTCCTGATCGCCGCGGTCCTTGGGCAATTCGGCACGGTCGGCGTGTTCGTGCTTATCGCGGGCGCGATGGCGGTCGTGATCCTGGTTATCGGCCTGATGGGACGACGCACCCTTGGCATCCCGCTCGAAGCGATTTCCCAGTAGCTATTGTCCCCCCCCTGCCCCGCGGCCTCAAACCGGCTTACCTGGATGTGTCTCGATTCGAGCATCCGGCTCACCCTCGAAGCTCGCCGACCGCGCGACCTGAATCGTTCTGCGTCCGCTAGGTTGACGTCAACGGCGCGCCTGTCAAAATGACCCTGAAGTCATTAATGCTATGGGGTGCGCCATGTCGGACGTTCTTATCGTTGGTGCGGGTCCCACCGGCTTGGCGCATGCGCTTTGGCTGACGGCTCAGGGTGTGAAAGTGCGAATCATCGACCGAACCGCGGGGCCGGGGACCACATCCCGAGCGATGGCCGTGCAAGCCCGGACACTCGAGCTCTACAGGCAGCTGGATCTCAGCGACACCGTAGTCACCGCAGGCTTCCAGAACCGGGCCATGAATATCTGGGCGCGCGGCAAGCCTCGTGCGCGTGTCGCCTTGCAAGACATCGGCACGGGTCTTTCGCTCTACCCCTATATCCTCGTCTATCCGCAAGACCTCCACGAAAAGACCCTCGTGGCGAAACTCGCCTCCTTCGGCGTGGAAGTCGAGCGGCAGACCGAGCTGGTCGATTTCCAGGACAAGGGGGACCATGTCGAGGCGCGTCTGCGCCGCGCAGACGGGACCGAGGAGACGGCATCGGCGGCGTATCTGTCAGCCTGCGACGGGGCGAGCTCCACGGTCCGCAAACAGCTCGGCATCGGGTTCGAAGGCGGTACCTACAGGCAGGTCTTCTATGTTGCTGACGTCGAGTTGTCCGGCCTGGAAAATGTCGGCGAGGCGCATGTCGCGCTCGACGGGTCAGACTTCGTTGCCGTGCTGTCCTACAGCAGCGATGGCAAGGCACGGCTCATTGGCACAGTGCAGGATGAACGCGCCGAGCACCCGGAGAACCTGACCTTCGATGATGTCGGACATGAGGCCATTTCGAGCGTTGGCATCAAGGTCGAGAAGGTCAACTGGTTCTCCCATTATCGGGTGCATCACCGTGTCGCCGACCGTTTCCGCGAAGGCCGCGTGTTTCTGATGGGGGATGCGGGTCACGTTCACAGCCCGGCAGGCGGACAGGGCATGAATACCGGCATTCTCGATGCCATCAACCTTGCCTGGAAGCTTGCTGAGGTTATCCACGAGCGGGCGCCGGACTGCCTGCTCGACACCTATGTCACCGAGCGGCAGGCGTTTGCCCGGGAGCTGGTCAAGACGACCGACCGCATCTTCAGCCTGATTACCGCCGATGGGGGGCTTGCCAACATGATGCGCAGCTACGGCGTGCCATGGATTGCCCGTGCCGTGTACAAGGTCGGCCCTGCTCGCGACATCCTGTTCAAGGTGGTGTCGCAGACGGCCCTGACCTACAAAGACAGTGCACTGAGCGAGGGGAATGCAGGCGACGTTGTTGGCGGGGAGCGTCTGCCCTGGGTCAGCGTCGATGGCCAGGACAACTTCGAGCCCTTGCCCACCATCGGATGGCAGGTGCATGTATACGGCACCGCGAAGGAAGACGTCAGAGCATGGTGTACCCGGCACGGCGTCGCGCTACGGGAATTCGGCTGGTCGCCCGCACACGCAAAAGCGGGTCTCAGACAAGATGCGCTCTACCTACTTCGTCCGGACACCTGGGTCGCCCTCGCTGACCCCGCCGGCTCGGTCGTCGTGCTGGACTCCTACTTCGCTTCGCGCTCTTATCGGCCTAGTGCAAACCACGGGCATGATGTGTGAAAGAACAGGAATCGAAGTGGAGCCGGCGCAAGGATGCACGGCCCCAGGAAATCATTGAGGCTGCCATGGATGAGTTCGTGGCCAAGGGCTACGCCAATGCAAAACTGGCCGACGTGGCCAAGAGAGCCGGCGTGGTCAAGGGGACGATTTACCGGTATTTCGAAACGAAAGCGGACTTGTTCCGGGCTGTCGCCCGGTATCTCGTGGCGGAACACCTCAGCACCATCGAAGGCGTCCCTGGGAGCCCCGCCACCGACGCCATCACCGCCTTGCCACTGGTTCTCTCACATGTAGCCGGAAAGATGAGTGACTCGCGCTTGCCCGGCATCGTGCGAATGGTACTGGTCGAGGGCAGGACCTTCCCGGATCTTGCTGCGGTATGGCACGACGAGGTTATCGCCAAGGTCGCCGGACTGCTGACGTCGACCATCGAGCGAGGCCAGTCGACCGGCGCCATTCGGAAGGGTGACCCTGCCTTGATGCTGTTTTCCATCATGGGCCCCATGCTGCTCGGCGCCCTGTTCCGGGATACGTTTCCAGGCAGCCCATTCGCTCCCGACCTGCAGGCCCTGGCTGCTCAGCACAGCGACTTGCTGATACACGGTGTGAGTCCAGGCCGGTCGTAAGCGGCGCAGCAGTCACCTCCGAAGCTGCGCCGGAACCGCGGCCAGCCGGCTTAATATTGGCTACGGCCATGGATTTGAGTCATGGCATGACCGATCAGAACGAAGAAATCCAGATGACCGTCCACTCCCTCAAGTTTCTATCTCGCCACGCTTTCTCCGCCAGCCATGGCGTTCGACGCGGTCCTGTCTTGTGCGTCACCGCTGCCCTGGCGCTGGCCTGCATCGTTGCCCCGTGCGCAAAAGCGGCCACCCCCAACCCTGTCCCAACCAACATCCAGGCGTTGATGGCCCCCGGAGACACGGTGCTTGCCTTCCAGCCGGTGAAACCGTTCGGTGCGGATGTGGCCGGCGGGGCTTTAGTCGTGCGTCATGCCCAGCCCAACCCGGCGACCGACAATGCCTGCGAACTGTGGCTGCTGCGCGCCACGGGCGACACCTATGCCGTGACGGCCAAAAACGGCCAGACCGTTGACTGCCGGTACAACGAGTCGGCCAAAAATGCGGGACCCATGGACCTGTTGCACAACCTGACGGTCAGCCCGACGTCGGTCAGCTATTTCAACGAACTGCAGCGCGGTGGCGCGACCTACGTCTTTGCATGGGATGGCCAAAAGCGCGCCTGGCACCTGCAACACGTCGAGGCCACGTCCGTTGAGAACGGGGAATCCGGCGTCGTCGTGTCGAAATCCGTTCTCGACTATCCGGCTACCTTACCGTGGCTGACGATGGACGCGTTCGCTCCCAAACTCATCCGTGACTCGCTTCGCGCCCACCGCACCGTCGTGCACTAGGAGTAGACCATGCCGCAGTTCAACGCCAGTTCTGCCCTGCTCTTCAAGCGCTTTGTCGAATCAGAAGGGTTGGCATGACGGACTGGACCATCATCCGGGGCCTCGCGTGACCCGATTTGTGACCCGACGGCTAAATCTCGCCAAAGAAAAAGGCCCTGTTTCCAGGGCCTTTTCTTGTGCTTGGCGGAGAGGGTGGGATTCGAACCCACGGTTGGCTTTCACCAACGCCTGATTTCGAGTCAGGTACATTCGACCACTCTGCCACCTCTCCGTGAACGGTCGACGGCAGGGCTTTCGCTCTGCCGGGCCCGCAATGATAGTGGCTCTTCCTTGCCGTGACAACCGCCTTTTCATGCGGCATCCTGCTCGGGAAACCGGGGCCTGGCGCCCTCTCCTTTCGCTCACCAAGGCACCCATGATCGAGTTCGGACACGGCACGCATACCGGGTTGCGCCGTACGCGCAACGAGGACACCTATTACGCCGACGCCGGGCTGGGCCTGTTCCTGGTCGTGGACGGCATGGGCGGCCATCGGCATGGCGAGGTGGCTTCGGCCACCGCGCGCGACGGCGTGGTGGCCCAGGTGTCGGCCGGGCAGTCGCTGGTGGATGCCGTGCAGCGGGTCAACGAGGCGCTGATCGCCCGTTCCGTCGGCCTGCCGGAGTCGCGTCCCATGGGCACCACCATCGCCGCCGTGCGGATCATCGGGCGTGCTTACGAGGCAGCCTGGGTGGGCGACAGTCGCATCTACCGCTGGGATGGGGCGCTGGAGCGCCTGTCGCACGACCACTCCATCGTGGAGGCCCTGGTCGAGGCCGGCGAACTGACCGAAGCGCAGGCGCGGGCACATCCCCAGCGCAACGTGCTCACCCAGGCGCTGGGTATTACCGCGCCCGACCAGTTGCATATCGGCCTGGCCAAGGGCCAGCTCACCTCGGGTGCGCGGCTGTTGCTGTGCACCGACGGGCTCACCGACGAGGTGGCGGACGCGCGCATCGGCGAGATCGTGGCACGCACGGATATCGCCGCCCAGGAGGCCGTGGACCATCTGCTGCTCGAGGCCGTCTCCGGCACCGGCCGCGACAACATCACCGCCATCCTGCTGCGCGCCGCGAGCTAACCCGACGGGCTCAGTGGGTCGGCTTCAGTGGATCGTGCTGTCGGCTTCGACGGCGCGCCAGACGCTCTTCCCGCCAGCGGCCTTGTCCAAGGCATCCAGACGCGCCGTGTGCAGGGCCACTTCTTCATCCGTTGCACGCCGCACCACGGGGCGACGGGTGATGATGATCTCGCCCAGCACGTCGGTGCGCTCGTGATCTTTCGACGCATCGAACGCGAGGTCGAGCACGACCTGGCCCGACGTCATGCCGATATAGACCTCGGCCAGCAGCTGAGCGTCCAGCAGGCCGCCATGGAGGTCGCGCTTGGTGTTGTCCACGCCCAGCCGCTTGCACAGCGCATCCAGGCTGTTGCGCTGACCGGGGTACATCGCACGCGCCATGGCCAGCGTATCCAGCACGCTGGCGTGGTCGGTGGTCTTGCCGTACTCCGGCCCCAGGCGCTTCAGCTCGGCATCGATGAAGCCGACGTCGAACGCCGCGTTGTGGATGATCAGTTCGGCGCCACGGATAAAGGCCAGGAACTCGTCCACCTTGTCGCGGAACAGCGGCTGGTCGACCAGGTCCTCGTCCTTGATGCCGGTGACCTTGCTCGCTTCCTCGTCGATGGCGCGCTCGGGATTGAGATAGGTGTGGAAGTTCCGCCCCGTGGGACGGCGGCCGATCATCTCGACGGCGCCGATTTCCACCAGACGATGGCCGAGGTGGGCTTCCAGGCCCGTGGTTTCGGTATCGAGAACGATCTGCCTCATGCCACCTTGCCCTCCTTGTAGAGAATGGCCTGGTCGCGCGCGGCGACGTCCACGCGCTCGTTTTCCACGTGGCCGTTGTGGCCCTTCACCCATTCCCAGGTGACGGTGTGCGCGGCGGCGGCGGCATCGAGGCGAATCCACAGGTCCTGGTTCTTCACCGGCTTCTTGTCGGCGGTTTTCCAGCCGTTGCGGCGCCACTTGGGCACCCACTCCTGCACGCCCTGCATGACGTATTTCGAATCGGTCATGAGGTGCACCTTGCAGCGGCGGGTCAGCGCCTCCAGCGCGGAGATGGCACCCATCATCTCCATGCGGTTGTTCGTGGTGTCGCGTTCGCCGCCGGCGAGCATCTTCTCGATGCCCTTGGCGCGCAGCAGCGCCGCCCAGCCACCCGGGCCGGGATTGCCCAGGCAGGCGCCATCGGTGAAGACTTCGACGGTATCGGTATCTGTAGAGGTATCGGTCATGCGGCTCAGCTTAGGGGTTCACGGGCGTTACGGCGGGCACCGGACGCCAGCGTGCCGGGGATCGGCGCCGGCACGGCCACCATGCGGGGGCGCAAGGGTACCGCCGACGGACGCTTTTTGCGCGCCACGAGGAAATAACCGCCGCCCACCAGGGATCCCGGGCCGGACGCGCCGCCCACCCGGGGCCACGCACTGCCGACGCGGCGCGGCATCGACAGCTCGAATTCGTCGCGGACCAGGCGCTGGCTCCACCACCACGGCCAGGTAAGCCGTGGCCGCGGGGCCCGGCTCTGGCGGGCCACCCATGGCGACCACAGGCCGAAGGGATGGATCCCGGTGATCGCCAGCATGCCGCCCGGCGCCAGGACGCGGATGGCCTCGTCCAGCAGATTGTCCTGCCGCGCGGTGGTCTCCAGGGCGTGCCGCAGCAGCACTACCCCAAACGCCTCGTCGGCGAACGGAAGGGCCTCCAGGCCGCTAGCGCGGATGTCGCCGCCCAGGGCGGCTCCGGCGACGCGAACGGTGGCCCAGTGGCCCAGCAGGGGCATCGCCGGGGGCTCGGCCTGGGCGGTCGTGGTCAGGTGCAGGCCGTGGTCGCCCGTGCAGCGCGCGAGCAGCGGCGCGAGCACCGCCGCCTCGTCCGCCAGCAGCTTGCGGACCTGGGGCGTCACGTAGATGTCGGGGGCGAAAGCGGCCATGGAGGTGAAGTGTAACGGCTGCTGGCGCGGCGCAGGGGTTAACGAACGGCTAACGAGCAGGTACGACACGGCTGATATATTCCGGCGTCCCCGCCCCGCGCCCCAGGTGCAAGGCGGCCATTCCTGGGTGTTCGCGCCCGATCCACGTCACGGAGTTCGCCCGATGCATTGGGTTGCCGTCGCGGCTTTGAGCGACAACTACATCTGGCTGGTCGCCGACGACGAAGGCCAGGCTTTCGTCGTGGATCCCGGTGAAGCCGCCCCCGTCGAAGCCGCGCTTCGCGAGCATGGCTGGCAACTGCGGGCCATCCTGCTGACGCACCACCATAACGACCACATCGGCGGCGTATCCGACCTCGTGCGCGATCACGACGTCGAGGTCTACGCTACGGCCGATCCGCGCATCCAGCCAAAGAACCATTTCGTCGAAGACGGCGACGTCATCACGCTGGAGGCGCCGCGCGCCACGTTCAAGGTGATGGCCGTGCCGGGCCACACGCGCACGCATGTGGCCTACTTCGGCGAAGGCTTCCTGTTCTGCGGCGACACGCTTTTCAGCATCGGCTGCGGCCGCCTGTTCGAAGGCACGCCGGAGCAGATGCTGGCCTCGCTGGATACCTTCGCCGATCTGCCGCCCGAGACCCTGGTCTGTTGCGCGCACGAATACACCGCGTCGAACATCCGCTTCGCCCTCACGGTGGACCCGGACAACCACGCCCTGCGCCTCCGTCGTGACGAGGTGGCGCGCTTGCGCGAGGAGGGCCGGCCCAGCGTGCCGAGCCGCCTCGCCGACGAGTACGCCGCCAATCCCTTCCTGCGCGTGGACAGCGACGCCGTGGCCCGCTGGGCCCAGGCGCAAGGCGAGGCCCACGCCACGCGGACGGAGCGCTTCGCCGCGCTGCGCCGAGCCAAGGACAGCTTCAGCGCATGACCACACTCCGCCGGCGGTTGTTACCCTCCCTCCTACCCTTCCTGCTGACCGCCTGCGCCACCGGCATGACGCCGCGCGTGCCGACGGCGCCCGTGGCCCCCGCGCCGCAGACGGCCCCGGTCGACGACGTGACGATGGCACCGAAGCTGCTGCGTCCCGCGCCACCGGCCGATTTCTGGGCGAGCATGCGCGACAGCTTCGGCATGCCCGGCTGCGAAGCGGACCCTCAGGTGATGGCCTGGGCGCGCACCTACACGAAGATGCCGAACCGCTTCGAGCAGCAGGTCAACGAGGTGTTGCCGCTGATCGTCTATGCGCACAAGTCCGCCATGCAGCACAGCGTGGCCGGCGAGTTCGCCCTGCTGCCCTGGGTGGAAAGCCAGTACCGCCATGTGCCCGGCGCGAAGAACCGCCCTGCCGGCATGTGGCAGATCATGCCGCAGACGGCACACACGCTCGGCCTGCGCGTGGACAAGAATTACGACGAACGCCTGGACATCACCAAGTCCACGGATTCGGTGATGACGATGATGCGCCGCTACTACGACGACCTGGGCGACTGGCGCTTGGTCGACGTGGCCTACAACGCGGGCGAGTTCGGCCTGAAGAAAACCATCGACAGGCACGGCGGTCCGTCCGACGACCAGGGCCTGCCGGACGTGCCGATGAAGGCCAACACGAAGGAACACCTGGTCAAGCTGATGGCGATCGCATGCATCGTGCGCGACCCGGCGCGCTTCAACGTCCAGTTGCCGAAGCAGGACCACCAGGACGCCTTGCAGGTGGTGCAGGTCTCCAATCCGCAGTCGCTGTCGCAGGCGGCGAAGCAGTCGGGCCTGTCCGTGACCGACCTGCGCGACCTGAATCCGGCCTACCGCACCACGAAGGGCACGGTGTCCGCGACGCTGCTGCTGCCGAAGTCCGCCGCCGATCAGTACCGGCTGGGACCGGTCGCCACACTGGCCGATGGGACGGACAGCCCGGCGTCGGATGACACCGACGACAGCGACACGTCGTCGGCATCGGTGGCCAAGGGCAAGACCGGCAGCCACGGCAAGCCAAAGGGTGACGCCAAGGCAAAGGGCAAGAGGACATCCGTCGCGTCCGAGTCCAAGAAGAAGAAAACCCCGAAGAACGACGTGGTGATCCACAAGGTGGACAACGGCGAGTCGCTATGGACGATCGCCCGTCGCCACCAGGTCAGCGTGCAGCAGTTGATGAAGTGGAACGACCTGCAGACGCAAGCGGTCAAGCCCGGTCAGGTGCTGCGCCTCACGGCGCGCTGAGCGCTATCGGTCGCATTGCGCCGCGCTACCGCGACGTGTCACCGGGCGCCACCCGTCGAGGTGGCGCCCCGCGCCATCAGACCTGTACGACATCCCACTGCACGTCCGGCGCGACGTCGGCGCTGTAATCCACGCCTTCCGCCTCGAAACCGAACAGCTTGATGAAATCGTGCTTGTAGCCGGCGTAGTCGGTGACCTCGCGCAGGTTGTCCGTCGTGACGTTCGGCCACAGCGCCTTGCACTCGTTCTGCACGTCCTCGCGCAGCTCCCAGTCGTCCAGGCGCACGCGGCCCTCGGCGTCCGTGGCCGGCGCCTGGCCGTCCGCGCGATACAGCCGCTCGTGGAACAGGCGGTTGATCTGCTCGATGGTGCCTTCGTGGATGCCCTTGGCCTTCATGATCTTGAAGACCATGGACACGTAGAGCGGGATCACGGGAATGGCCGAGCTGGCCTGGGTAACCACCGATTTCATCACGCCGACGTAGGCACGCAGGCCGCTGGATGCGTAACGGCTGGCCAGCTCCTTCGCGGTGCGGTCCAGGTGCTGCTTCGCCTGGCCGAGCGTACCGTGCCAGTAGATCGGCCAGGTGATTTCCGTGCCGACGTAGCTGTACGCGATGGTGGTGGCATGCTCGGCAAGCACACCGGCCTCGCTCAGCGCGTCGATCCACAGCGCCCAGTCTTCACCGCCCATGACGGTCACGGTGTCCTGGATTTCCTGCTCCGTGGCCGGCTCGACGGATGCCTGGATCACGGCATCCTTGTTGGTATCCACGGAAGATGCGGTAAACGTCTCGCCGATGGTCTTCAGCGCGGAGCGCACCACTTCGCCGGTCGTGGGCAACTTGCGCACGGGCGAGGCCAGCGAATAGACGACCAGGTCGATCGTGCCGCCCATCTCCGCCTTGATCAGCTCGATGACCTTGGCGCGGGTTTCGTCGGCGAAGGCATCGCCGTTGACCGAACGGCTGTACAACCCGGCCTGCCGTGCCAGCGTGTCGAACGCGGCGGAGTTGTACCAGCCGGCGGTGCCGGTCTTGCTCTCGCTGGACGGCTTCTCGAAGAACACGCCCAGCGTGGCCGCACCCTGCCCGAACGCGGCGGTGATTCGCGATGCCAGGCCGTAGCCGGTGGAGGCGCCGATCACCAGCACCCGCTTCGGACCTTCCGCGAAGGCACCGCTGGCACGGGTGATGGCGATTTGTTCTTCCACGTTCTTCGCACAGCCGACCGGATGAGCGGTGGTGCAGATGAAGCCACGAACCTTGGGTTGGATGATCACGGGTGGTTCCTTCGACGCGACAAGGCCACCATTGTAATACGCGCGATCGCGATCAGAGCCGGTCGTTGGCGACCTTGATCTCCCCACGCGCCTTGAGCGCCTGGATGTACTCGAGGGTGGCGGCCTGCGCCATCGCGTCGATCATCTGGCCGCGCAGGGCAACGCGCTGGGCTTTCTCGACCTTGGCCGGGTCACCGTCGGTCACCTTGTCCACCGTGACCAGCGCATACGTGCCGTTGCCGACGGGCAAGGCGCTCCAGCTGCCTTTGCCATCCACCGGATGCGGCAGCGAGAACGCGCGCTGCAACACGGCGGGCGGCGCATCCTTGACGCCAGCGAGCTTGCTGCGCTCCACGCCCGTCAACGTCTGCACGGGCGCCTTGACCAGCGCGGCGAGGTCGCCGCCCTTGCTCAGCTGCGCGGCGAGGTCGTCGGACTGCTTCTTCGCGGCAGCGTCCACACGCTCGTCGAGGATGCGCTGGCGAATCGCCGGCGTGACGTCGGCCAGGGCCTTGGGCGCCGCGGCGGCATGCTTGTCCAGGTGCATGACGACGGCGTCGCCCTTCTGCACCTGCACCAGCGAGGAGTTGTTGCCCTGGTTGACCACGTCGTCGCTGAACGCCGCGGCGACGAATTTCGGATCGGCGGCAACGCCTTCACCGCCGTTGCGACCGAACATCGGCGTGGTCTTGATCTCGATGCCCAGTTCCTTCGCGGCGGGCTCGAGCGAGCCGGGATTGCGCTCGGCCAGGTCGGCGAGCTGACCGGCACGCTCGTTGTAGAGGCGCTCGTCCTCGCCCTTGGCCCAGTCGGCGGCCAGCTGCGCGCGCACGTCGGCAAACGGCTTGGCATCGCCCTCGCGCGCATCGCGCACCCAGATGATGTGGTAGCCCTCTTCCGGCGACAGCACGGGCTCCCTGGTGATTTCGCCCTTCTTAAGGCCGAACATGGCTGCATCGAACGCGGCGTTGGCCACGCCCTTCTCCAGCCAGCCCAGGTCGCCGCCGGTGCGCTTGGAGCCCATGTCGTCCGAGTTCTCGGCGGCCAGCTTGGCGAAGTTGTCCGGCGTGGCTTCGGCGGCGATCTTCTTGGCCTTATCGAGCGCGGCCTTCTGCTGATCGGGCGTGGCGTTCTTGGGCACGTTGATGAGGATGTGCGACGCCTCGCGCTGCTCGGGCTGCGCGTAGCGCTGCTTGTTCTTGTCGTAGTACTCGTGCAGCTGCGCGTCGGTGGGCGCGCCGGGCTTGAGGTCGGCCTGCTTCACTTCGAGGTACTGCACCGAGACCTGTTCCGGCGTGGTGTAGTCGGCGATGTGCGACTTGTAGAAGGCGTCGATATCGGCGTCGGACACGTTGGTGTCGGTCAGCGACGGACGCGGCAGCACGGTGTAGCGCAGGTCGCGCTGCTGGCCGTGCAGGCGGAAGAAGTTGTCGACGTCGGCGTCGGTGACCAGCGTGGTCGCGGAGATCGCTTCCGGGATCATCTGGGTGGCAAGCGACGCGCGGATCTTGGCCTCGTACATCGCCGGGCTCATGCCCTGCATGGAGAGGATGGCGCGATAAGCCTCCGGGCTGAACTGGCCGTTGACCTGGAAGCCGGGATCGGTGCCGATGGCGGAACGCACGGCGGCGTCCGACACGGTGAGGCCCAGGTCGGTGTTGGCCTGCTGCAGCAGCGCCTGGCTGATCATGCCGTCCAGCACCTTCTGCTTGAGCTCGGGTTTTTCGAGATCGGCGGCGGTGAACGGGGAATTCGGGTCTTGTGCGGCCTGCTGGCGCAGTGCGTTCAGGCGATCCTGCCACTCCTGCTGCGAGATCTCGTGATCACCGACCTTCGCGACGTATGTGTCAACGCGCGACACGAAGTACGACTCGATACCGAAGAACGCGACGGCGAACACGCAGACACCGAGGACGATGGCGGCGGGCCAGCCGTGGATCTTGTTACGCAGGGCTTGCAGCATGATGCGACTCGCACGGTATGCGCCGGGCCAATCCTGACCGGCGTGTAGATAAAACAAAGGCGCCACACGGGCGCCTCTGCAGACAATGGCGGAGTGGACGGGACTCGAACCCGCGACCTCCGGCGTGACAGGCCAGCATTCTAACCGACTGAACTACCACTCCACTTCCCGATGGTGGGTGCTGAGGGGATCGAACCCCCGACCAGCGCCGTGTAAAGGCGACGCTCTACCGCTGAGCTAAGCACCCCCTCCGGTAAGACCACTTAGTTTACGTGATCCTTGAGCGCCTTGCCAGCCGTGAAGGCAGGAACCTTCGACGCCGGAATCTTGATCTCTTCGTTGGTGCGCGGGTTGCGGCCCGTGCGAGCGGCGCGGCTGCGCAGCTTGAAGGTGCCGAAGCCAACGAGGGCGACGTCTTCACCCTTCTTGAGGGTGTCCTTGACCGCTTCGATCAGGCCCTCGAGTGCCTTGCCGGCATCGGCCTTCGACAGTTCAGCCTTTTCGGCAATAGCGGCGATCAGGTCGGTTTTATTCATCAGGTAACTCCTTTCAAAGGTAATTCGAACCGCCGGACGGCGATCCTTGGTGAGAAGACGTCAGGTTACGAATCTCACCGTGTGGCATGACTCAGCAACCCCGCGATACATGGCGCCCTTGCGGCGCAGGCGATGGCGGAGCGGACTTTATACCAGTGCCCTCCCCCTACCGCAATACGAGCAATACCAACGCTTTCAGCGCATATGCATGCTGTCTGGAGACTTGCGCGGCGCAACGAAAACGATTATCGCCAGACGATCGTGACAGGACGACGAAAACGAAAGGGGCGCGGTGCGCCGCGCCCCTTGACGTTCGACGACGTGGATGAACTCAGTGCGTCAGCGCGGGCGAACCCTTGCCTTTGCCCTTGCGACCGGTGGTCGGAGGCAGCTCCACCCCGGCATCGCCGTCGCCCTTCTTGCTCGGGCCGATAGGCCGTTCCAGCGCGAGGTCGAGCACTTCGTCGATCCACTTGACCGCATGGATGTCGAGCGAGCTGGTGATGTTTTCCGGCAGGTCGACCAGGTCTTTCTTGTTCTCTTCCGGGATGATGACCGTCTTGATGCCGCCGCGATGCGCCGCGAGCAGCTTCTCTTTCAGGCCACCGATGGGCAACACGCGACCACGCAGGGTGATCTCGCCGGTCATCGCCACATCCGAACGCACCGGTACCTTGGTCAGCGCCGACACAAGCGCCGTACCCATCGCGATACCCGCGCTGGGGCCGTCCTTCGGCGTCGCACCTTCGGGCACGTGGATATGGATGTCCAGTTTTTCGTGGAAATCCGGCTCGATGCCCAGCCCAGCCACGCGCGCGCGCACCACGCTCAGTGCCGCCTGGATCGATTCCTTCATGACATCGCCCAGCTGTCCGGTGTGGACCAGACGGCCCTTGCCGGGCACCACGGAGGCCTCGATGCTGAGCAGGTCGCCGCCGACCTGCGTCCACGCCAGGCCGGTGACCAGACCCACTTCGTTCTGCTGCTCCGCGCGACCGAAGTCGAAACGGCGCACGCCGAGGTAATGGTCGAGGTTGTCACCATCCACACGCACCAGGTCGGGGGCGAGCACCTTGCCCTTCACGGCCTTGCCGGTCGCCTTGACCTTGGCCTTGGCTTTGGCCGGCACGGTGCCGAGGGCAATTTCCTTGACCACCTTGCGGCAGATCTTGGAGATCTCGCGCTCGAGGTTGCGCACGCCCGATTCGCGCGTGTAGTAGCGCACGATGTCGCGCAGGGCGCTTTCGTCGATACCCAGTTCTTCCACCTTCAGGCCGTTGGCCTTCAGCTGCTTGGGCAGCAGGTACTTCTGCGCGATGTTGAGCTTCTCGTCCTCGGTGTAACCCGGGATACGGATCACTTCCATGCGGTCGAGCAGCGGGCCGGGGATATTCAGCGAATTGGCCGTGGCAATCCACATCACCTCGGAGAGGTCGAGATCGACTTCCAGGTAATGATCGTTGAAGGCGTTGTTCTGTTCCGGGTCCAGCACTTCCAGCAAGGCGGACGACGGATCGCCACGGAAATCCATCGACATCTTGTCGATCTCGTCCAGGACGAACAGCGGATTTTTCGTGCCGACCTTATTGAGGTTCTGCACGATGCGGCCCGGCATCGAACCGATGTAGGTGCGGCGATGACCACGAATCTCGGCTTCGTCGCGCACGCCACCCAGGCTCATGCGCACGAACTTGCGGTTGGTGGCCTTGGCGATCGACTGGCCGAGCGAGGTCTTGCCCACGCCGGGCGGACCGACCAGGCACAGGATTGGGCCCTTCATGGTATTGACGCGCTGCTGCACCGCCAGATATTCGAGAATGCGCTCTTTCACTTTTTCCAGGCCGAAGTGGTCGGCGTCGAGGGTTTCCTGCGCCAGCGCCAGGTCCTTGAGGACCTTGCTGCGCTTCTTCCACGGCACGCCCACCACCCAGTCGAGGTAGTTGCGCACCACGGTGGCCTCGGCGGACATCGGCGACATCTGCTTGAGCTTGTTGAACTCCTGGCGTGCCTTGGCGAGTACCGCCTTGGGCATGCCGGCGGCGTCGATCTTCTTCTGCAGTTCCTCGATCTCGTTGGTGCCCTCTTCGCCCTCACCCAGCTCCTTCTGGATGGCCTTCATCTGCTCGTTGAGGTAGTACTCGCGCTGGCTCTTCTCCATCTGCGACTTGACGCGGCCGCGGATGCGTTTTTCCACCTGCTGCAGGTCCATCTCGCCGTCGACGAGACCGATGAGCAGCTCCAGCCGCTCGCCCACGTCGGATGTCTCGAGCACGCGCTGCTTGTCGCCCATGCGCACGGAGAGATGCGCGGCGATGGAGTCGGCCAGGCGCGACGGGTCGTCGATGCCCGAGAGCGTCGCCAGGATTTCCGGCGGCAGCTTGCGGCTCTGCTTCACCAGCTGTTCGAACAGCGACACCAGCGAACGCGAGACGACGTCGAGTTCGCGCTCGTTCTTGCTGTACACCGGCTCGATGACGCGGGAGCGGCCGCTCATCATGCCGGCCTCGTCCTCGAATGCCTCGATCTGCACGCGCGACTGGCCCTCGACCAGCACCTTGACGGTGCCATCGGGCAGTTTCAGCAGCTGCAGGACGCCGGCCAGCGTGCCGACCTGGTGCAGGTCCTCGATCGCCGGATCGTCGATGTCTGGGCTTTTCTGCGCGACGAGCAGGATCTGTCGCTCGCCTTCCATCGCCCGCTCCAGCGCACGCATGGACTTGTCGCGCCCGACGAACAGCGGGATGACCATGTGCGGATAGACGACGACGTCACGCAGGGGCAGGACCGGCAGTAGGTCCAGCTCGGATCCGCTCGTGGTCTGGTTGCGATTCTTCGCCATGTGCTTGGGTTTTCCCTCAGGTTTTTTGGGCTCGCCCCGACACTGCGCCGGAGCCGCCATACACGTCAAGTGGTGGTTCGCGAAGGAACGATCAAGAGCGGAACCACGAAAGAAAACGGCCCCGGCGTCATGGACGCCGGGGCCGCGGTAGCGCTGCGATGCCGATGGAATCAGGCCGCGTCGCCGCCCTCACCCGCGATACGCTGCTGTTGCAGGTTGCCGCGGTAGATCAGGTAGGGCTCCGCCTGACCGTCGATCACGGCGTCGTCGACCACCACCTTGCTGACGTGCTCCAGCGAGGGGATCTCGAACATCGTGTCGAGCAGCACCTGTTCGAGAATGGTTCTCAGCCCACGAGCGCCTGTCTTGCGCTTGAGCGCGCGACGGGCGATGGCGGCCAGGGCCTCCGGGCGGAATTCCAGTTCGGCGCCTTCCATGTCGAACAGCTTGCGGAACTGCTTGGTGACCGCGTTCTTCGGCTCGGTGAGGATCTGCACCAGGGCAGCCTCGTCGAGTTCGTCCAGCGTGGCCACGACCGGCAGGCGCCCGACGAACTCGGGAATCAGGCCGAAACGGACCAGATCGGCCGGCTCGACTTCCGACAGCGTCTTGCCGACGTTTTCCGTGCGCTCCTTGGAGCGGACCTCGGCCTTGAAGCCGATGCCCGTGGTCTCGGAGCGCTGCTGGATCACCCTGTCCAGCCCGGCGAACGCACCGCCGCAGATGAACAGGATGTTGCGCGTATCGACCTGCAGGAACTCCTGCTGCGGATGCTTGCGGCCACCCTGCGGCGGCACCGAGGCGAGCGTGCCCTCGATCAGCTTGAGCAGGGCCTGCTGCACGCCTTCGCCGGAGACGTCGCGGGTGATCGACGGGTTCTCGCTCTTGCGCGAGATCTTGTCGATTTCGTCGATGTAGACGATGCCGTTCTGCGCCTTCTCGACGTCGTAATCGCACTTCTGCAGCAGCTTCTGGATGATGTTCTCGACATCCTCACCCACGTAACCGGCTTCGGTCAGCGTGGTGGCATCCGCGATGGTGAACGGCACGTTGAGCAGGCGCGCCAGCGTTTCCGCCAGCAGCGTCTTGCCCGAGCCGGTCGGACCGATCAGCAGGATGTTGGACTTGCCGAGTTCGACATCGTCGTTCTTCTGGCGCGACTCGATGCGCTTGTAGTGGTTGTACACCGCCACCGACAAGGCTTTCTTGGCGCGCGTCTGCCCGACCACGTACTGGTCGAGGGCTTCCATGATCTCGCGCGGCTTGGGGAGTTGGGTACGGCCGGAGGCCGCCTTCTCTTCGAGTTCCTCGCGAATGATGTCGTTGCACAGCTCAACGCATTCGTCGCAGATGAACACGCTGGGGCCGGCGATCAACTTGCGCACTTCATGCTGGCTCTTGCCACAGAAGGAGCAATAAAGAATCTTTCCGCCGTCGTTGGAACGGCTTTGCCGCTCGTCGCTCATGCTTTGGGCCCTACTGATAATCCAGGTGCGCTTTGAGAATAGCACAGCACTTCGCCCCTGGAATCAGGGGCGAAGTGCCGGTTTTCACAAGCGTGTACGTTCAAATCAAGCCGAGCGGACGGTATCGACCGCGCGCTTGTCGGGCACCGAGTCGATCAGGCCATACGCCTGGGCCTCGGCGCCGCTCATGAAGCGGTCGCGCTCGGTATCCCGGGCGATTTCCTCGACCGTCTTGCCACTGTGGTGGGCAAGGATGGCGTTCAGGCGCTCGCGCATGGTCAGGATTTCACGGGCGTGAATCTCGATGTCCGTGGCCTGACCCGAGATGCCACCGGCCCAGGGCTGGTGGATCATGATGCGCGAATGCGGCAGCGAATACCGCTTGCCCGCGGCACCGGCGGCCAGCAGCAGGGCGCCCATGGAGGCGGCCTGGCCGATGCACATGGTGCTCACGTCCGGCTTCACGAACTGCATCGTGTCGTAGATCGCCATGCCCGCGGTGACCGAGCCACCCGGGCTGTTGATGTACAGGTTGATGTCCTTGTCCGGGTTTTCGGACTCCAGGAACAGCAACTGGGCGACGATCACATTAGCCATGTAATCGTCGACCGGGCCGACCGCGAAGATGATGCGCTCCTTGAGGAGACGCGAGTAGATGTCGTACGAACGCTCGCCGCGCGAGGTTTGCTCGACGACGATGGGCACCAGGTTGAGGTTCTGGATCGGAGCCATGGACATGCGGTCTCTCCTAGGTGTGGGGCCCGGCTGTTGCAAGAGGATCGGTGCTTACGCGCCGATCGGTCGCATTACCTCGTCGAAGCTCAGCTCCTGGTCGGTGGACTTGGCGTTGTCCGCCACCCACTCGGCCACCTGATCTTCCATCACGCGGTTCTGCAGTCCCGACATCAGTTGGGGATCGCTGTTATACAGTTCAATGACCTTTTCCGGTTCTTCATAGGTCGAGGCGATCGCGGTCAGCATCTCGGCCATGCGCTTGCGGTCCAGGCGCAGCTCGTTCTTGCGGGCGATCTCGCCCATGAGCAGCGCGGCGGCGACACGCTTGCGCGCGAACGGGGCGGCCTCGGCGACCATCTGCGGGCTGGGTTCCTGGCCACGCGGCAGGTTGCCGGCCGCCAGGCTGCGCGCCTCGGCGTCGGCCATCAGCTCGGGCACTTCCAGGTCCGGATAGGCGGCGGCCAGCTTCTCGGCCACTTCGGACTTCAGGCGGGCCATCACCGTGGCCTTCAGCTCGCGCTCGAGGTTGGCACGGACTTCCTTGCGGAAGGTTTCCAGGTCGCCGTCGACCACGCCGAACAGCTTGACGAACTCGGCATCCACGGCCGGCAGGTTGGGCTCCTGCACCTTCACGATCTTGAAGGTGACCTTGGCGGTCTTGCCGGCGAGCTCCGGGTTGCGGAAATCGTCCGGGAAGGCGACGTCCTGGACCAGGTCCTCACCCGCGGTGCGACCGGTCAGGGCCTCGTCCAGCGCCTTGAACAGGGTGCCGGAGCCGAGCACGCTGCCCGCACGCTCCAGGCCTTCGGCCGGGAAGCGGTAGTCGCCGGCTTCGGCGGCGTATTCGAACATGACGAAGTCGCCGTCCTTGGAGGCGCGCGTCACTTCGTCGAAGCTGCGGCGCTGGGTGCGCAGCGTCTCGATCATCTTGTCGATGTCGGCGTCCTTGACCTCGGCCTTGGGACGGGCGATCTCGAGGGCGGCGACGTCGATCGCCGGAAACTCCGGCATGACCTCGAACGTGGCGGTGTAGGCGATCTCGCCCGCTTCCGCATTGCCCGTGGTGTCCACCGCCGGGTTGGCGATCGGCTGCAGTTTTTCCTGCTCGACGGCCTCGCGCAGGGTGCTGCCGATCAGCTCGGACAGGGCCTCGCCACGGACCTGCGCGCCGAAGCGCTGCTTGATCACCGTGGTGGGCACCTTGCCCGGACGGAAGCCCTTCAGGCGGACCGTGCGACCCATTTCCGCGATGCGCGCGTTCACCTGCGACTCCAGGCGCTCCGCCGGGAACTTCACCGTGAGCTTGCGCCCGAGCTTGCCGACATTCTCAACCGAAACCTGCATGACCTCTCCTGAAACCGCCACATGACGTGGCGCGATGGCGAGCTTCCGTCGCCGTAACCAGAACAATGGGACCCACCGCGAATGTCGGACGCGTCGCCGCGACTTTCGTCTCCGACGGCGAAAAAACCCCGCAAATGACTGCCCATTCTACGTTTTGCCCTCCCACCGCCGCAACCTGCCTCATCCGGGACTCCAGCGCCGAGGACCGCCGCCATCCGCCGCCAGCGAATCCCCTGGATTCGCCAAGGCGCAGGCCGTCAACGAGAGACAGCCGCAGCCGATGCAATCCGCCAGTTTATCTTTCAGATTAAGCAGTTGCGCAATCCGATGATCCATCTCCTCGCGCCAGGCCGCCGACATCCTCGCCCAATCCTCCCGGGTCGGCGTGCGCGAGTCCGGCAAGGTCGCCAGCGCCTGCCGTATCGCCTCCAGCGGCATGCCGACCCGCTGCGCGACACGGATGACCGCGATCCGGCGTAGCACGTCGGCGGAAAAGCGACGCTGGTTGCCCGACGTCCTCAGGCTATGGATCAGCCCCTTGCGCTCGTAGAAGTGAAGCGCCGACACCGCTACGCCCGCGCGCCGGGCGACCTCGCCCACGCTCAGTTCCCGCATATGTTGACCTCAATATTGGTTCAGGTCTCATGCTGACCCTCCCGGTCGCCGTATGCAAGCGTGCGACACTCGCCACCCCCAAGGACGCCAGCATGCACGTGGGAACCCCCGAACCCGATCGCCTTTCCGATACCGCCACACCCGCCGACGAGGGCATCCTCGGCCCGCGCTACCGGGCCGCCACCCTCGGCATGGTCAGCCTGATCTCACTCATCGCCTTCGAGGCGCTGGCAGTCACCACCGCCATGCCGACGGTCGCGCGCGAACTGGACGGCCTGCGTGTCTATGCCCTGGCCTTCGGCGGCGTGCTGGCTACCAGCGTCATCGGCATGGCCCTGTCCGGCCGTTGGAGCGATCGCCGCGGCCCGGCCCCGGCCATGTGGACCGGCCTGGCCGGCTTCGTCGTCGGCCTGCTCCTGGCCGGTCTCGCGCAGACCATGCCGATGCTGCTCCTGGGACGCCTGGTCCAAGGACTGGGCGCCGGCTGCCTGTCGCCGGCGCTCTACGTCATCGTGGCGCGGCTCTATCCGGCTTCCCTGCGACCGAAGGTGTTTGCCTCGTTCTCCGCCGGCTGGGTCGTGCCCGCCCTGATCGGACCGGCCGTCAGCGGGGCCATCGTCGAGCACGTGGGCTGGCGCTGGGTGTTCCTGGCCGTACCGGTGCTGGCCGTACCCGCCGCGCTGGGTCTGCGTGGCGCGCTGCGCTCCCTGCCCGCGCCGTCGGGCAAGGCTCCCGACGCGGCTACGCGACTGCCCGACGCCATCGGCGCCTCGCTCGGCGTCTGTCTGCTGTTCGCCGCGGGCCAGGAGCGAGGGATCCTCGCCGCCACGCTCCTGCTGCCGTCGCTCGCCCTGCTGCTGTTCTGCGGACGCCGCCTGCTGCCCACCGGCACGCTACGCGCCGCCCGTGGCCTGCCCGCGGTGATCGCCCTGCGCGGTATCGCAGCCTCCGCCTTCTTCGGCGCCGAAGCCTTCCTGCCGCTGGTCTTCACCCAGCAGCACGGGCTGTCGCCGACATGGTCGGGGCTGGCGATCAGCGTGGGCGCGATCGGCTGGTTCTCCGGCTCGTGGTATCAGGGCCATTACGCAACGATCTCCCGCCTGCAATTGCTCACGCGCGGCACCGCCCTGATGGTGCTCGGCGTCGGCATCGTCTCCTGCGCCGTCTTCGCCTGGATGCCCGTGCCGGCAGCGGTTGGGGGTTGGCTGCTCACGGGGCTGGGCATGGGCATGCTCTACGGCACGCTGTCGGTCCTTGCGCTTTCGATGTCGGCTACGCACGAGCAAGGCCGGAACAGCTCGGCGCTGCAACTGTGCGAATCCTTGATGGTGGCCACGACGCTCGCCATCGGCGGCACGATGTTCGCCGCACTGCTCGACGTGTCGCATACAGCCGCGTTCATGGCGAACTTTGCCATCACGCTGGTGCTCGCGGTGCTGGCGACGATCGTGGCGCGCAGGACACGGGCAGACGGGTGATACCCGATCGTTGATGACGGCTGTTTTTCAGATTGATCGTATGGATCACGCGTGGTGTTTACGCGAGCATGAGGGTCCTTGTTCATTCGAACACCAGACATCCGAGTTACTGCGCATGACACCCGACGACCTGGAAAAAATCCGCGCGGAGATCGGCAAACTCATGGCGGAGACGTCGAAGATCAACGCCGAGGCACGCTGGTATCCCTTCGTTGCCGCTGGTGGCGTCTTTGGTGCCGCCTTCGCGCTGGCCAAGCTGCTGGGGGCTCTTTAGCGCCCATCCGATCCCTGCGCACCTTCAGCTAGCCCGCCGCCGTGGCGGGGTCGGGCCTGGCGATCAGCGTGGGCGCGATGGGCTGGTTCTCCGGCTCGTGGGGCGCTGCGGCGGTTCCAAATCGCAGTGATAAGTTAGGAGAGAATCCATGGAAGAGACGAGAACCGTGAACGCCGCCGACATCGAGTTGATCCACGCGAACATCTCCAAGATGATGGCCGAGACCATGAAGCTCAGTGCCGAAACCTCGAAGGTCAGCGCCGAAACCTCGAAGATTCAGGCCGAGCAACGTTACTACCCCATTGTTGCCTTCGGGGCGATCATCGTCGGCGCGCTGGGCGCCGGCGCGGCCATCATCGCCGCCCTCATCAAGCTGACGCTCTAAAGCTTGCTGAACGTTCCAACCAGTTTTTCAGATGGGTCGTATGCGTCATGCGTGACGTTCAAGCAAGCATGAGGGGCTCACGTTCACTCGAACACCAGAGACCCGGGCTGCTGTGCATGACACCTGACGACCTGGAAAAAATCCGCACGGAAATCGGCAAACTCATGGCGGAGACGTCGAAGATCAACGCCGAGGCACGCTGACATCCCTTCGTAGCTACAGCAGGGCTTTTTGCGGTGGCGCTGGGATTCCGCAAGCTCATGGACAGGCTTAGTTAAAGTCCGCCACAGCCCACGTCCTGGCATCGTACTTGGGGGATCGCGGCCAGCGCTTTGGCTGAGGTCTGGGTCACCATCGCGCATATCGCCAGACTGGCAAGCACAAGACCGCTGACGTCGACTTTTCAGAATCCTCGTATGGAGCTGACGGGCGAACAACGCGACGCTGGAACCTCGAACCGAACGAGGACAGACCATGCGTCTCATGTTGATCACAGGCATCCTTACCTTTCCGATCGTTGCCACAGCTCAGGTCGTATCGCAGCACGCATCGGTTTCTGCCGACAGCGAGAGAACCGTGGTTCGCCACGTCATGCTTAAAGACGAGCATGGTGTCGACGTACTCGTCGAGCAGAAGCTTATCGAATTGCAAAACGGCGACTATGTGTACCTGCACGATTCGCAGCCCCAGGCTACGAAAGATCTGGATGAGCGCATCTGTGCAAGCATGGGCTCCAGCGCATCGCATAGCGCAGTTTCGCGCTGGAGTCCTGAGACACTCGGCGGCGGCGTATGTCGTGACGAGCATCCGGTGGAGCCCGCAGTTAGGGCAAAGCGTAACGCAGAGGCTATATTCATTCAGGCGATCGCGCCTGGTTCTTACGTCGTACCAGCCGGGCAGAATTCAGCGCACCGGGGAAGTGCGAACTACAGCCTGGACTCAGCCGGCACCATCGCCGGCGAACTCGTGGTGGATAGCCGTTGCCGAAGCTCGTTATCGGACTACGTGCCCGGTCCTGGTCAAGGCAGCACATGGGCCTACGTGAACTGCTTCATGCCGGCGGCTGGCAATTTCCCCACGCAAATGAATGCATGCGCAGGCGCCCGGTGCTCGTCAGACAGAAACAGCATTACTGCATTCTGATCCATCTGAAGAAGGATGGTGCGAGAGGCGGGACTCGAACCCGCACGGGTTACCCCGTCAGAACCTAAATTTTCCGGCGAGCCTTACGTGGCAATGACTTAGCCCCGAGGTGCCACCGCAGGTGCCGTTTCTCAGGTGCCGCGTTGCCACTCAGGTGCCGGCAGGTGCCGCAAGGTGGGTATAAGTGCCAGCTTCAGGGGAACGATAGTTCCTCCCCATAAAGATTCCTAAAGGGCTCTGAAGGTACCCCTTCGATCCCCTAACGAGACGCCTCGGTTCCCCACGGAGCCGGGGCGTTTTTCGTTTCGGTACACACAAGGCCGAGAGAGACACCTCGGCAACAACCCATCGACCCACCCAAGGCCCCCAAGCGGGGCCTTTCTCGTTTCTGGAGACCACGCATGACTATCGTGCAGCCCACCCTCTCTCTCCGCGACAGACAGCTCGCCCTGGAAGAAGAATCCCTGACTCTCGGCGTCGACCGCTACCACAAGGAGCGCGACCGCCAGGACGAGTCCGACTCTGGCCCTGGTCGCCGCCTTATCCGCGACTGCATCACCCCTCTCTCCGCCGCCATCGACGCCTTCGTGGCCGAGGCGCGCAACGGCAAGCCCGGCAAGAAGCACACGGCCGTCCGCTGGTGCGAGAAGTTCCCCTCGTCCGAGCTGGCCTACATCACCATCCGTCACTGCCTCAACGCGATCTCCAACGGCGAGACGCGCGTCCAGACGGTCGCCGAGGCCATCGCCACGTCCCTTGAGGACTCCATCAACTACTCCCGGTTCAAAGAGGTCTCCCCTGGCCTCCATAAGCACCTTCAGGGCGTCCTGAAGAAGAGCACCTCCCAGCGGCACTCCCGCAACGTCATGGAGGCCGCCGTGCGCCGGACCGAGCTGGACCAGTTCGCGTTCCCCGGCCACGACGCCACCCACTTCGGAATGAAGATGGTCGAGCTGTTCATCGAGTCCACCGGCTTCGCCCTCCTCTATAACGACTCGTCACACGGCAAGACCCGCGAGCGCATCCTGCTCCGGGGAACCGAGGCGGTCATGGCCTGGCTCGACAAGGCCCACGACGCGGCGGCCCACTTCGCTCCCGTCCGTATGCCCATGCTGGTTTCCCCCAGACCGTGGCAGGCATCGAAGGGAGGCGGCTACCTGACCGACGCTGGCGGCCTGGTCCCCCTCGTCCGCACCCGGAACAAGGCTTACCTGCGTGAGCTGGACAACGCCGAGATGCCCAACGTCCTGCGGTCCCTCAACGCGATCCAGGAGACCCCCTGGCAGGTCAATTCGGCCGTCCTGGCCGTCATGAAGGAAGCCTGGGAGGCCGGTGGTGGCATCGGCGACCTCCCGTCGCGAGACCTGCTGGAACTCCCGCCGCTCCCCTCCGATGACATGGAGCGCTACAAGGTCGAGGAGCCTGAATCCTTTAAGAAGTGGAAGCGCACCCGCGCCGACATCTACGAGAAGAACGCCCGCACGGCCTCCCAGCGCATCTCGGCGGCCCAGAAGATCGCCCTCGCGGCCCGCTTCGAGCCCGAGGAGGCCATCTACTTCCCCCACTCCCTGGACTTCCGGGGTCGTGTCTATCCCGTACCGGGCACCCTAAATCCCCAGGGCGACGACCAGGCGAAGTCGCTCCTGCGGTTTGCCAATGGCAAGCGGCTCGGTCCTTCCGGCGCCAGGTGGCTCGCCATCCACGTCGCCAACCTGTTCGGCGTCGACAAGGTGCCCTTCGAAGACCGCATCAAGTGGGTCAGGGACAACGAGCACCGCATCCTCGACTCCGCGCTCGACCCGCTGGACGGCATGCGGGCCTGGACCGAAGCCGACTCGCCGTGGTGCGCTCTGGCCGCTTGCTTCGAGTGGGCTGGCTATCGAGCCATGGGCGAGGACTACGTCTCGCACCTCCCCATCGCCCTCGACGGCTCCTGCAATGGCCTTCAGAACTTCTCGGCCATGCTCCGCGACCCTGTAGGCGGCAAGGCGACCAACCTTATCCCGCAGGAAAGACCGGCCGACATCTATACGCAGGTCATGACGGTTGCCGCCGAGCGCATCCGTGCGGAAGCCGAAGGCGGAAACCTGTCCGCCGCGTTCTGGGACGGCCAGCTCACTCGCGACCTGGTCAAGCAGCCGGTAATGACTCTTCCTTATGGCGTGACCCGTTCCGGCATGCGGAACCAGATCGCCGACAAGATGAAGAAGGCCGGCAAGGATGACTCCTGGGATCACGCCGAGTATCTCGCGGGTGTCCTCTGGGACTCCATCGGGCTCGTGGTGATCGCCGCGCGGGAGGCTATGGACTGGCTGAAGGATGCGGCGAAGGTGGCAGCGAAGGGCGAGATGCCTGTGAGCTGGACCACGCCAGCCGGCTTTCCGGTCCTTCAGGAGTACCGGGAGACCACGGGAACCCGCGTCAAAACGTACGTCTCCGGCCGCGAGGTGCGTATAAGTGCCAGCGTAGAAGGAACCAAACTCGACAGCCGCAGACAAGCGCTCGGCATCTCCCCGAACTTCGTCCACTCCTGTGACGCAGCTCACCTGATGCTTACCGTCTGCACCGCCCTGGACAACGACGTCGCCGACTTCGCGATGATTCACGACTCCTATGGGGTGCACGCGGCGGACACCGACGTCCTGGCGGCCTCGCTAAGAGCCGCTTTCGTTCAGCAGTACAGCCGCGAGGTCCTCACCGACTTCCGGGACGAACTGTCCGCCCAGCTTCCTGCGGACATCGCAGTGACCCTCCCCGATTTGCCCACCGTG
The DNA here is from genome assembly GCF_030209605.1 of Luteibacter sp. ME-Dv--P-043b. Lineage (NCBI taxonomy): Bacteria > Pseudomonadati > Pseudomonadota > Gammaproteobacteria > Lysobacterales > Rhodanobacteraceae > Luteibacter > Luteibacter sp. ME-Dv--P-043b. The sequence continues at coordinate 99,486 of NZ_JARVRT010000001.1, forward strand.
GGCGACCTGGACCTCTCGTTGGTCGAGTCGTCGCTCTATTTCTTTGCCTAATTCCTAGCTTCCTTTTGACCCTTGAGGACATCATGAGCATCCAGTTCAATTCCAGACTCAACGCCCACACCGCCGTCGACGAGTACGGCGTCGTGCTCGCGATCTACAACCAAGCGACCCACGGCACGCTCGCGGACTTCCGCGCGTCCTGCCAGTCGCTCGTAGCGGAGGGCTGAGCCATGAAGCTATCCGTCAATCTTGGACTGCCCACGATCCTCACGGTCGTCTTCGCCGTACTGAAGCTGTGCTCCGTCATCGCCTGGAGCTGGTGGCTGGTCTTCCTGCCGCTGTTCCTCGGCCTCGGCTTTACGATCTTCGTGGTCGTCCTTGTCGTCATGGCCGTAGCCTTCTCGGACTGGAGCTGACCCATGGCCAAGAAGCGCACGACCCTCCCGTTCTACACCAAGGCCATGGCCCGCGTGATGAGTAACGCTCAGCGCTACGCCGACGCCAACCTCAGCGTCATCGCGGCCCGCAACGTCCGCTATGTGCGCATCAAGCGCGCTCTCGCACACATGCAGGTCCACTCCTGGCCCCGCCCGCTCTCCGGCATCGACTACGGCAGCATCTACCCGCCCCTGGGTGCGATGGCTCGCTTCCTGTAAGGGCACTCCAACGACTCAATGAGCATCCGTACCACGGTCCGCGACCGGGTAACGAATACAACCCCCGAGGCTTCGGCTTCGGGGGCTTTTGTCGTTATCAACGCGCTGCAAGAACTCCACCCGGCAACCCAGGTCATGGCGCTCGCCACGGCCTTCAAGATCACCTCCGACGTCCTACATCTCGACCCGCGCGACCTTCTGCGCATCGTGGATCGGATGGAACAGGACTGCCGGTACACCAACCGCAACACGTTGGACGCCGTGAGCGCCTACGTGGATGGCGAAATCGGAAAGCGATTCTCCTGATGTTCTCTTCGACCGAACTCCTGCGCGCCGCTTATGCGGAGCTGGACGACACCGGCTACATCTCCCGCGCAACCCTCCGCAACCTCGACACGGCTGGCATCGAAACCCGTGTCTTCGCTGCATTCCACGACCCCGAAACCGAGACCAATTGATGGCACAAAAGAAGTACCCGTCGTTCAACACCCCGAAGGGTGCGGCCGTGTGGCCGAACCTCAACGCCCCGGACACCAAGTTCAAGCCGGAAGGCGAGTACACCTGCAAGCTGGCGTTCGATCCGAACCTGCCGGAAGTGCAGAAGATGATCGAACACTTCGAGAAGGTGCGCGACGAGCTGTTCAAGCACGAGATCGCGAACGCCGATACGCCGGTCAAGAAGAAGGCCCTGGAGAAGTACCAGGTCGCCCCCGTGTTCACCGAAGAGCTGGACAAGGAAGGCGAGGAGACCGGTCGCATCCTCATCAACTTCAAGATGAAGGCAAGCGGCACGACCAAGCAGGGCAAAGCGTGGACGCGCAAGCCGGGCATCTTCGACAGCAAGGGCGTCGAGATCAAGAATCCGCCGACCATCGGTGGCGGCTCGATCCTCCGCGTGAACTGCGAGTTCAACGCCGGCCCGGTACCGAGCGCGAAGACGTTCTACCTGAGCCCGAAGCTCGTGGGCGTCAAGCTGCTGGAGCTGGTCACGTTCGGCGCGAAGACCGCGAAGGACATGGGCTTCGACGAGGACGAGAGCGAAGGCGGCTACGTCGCCGACAACTCGGCCCCCGCCACGTTCGGCGGCGAAGACGACGCCGATGAATCGGCCAATGAAGGTGGCAATGGCGGCAGCGGGGACTTCTAAGTCCAAGCAGTCGGTACAGGCCATGATCGAGGGGGCAACGCACGTTGCCTCCATCGTCCTCAAACTCGAACCCGTATCCGCTTCCCGCCCCCGCGTTACCAAGTGGGGCACCTACCACGCCAAACCGTACCGAGCCTGGCTCGATGCCGTAGGCGACCTCCTCGCCGGCCTTGGCGCCGATATCGACCCCGAAGCGCACCTGCTGGTGCTGGTCGAGTCCGTCATGACCAAAGCCCGCACCTCGAAGCTGAAGCGTCCGCGACCGGACGTCGATAACCTCGCGAAGGGACCTCTCGATGCCATCACGCACTGCGGTGGCTATTGGAAGGACGACTCGCAGGTAGTCCTGCTTTGCACCTCCAAGCGGTTCGCTGCGCCTGACGAACAGTCGCGCACCGAAGTCCACATCTACGCCCTACCGTGAAACTGAAAGCACTCGAATCCATCGAGCGCCTCTTCGTCACCTGCTCCATGACCTCACCCTCCGCCGACATCGGCGTGGAGGAGTTGGCGCGCGCGCACCGCCGCCAGGGTTACTCCACCGTTGCCGTCCACCACGTCATTCGACGCGACGGCACCGTGGAAGCGGGTCGTGACGAGAGCGTTCGCGGTGCTGCATCCCCCACGTTCTCCGACTGCGCGCTCCAGGTCTGCCTCATCGGCGGCCTCAACGACGCATTGGAACCCAAGGGGACCTTCACGGAGGAGCAAACGGCCGCGCTGCTGCGCCTGAGAGACGCCTACGGCGTGCCTCTGTTCTACGGCCTCGAACCGCCCCTCCTCGCACTGAAAGAAACCCTCAAGGAACCGTAATGAAACCGAAGACCCAGACCGAAATTGTCCTCAACCACCTCCGTACCGAGCGATACATCACGGGCTGGGTCGCGGAAGGTGTCTACCGCATACGCCGCCTCGCCTCACGTATCGACGAACTGGTGGCCGCTGGCTACGACATCGTCAAGGAACGCACCGAAGACGCCACCGGCCAGGCGTACACGCGCTACAGCCTGTCGGCCCGTCAGCGCGCCTCGAACTACCCGATCAAGCCCGTCCGACCGCGCGAGAAGCTCGTGAGCCTTTCGGCCGTGCGGAAAGTCCTCGCCGCTGAAGGCGTCCCCTTCTGCTACCGCGAATACGTCATGAAGAACCTGGAGGCATCCGTTTGAACAATATCCCGACGACCATGCGCGCCGCTTTCGAAGCCGCCGCGTCCAAGCAGGCTCCCTCGAAGCAGTCGCACGCCGTGAAGAGCGCCATCCGCCGCAAGGTCGGCGTCACCACCCGCAAGACCATGTGGTCCGTCCAGCGTGGAAACCGCTGAGTCCGAGCTGCTCTCAAAAGGTCCCTGCGAAGACTGCGGTTCATCCGACGCGTGTGCCACGTACACAGACGGGCACACGTTCTGCTTCTCCTGCGGGAAGCACAGGCAGGGCGACGGCTCCACCCCACAACCGAGGAACCGACGAATGTCCGGTGAATTCCTGACCGGACAGACGCAGGCGCTCACCAAGCGTGGCCTGTCCGAAGAGACGTGCGCGAAGTTCAACTACACCGTGGGCGAGCACAACGGCAAGCCCGTGCAGATCGCCAACTACCGCCGCGAAGGCGAGATCGTCGCTCAGAAGGTGCGCTATCCGGACAAGACGTTCAGCGTACGCGGCAAGCTGAAGAACGCCGGGCTGTTCGGTCAACACCTCTGGGGCGAAGGCGGTCGGAAGATCGTCATTACCGAGGGTGAGCTGGACTGCCTGTCGGTCAGCCAAGTCCAAGACAACAAGTGGCCTGTCGTCTCGATCCCTAACGGCGCCGATGGTGCGAAGAAGACGGTCGCCCAGGAACTGGAGTGGCTGGAGAAGTTCGACGAAGTCATCCTGATGTTCGACATGGACGAACCCGGCCAGTCGGCTGCACAGGAATGCGCACTGCTGTTCACGCCGGGCAAGTGCAAGATCGCGCACCTTCCGCTGAAGGATGCAAACGAGATGCTCGCCAAGGGCAAGGCTCGCGGCATCATCGACGCCATCTGGAACGCGAAGGTGTTTCGTCCTGACGGCATCGTGACGTTTGCGGACCTACGCGAGCGCGCACTGGCACCCATCGAGGTCGGCCTACCCTGGTTCCTTCCGAAGCTCACCGAGATCACCTTCGGGCGTCGCTACGGCGAGGTGTACTTCTTCGGCGCCGGTACGGGCGTTGGCAAGACCGACTGGTTCACCCAGGAGATCGTCAACACCGCCGTGACGCTCAACGAGAAGTGTGCGGTGTTCTACCTCGAACAGTCCCCTGTCGAGACCGCGAAGCGCATCGCCGGCAAGCTCGGCGGACGCCGGTTCCACGTTCCTGACGGCACCTGGACGCTCGAAGAGCTGGAAGCCGCGTTCGACGAGATTCAGGCGAGCACGAACGTCGTCATGTACGACAGCTTCGGCGCGACCGAGTGGGACGTCATCCACGCAAAGATGAAGTACCTCGCGACAGCCGAGGGCGTTAAGCACTTCTTCCTCGACCACCTAACGGCCCTTGCGGCTGCTGAAGAGGACGAGCGAAAGGCGCTGGAGAAGATCATGGAAGAGATCGCTTCGTTCGCGAAGCAATACAACGTCTGCTTCTACGGCATCTCCCACCTCGCCACTCCCGAAGGCAAGCCCCACGAGGAAGGCGGTCGCGTGATGATCCGCCACTTCAAGGGCTCACGAGCCATCGGCTTCTGGTCCCACTACATGTTCGGTCTTGAACGTGACCAGCAGGCGGAAGACGAAACGCTTCGTCAGATCACCACGTTCCGCGTTCTCAAGGACCGTTTCACCGGCCAAGCCACGGGCATCACGATCCTGATGGGCTACGAGACCGACACCGGCCGCCTGTTCGAGCGCGAGCCTCCCCCCATGTTCGACGAAGAGCCGGAAGTCTCCGGCAAACAAGACTTCTGACCCAAGGCCCCGAAAGGGGCCTTTCTCATATCTGGAGATACCCCATGAACCTCGTCAAGACCCTCATCGCCCTCGTCACCCCCAAGACCGTCGCCTCGGCCCTGAAGGGCGTGCAGAAAGCCATCGACAAGCTCGACGCCGCTGCGGAGCACGCCGTGTCCTCGAAGGACATCATCAGCAACGCGATCTCGCAGTTGCACGACGAGTGGGACAACCACAACGAAGAGCACCGCCGCGCGGTGGCCGTCTCGACGAAGCTCAAGGACCTCATCTCGTGAGCCGCTCGCTAGAATCCTATGCCGATTCGATCTTCCGGTTGATGCCGTGCGGCGTCGCCTACTACGCGATGCTGGCGGGCGGATGCTTCCGTTCGTTCTACGACAACACGCCCGTGAAGGACTACGACCTTTTCTTCAGCTCGCATATGGATTGGGAGGCCGCTGTCGCTGCGTTTCGCGATGATCCCGACTTCATCGAAACGACGAAACCAGGAGAAGGCGGTTACCCGTCGTTCGTCGACAAGCATGGCGTCCCGTTCAACGTGATCGGCTTCCGGTTCCACACCTGCCTGTCCGTACTCGCCGAGTCCTTTGACTTCCGCTGCTGTGCGATGGCGGCTTGGCTGGCATCCGAGGAGTCGGTCGTTGTCTATGCAGTACCGGGCGCCGTGGAAGACGCGACGTCGAAGGTGCTGAACTTCCAGAAGCACCAGCACATCGACCGTACGAGCCGCAGAGCTGGCAAGTACATCGACACGTACGGCTACGCACCCGGACCGGGCTGGCAGGCTGGCTTGGACATCTGCCGCAACACGCCGCGCGGCGAAGAAGGGGCCTACACCGGCTGATGCTCGTCTTCGATATCGAAACGAACGGCCTCCTCGACGAACTCACCACGATCCATTGCATTGCAATTCGTGACATCGTGAACGGCATCACCTACCGAGCCAACGACCACGGCTCGAAGGTGACTGTCGAGGAAGCTGTCCGCTTGCTTATGGACGCTGACGGAATCGCAGGCCACAACATCATCGGCTTCGATATCCCCGCGATCCAGAAGGTGTACCCCTGGTTCAAACCGAAGGGTGTGGTGCGAGACACGCTGCTCATGTCGCAGCTCATCTTCACCAACCTCAAGGATGAGGACTTCGACCGCATCAAGCGCAACGAACGCGAGGCCGCCAAGGGCAAGCGCGTCGCCGCGATCTACCCGAAGAAGCTCATCGGCCGCCACTCCCTGGAAGCCTGGGGTGCCCGTATGGGCTGCTGGAAGGGCGACTACTCCGACATGATGAAGGAGAAGGGTCTCGACCCCTGGGCCGAATGGAACCAGGAGATGGACGACTACTGCCTCCAGGACATCCGGGTCACCTGTCGCCTGTGGGACAAGCTCATCGCGCAGGACTTCGGAGACGAGGCTATCCAGCTTGAGCACGACGTCGCGCCGATCATCGGCCGACAGGAGCGGTTCGGGTTCCTCTTTAACAAGGAGAAGGCCCTCGCACTTGAGGCGACGCTCGTCGGTAAGCGGGCCGAGCTGGTCGAGAAGCTCCGTGAGGTGTTTCCTCCGTGGCAGCAGAAGGCCGGCGTCATCGTCCCCAAGCGGGACAACGTCAAGCTCGGGTACGTCAAGGGCGTCCCGTTCCAGAAGTGGAAGACGGTGACCTTCAACCCCGGTTCCCGCCAGCACATCGCGGACCGCCTGGGTGCCCTCTATGGCTGGAAGCCGCGCGAGTTCACTGACTCGGGCCAGGCCAAGGTCGACGAGACCACCCTGGAGGGCCTCAAGTACCCCGAGGCTCCCTTGCTCATCGAGTACCTGACCGTCGAGAAACGCCTCGGTCAGCTCAGCGAGGGCAAGCAGGCGTGGTTCAAGGCTGTGAAGGCTGATGGCCGCATCCACGGCCGGGTGACGCAGAACGGCGCCGTGACGGGCCGCATGACCCACTCGAACCCCAACATGGCCCAGGTTCCCTCGGCAGGAGCCCCTTACGGCCCCGAATGCCGTGGCCTCTTCGGAGTCCCCAAGGGCAAGAAGCAGGTCGGTGCGGACGCCAGCGGTCTCGAACTGCGCTGCCTTGCCCACTTCATGGGTCGATGGGACGGCGGCGCCTACTCGCTGGTGATCCTCGACGGCGACGTCCACACGACCAACCAGGTCGCAGCGGGCCTCGGGGATCGCAACCAGGCCAAGACCTTCATCTACGCCTTCCTCTACGGAGCTGGCGACGAGAAGATCGGTTCGATTGTAGGTAAGGGCAAGGTCGCAGGTGCGGCTCTGAAGGCTCAGTTCCTGGCCGGCCTCCCCGCCCTCGCGAACCTCATCAAGGCCATCAAGGCCACGGTGCGAAAGCAAGGGTTCCTGAGGGGCCTTGACGGCCGCAAGCTCCACGTCCGCAGCGAGCACGCAGCCCTCAACACGCTGCTCCAGTCGGCAGGCGCGGTCGTCATGAAGAAGGCACTGGTGCTTCTCGACCGCAAGCTTCAAGAGGACGGCCTCGTCCCCGGCGTCGACTACGAGTTCGTCGCGAACATCCACGACGAGTTCCAGATCGAAGTCTCGGAGGCGTACGCCGAGCAGGTCGGCAAAGCGGCAACCGACGCTATCTTCCGTGCCGGTGCGCATTTCGGCTTCCGCTGCCCCTTGGCAGGCGAGTTCAAGATCGGCAACGACTGGTACGAGACGCATTAAGCGAATCGCTACACCGGCTAGCCGATTACTCGCGCTCACGAAACATCGGGCAAAGAAACGTGGGATCGCTTTCGACCTAACGGTTGAAGACGTGGTGATCCCCGACTTCTGCCCGGTGCTGGGCCTGCCGCTCTACCGGAACTCTGGCGGTGCCGCTCAAGGCCCGAACAGTCCCTCCATCGACCGCATCAATCCCGCTCTCGGCTACGTGCGCGGGAACGTGAAGGTCATCTCGTCCAAAGCCAACGCGATCAAGAGCAATGCGACTCCTGAGGAGCTGCTGCGCGTGGCCGCGTACTACCAAGAGCCCCACTAGGAGCCTCCACCCATGAGCGCTATCGCCCTCACCCCCAAGATCATCGACCGCCTGAAGTCACTCGCATCGGATCGTGTCGCAACCGACAACGAGGACTTCGAGGCATATAGCTGGTGCGGCGGCAACGCTGACGACGCTGTCGACCTCGGCGTCAACTGCGGCTACACCGACCTCGCCCGCGAACTGTGCGACGCCCTCGGCATTGGCTACGAGATCGAGGCGGAGGACAACGAATGAAGACCTGCGTCTCCTGCAAGTTCTCGAAGTTCGACAGCCATTACTTCCGCTGGGCCTGCACCCGGAAGCACAAGCCGGACGTTGAGGTTCCCGACGTCATCGCAGGGGGCATGAAGAGAGTTCCCCAGACGCCGTCTGAGGACCACATGGTCGACTGCAAAGTCGAACGGTCCAAGAGGCTGTTCGGCTGCGGCCCTAAGGGCAAGCATCACCAGGAACGATACCCGCGATGAGCTGGCTGTCCGTTCTCGGCTCTGCCGCCCAATGGACCTTCTCGGGCCTCAAGTCCTCCATCGACCAGTCGCGTGTCCTGAAGGCCCGCGAGGATGCCGCCGAGCACAACCTGAAGCTGGCCGTGATGCAGGCAAAGATCACGAAGGCACAGAAGGACGGCGAGTGGGAAGTCGAGGCCGTGAAGAACTCCGGCTGGAAGGACGACGCCATGTTCGTGATCGTCATGCTCCCGCTCATCGCCTGCTTTATCCCCGGCTACTCGCAGTACGTCGTCGACGGTTTCAAAGCACTTGATGCGTCCCTCCCTGAGTGGTGGCGCTGGATGGTGCTGTGCACCGTTGGCGTTTCGTATGGCCTGAAGCCGCTCACCAAGCTCAAGAATCTGAGGAAGCTCAAATGAGCACCAAGATCACCAAAGCAGTCCTGCTCTCCCAGGTGGAAGAGCTGAAGCGAACCATCAACATGCTCCAGTGCGTTCCCGCCCCGGCCCCGCGTACGCTCAAGAGCGCTGCCGAGTGTCCGGTGCAATCCGGTTACCGAGGTGAGGTCCACCTGACCGAGGTCGACCGCATGCGTGAGGCGATGCGCCGCCGTGTGGCGAACGAACTGGCCGAGGAACTCATCCGTTCGGGCTCGGTCAAGTTCACCGAGCGGCTGATCCGCGATTCGAGTCGATACACCGATGTGGTTCGTATCGAGGCGGTGCTGGCGGTGGCAGCATGAAGTACAGCGAAGCCGCCATGAAGGTCGATTGCGAGAACCGCACCTACCTCGACCTCTTCGTCCAGCATACCCGCAAGCAACTCGAAGCCGAGATTCTTGCTGCCTGCCGGTCCAGCATCGACAAGGCGGTGGACCAGGCTATCGTTGACCTCCGCCCGCAGATCGAGCAGTTCTACGACCAGTCCCGTGACCGGGCCTCGGTGGTGCTCATGACCCGAAAGGTGACTTGAAGGGCCTGACCCTTCTCATCGACGCTGACGTTCTCCGCTACCAGCTTGCCTTCAGCAACACGAAGACGATCAAGTGGGAAGCAGAGGACGGCGAAGATGCTGCGGTATCCGAGGTCGTCAACGCCGAGAAGGCGAAGGCGGACCTCGAAGACTACATCGACGAGCTGCTGGAGAAGTTCGGCACTCGGGACTTCCTGCTGCCGCTGTCGGTCTCGACGAACTTCCGTAAGGACATCCTACCGACCTACAAGGCCAACCGCGCGGGCAAGGCACGCCCGGCACTGTGGTACGCGGTCGACGGATTCCTGAAGGAACTCTGGCCCGAGAAGATCATCACCCGCGAGTACCTCGAAGGTGACGACATCCTGGGCATCCTACAGACCATGCCGTCTCCCCGACTGGCTCCCGGCAAGCGGATCATCGTGTCCATCGACAAGGACATGCAGACCCTCCCCGGCCGCCTTTACAACCCCGGCAAGCCCGACATCGGCACCCGAACGATCTCGCAGCACCAGGCGGACCTCTACTGGATGATGCAGACGCTCACGGGGGACACCACCGACAACTACGGCGGCTGTCCTGGCATTGGTCCCAAGCGGGCCGACCCGATCCTCCAGCCGATCCACGAAGCCCTGCTGGACGCCCCGCCCGAAGAACACCTCGCGACCCTATGGGCGGCCGTGGTGAAGACCTACGAGTCCAAGGGACTCACATCGGACGACGCGCTCGTCCAGGCCCGTTGCGCGCGAATCCTGCGCGACGGTGATTATGACTTCAAGACAGGAAAGGTGAACCTTTGGAAACCGTAACAGCCCCCTTGGGCATTGGCGATGTCAACAGTGACGCTCGGGGCTCGGGCGCCCGCTTCAACACAGGCAAGCCGCCTTTCGAGCTGCTGCCCCTCCGCACCATCATGCGAGGGGACTCCGAACGCCACTCGGGGCATCCGGCCCGCCTCGTGCTGGACTATCTCGGCGACTGGCAAGCGGGCTACGGCGAGGACCACTCGAATCTTCACTACGCGCTGGACGCCGCGTGTGACGTCGAGCGTACCTTCGAGCTGTCCGACCTAGCCGACGCCGCACACGTCTTCGACTACGGGCGACGGAAGTATGCGGAGTGGAACTGGGCCAAAGGCATGTCGTGGTCGATTCCGCTCGCCTGCGCTGTCCGTCACTGCCTCGCTGCGCTGTCCGGCGAAGAGACAGACCCGGAAAGCGGACAGCCGCATATGGCGCATGTCAAGTGCAACATCATCATGCTGATGCTGTTCGCCGAGACCTTTCGCGAAGGCGACGACCGCCCTGTGAAGTGGCTCAATCAGGCCTAAATCGCCTTCCTGAAGTCAACCTCGATTCCTGCCTCGGTTAGTTCTCGCGCCAGTAGCAGGCGCCACGCGCCGCCAGTGTCAATTGCCGTGAAAAGAACGTTCAAGTAGTCACTTGGGACCTCAACGTCGCCGGTATGCAACACGCACACACGCTGCCGGGTCAGCCGTCCTACGAAGTAACCCAGTTCGTACAGGACATTCTGTCGCGGTCGGGGTCGGGCTTCATCTTGATGTCCCGCGCGGTAACCTACGTCGTCCGGCGTAAACAAGACCACTGCGAACGCAACGTCATCAGTGTGTCTTTCAAACTTTTCGATGATCGACCGGCCACCATCTGGCTGCTCATGCAGCACGACTACGTCGAGAGAAAGTTTCTCAAGGAGCCGAGCGACCATCTCCTTTGCTCCTTGATCGTGCCCATGGACGAGGAATACCTTCCTTGACGTAATCGGAGCATGTTCCGGAGCGGCCATGACTACCTGCTCAGCGGAATCATCAATACGCTCCTGAAGGACTTGTTTGAGCGTGTTCAGTCGTCCGACAGCACGCTCAATTCCGCGTTTAGCATGTCCCTGAACCACCGATGCGGGATCTGGGTAGCTGTTCATACGAACCACCATTCCGCCCGCGTCAAGCCCCGCGATCGAAAAATCTTTGTACTCGTTAGTGTCCGCCCCGAAAATGTCTCTCAGAGTGTTATTCACAAGCAGGGCAAGGTCACTTAGCCGCGAGTCGAAGCGCTTTGTAAGCACGCTGGTGTCAAAACCTTCGAGATCGGCGATACGTCTGTCAATCTTCAATAGCGCCTTCTGGCAGTCTTCTACGCTCAATACAGCAGCCTTAAGCGGTTGCCCGGCCGGTTCGCGGCTTTTGGCCATGAGGTGCATCTCCCTGTTCAGTTCCTCGTAGCTTAACCTTCGTTACAGCGGGGGTAAAACCGCCAGCTTAGGAGGAAACGGAGTTTCCCCTTAAGGACTCCTCAGGGGCTCCTGTAGACCCCTCCTGAGCCAGGTAAAAGTGCCAGCTTAGGAGGAAACGAAGTTTCCCCCATAAGGGTTCCATAGGGTCTCCTATAGACCCCTCCTATCCCCTATGGAGCCCCTATGTCCGAATCCATCCCCCTGCACGCCTACGACCTGATCGACGAGCTGGCCGAGCGGTACCCCGAGGTGATCTACGACCCCCGGATGGACCGTGAAGAGTTCCTGCTCCGACAGGGCGAGCGCCGCCTTGTCCTGTCCCTGATCCGCAGGCGGCAGCTCGACGACGAGACCCCGCATGTGCACGGCTAAGAAACCCAAAGCCCCCAAGGCCGAAGACACCACCCCAGCGGTCCTCATGACCGCACGGGACGGCATGGGCGGTAACCAGGAAAGCGGGACGTCCGGACGCAAGTCCCTCCGGATCGACCTGAACAACTCCGCAACCTCATCCTACGGAAGCAGCCTCGTCATCCCCACTTGAGCCAGTCCGCCCCGCAGACCGTCACCGCAGAAGCCAGTTACCAGCGACTCAAGTCCGACCGTAACGCCGCAGAGTCCCGCGCCAAACAGTGCGCCACTCTGACGCTGCCGACGCTTTACAAGGAAGTCTCGAAGGGTAAATCGAGTTCCTCCCGTACCACCCCCTACCAGGGCACCGGCGCCCGCTGCGTCAACTCGGCGTCCGCGCGGTTCCTCCTCGCGCTCTTCCCGGTCAACGCCAACTTCTTCAAGCTATCCCCGGACGGCATGGACGCGCAGGCGCTCGCCGAACAGGCGGGCATCCAGCAGGGCGAGTTGGAGATGGGCCTCGCTGAGATCGAGCGGACCGTCATCAATGACATCGAGACCTCGGGCATGCGCGGGAAAATCTCCCTGGCGCTGAAGCACCTGGTCGCGACCGGCAACGGCCTCCTCTACATCCCCGACGAGGGGAACGCGAAGTTCTACCCACTGAGCCGCTATGTCGTCGACCGCGACGGCATGGGGAGCGTCCTGGAGATCGTCACGCTGGACAGCATCGCGCCGTCCACCATGGGCGATGAGCTGAAGTCGATCCTCGGGCTGGACAAGAAACAGGGCGCGACCGCCGATACCGGCCCCGAACAGGATGTGGACCTCTACACCCGCATCTACCGCGATAGCGACCTCTGGCAGGTCTTCCAGGAAGTGAACGGCACCGTCGTTCCCGGCTCCGAGGGCTCCTACCCGATCGATGCGTGCCCCTGGATTCCCCTGAGGATTCCCGAAGAGGACGGCGAGGACTACGGCGCTGGCCTGGTCTACGACTACTACGGCGACTTCGACGCCCTGGAGAAGCTCTCCAAGGCCATGCTCAAGGGCGCCGCCGCAGCTGCCAAGGTCCTATGGGCACTCGACGAGAACGCTGCGATCCGCCCGAAGACCATCACGGAGGCCGAGTCCGGCGACGTGCTGCGCTTCCGCGCTGACCAGCTCAAGGCTGTTCAGCAGGACAAGTACGGCGACTTCAACTTCGTCGGCCAGCACATCGACAAGCTCGTTGCCCGCCTGGAGATGGCCTTCGGTGTCCGCACCGCCATCCAGCGCAACGGTGAGCGCGTCACGGCAGAAGAGATTCGCTACCTGGCCCAAGAGCTTGAAGAGGTCCAGGGTGGCGTCTACTCGATCCTTGCCGAAGACCTCCTGCTCCCCCTCGTCCGCCGTCAGATGGACCGGCTCACGCGGCAGCATCGCCTGCCCGAACTCCCTGCCGGCCTCATCAAGCCCCGCATCGTGGTCGGCGTCGCCGCCCTCGGCCGTGGACAGGACATGCGCAAGCTCCTCGATTGGGCCTCCGCAGCCCAGCAGGTCCTTGGTCCCCAGGTCTTCTCCCAGCGCGTCAATGCCGGTGAGCTGATGGCCCGTATGGGCGCCGCCAGCGACCTGAGCATGAAGGGTCTCATCAAGACCGACGACGAGATCGCACAGGAACAGCACGACGCAACGATGCAGCAGGCGGCCATCCGCGCTGCACCCACCATCGCAGGTGCCGCAGTGGCACCACCAACAGCCTCAGGAGACCCGAGTGGCCCGTAAGCAGAACACCGAAGCCCCTGTGGCGGCAGAAACCGACACCGCGACCACCGCGGAGTCCACCGCCACCCCGGCGCCCACGAAGACGGACGAGAACCCCGTCGAAACCGTGCAGGCCCCCGAAGTCACCATCGAGCCCGCCGTGATCCCTGAAGTCCCCCAGGTGACCCAGGCGGAGCCCGAGGCACCCGTCGATCCGCTGGAGCGCTTCAAGAGCGTCACGCCGGAAGGCATCACCATGTACAACTTCCGCTGAGCCCTATGACCGAGAAATCCGAAATCGCGATGACCGTGGACGCGCCTGTCGCCACGGAGACGACGACCGAAACGCTCTATGCGGGCAAGTACAAGACCGTGGAAGAGCTGACCGCTGCCTATGAGGCCCTGACGGCCCCGAAGGTGGAAACGACGGCGACCACCGAAACCACGACGACCGAAGAGGGCACCGAGGGTGGCGAGAAGCCGTCCGTCGAAATCCCCACGGATGAAGTGGCCCAGGAGACGGTCACCAACGCCGGCCTCGACTGGAACGCACTCAACGAAGAGTACGCCACCAGTGGCAAGCTCTCCGACGAGACCTATGCGGCTCTCGAAGCGAAGGGTCTCCCGCGCGGAGAGGTCGACACGTACATCGCCGGTAAGCAGGCCCAGGCCGACGCCTACAACAACGCCGTGTTCGGCACCGCTGGCGGCGAGAAGGAATACGCATCCCTCGTCGAGTGGGCGAAGACCAACCTGACGCAGGCCGAGAAGGTCGAGTTCAACGAAGCGGTCACGTCGGGCAATGCTGCCCGCGCCAAGCTCGCTGTCGAAGCCCTCGCCGGCCGCCACTCCGCCAAGCGCGGTACGCCCCCGGCCAACCTGATGCACGGCCGCAGCGCCTCCCCTGGCGTCGAGCCGTTCAAGTCGCAGGTCGAGGTGACCGAAGCCATGCGGTCCCAGCGTTACAAGAAAGACCCGGCCTTCCGTGCCGAAGTCACCGAGCGCCTCCGCAACTCCTCGTTCTAACCCGCACCGTGCGCGACAACGACACGCAAGGCGGCTAAGCAGTACCCCTCCCGGTCCCCGTAAGGACTCAACTCGCGCCTCGTAAGGGCGCGGGAAGGGAGCCTTTTACCCACCCCAAAGGAAAGCACTACAGAAAATGGCGAACGCCACCCCGAACCGTCTGGGCCAGGTCCAGAACGCAGGTGACGAAAAGGCACTGTTCCTCAAGCAGTACGCGGGCGAAGTTCTCGCTTCGTTCGTTGAAGAGTACAAGCTGGCCGGTCATGTGACCGAGCGCAACATCTCGCACGGCAAGTCCGCTTCGTTCCCGGCCATCGGCACCATCGGTTCCGAGTATCACGTACCGGGCACCGAGATCACCGGCATGAACGTCCAGCACAACGAGGTCATCCTGACCCTCGACCCGATGCTGATCTCGCACGTCTTCATCCCGAACATCGATGAAGCGATGAACCATTACGACGTCCGCAGCGAGTACACCCGCCAGCAGGGCCTCGAACTGGCGAAGCAGCGTCAGCTCAACGAACTGCGTTGCGCCATCCTGGCCGCGCGTCAGACCACCGGCCCGGTCAACGGCCAGCCGGGCGGCCTGATCCTGAAGGACGCCGCCATGGCGACCGACGCGACGAAGCTGGCTGCGGCCATCCGCCAGGTCCGCCAGGCGTTCGACGAGAAGAACGTTCCGGACGAGGACGTCATCGCGGCGCTGAAGCCGGCGCAGTGGTACCTGCTCACGCAGGTCAAGGACCTCGTGGACCGTGACTACAACCCGACTGGCGGCGCTTCGCTGTCGCAGGCTGTGATCGAGTCCGTCGCCCGCATCAAGCTCCTGAAGACCAACTTCTTCCCGAGTGCGGACGATTCGGCCAACGCCGCCCTCCAGGCGAAGTACCGCGCCGACTACAGCAAGTCGGTGTGCTCGGTGTTCCACAAGAGCGCCGTGGGAACGCTGAAGCTGCTGGACCTGGCACTGGAAGACGCCTACGACGTTCGCCGTCAGGGCACCCTGATGCTGTCGAAGTTCGCTCTCGGCCACGGCGCGCTCCGCGCGGCCGGCGCTGCCGAGCTGGTCGTCGGCTCGTAAGCCCCTCAACCCGTCACGTCCCTAACCGGCGTGGCGGGTTTTTTTCCTTTGGAGACCCATGGACATCGCACCCACTACCGAACTTGAGGCAGTCAACGCAGTGCTTCAGGCTGTGGGCGAGACGCCCGTCAACACCCTCGACAACCTGGGGTTCACCGACGCGGCCATCGCGCGTGACACGCTGCGCTCGAAATCGCGCGAGACCCAGTCGAAGGGCTGGTACTTCAACCTCGACTACAGCTACACCTTCACGCCGGCCGCTGACGGCCAGGTCGTGCTTCCGCAGAACATCCTGTCGATCCGCCCTTCCACGTCCGACTCGCGCCGCATTGTGCCGCGCATGGGCAAGCTGTGGAACGCCGATGACAGCACCTACGTATTCAACAACGACTCCCCGCCGATCCTAGAGGTCGTCTGGGGGTTCCCGTTCGAGACCCTTCCCGAAACTGCGCGGCGCTACATCACCGTGCGGGCCGCCACGCAATTCCAGGCGCAGTACCAGGGCTCGGACCAGTCCTACTCGTTCACCAAAGACGACGAGAAGTTCGCCCTCATGGCCCTTCTCGAAGAGCACGCGCTCTACGAGCCGCGCGCCAACATGTTCAACGATGGCGCCGACGTCTCGGAGGTCTTTACGCGCTAATGCCCCTCACCTCTGGAACCATCCCGTCGATGATTGGCGGGGTCTCCCAGCAGGACGCATCCGTGCGCCTGCCCAATCAGATCGAAGAAGCACTGAACTGCAACCTCAGCCCAGCCCGTGGCGCTGGCCCGAGGTCCCCTGCACAGTTCGTCGGAGTCCTCGGCTCCGATATCCCTGACACCGCGTTCTTCCACAGCATCGTTCGCGACTCGCGCGAGAAGTACATCGTGGTCATCTACCCGGGCCGCGTGCGCGTGTTCGACCACGTCACCGGCAAGGAGTACCAGGTCAACGTGGACCAGGCGTCCATGGGCTACCTCTCGACCTCCGAGGAAACCTGGAAGTCCCTGAGGGCCGTCACCATCGACGACTACACGTTCATCGCGAACCGAGACGTCGTCGTACGGATGTCCGCCAAGCTGACCCCCGGATTCGTGTCGGGCTCCGTACAGACCTTCACGGACCTGCCGAAGACCGCCATGAACGGCGCTCCGATCTACGAGGTGCGCGGTGACGCGTCCAACGCCTTCGACAACTACTACGTCCAGTACGAGAGCATGAAGGTGTGGGACGAAGTGGCGAAGCCGGGCACGCCGGGCTTCATGGAGAACGCGACGATGCCCCACGGCCTCAAGCGTATCCCCGACAGCATCAACCCGGACGGGTTCTACTTCTCCTACGGTCCGCTCGAATGGGAGGGCATGTATGCCGGTGATGCGGGTTCGAGCCCGCCGCCGTCCTTCGTGAACCAGCGCATCGGCGACCTCTTCTTTCATCGGGACCGTCTCGGGATCGTAGGGTCGGCCGGGAACGTCGTGATGAGCGAGATCGGGCACTACTACAACTTCTGGCGCACCTCGGTCACCTCCCTGCTCGACAGCGACGTGATCGATGCCAATGCGCCCACGGAGGGCGTCGCGGAGATGCTCCACTGCGTCCCGTACCAGAAGGCACTCATGCTTTTCGCTACGGGCAAGACGTCCCTTTTTCAGCTCACCGCGTCCCCTACGCTCACGCCGAAGACGGTCAAGATCGATCCCGTCACCAATTATCAGGTGTCGACGACGATCAAACCCCTGATCGCGGGAAGCAGCCTCTTCTTCGTGAATGAGAATGCGGGCAAGCCCTGGAGCACGGTGCGCGAATACTTCGTGTCCGACGAGCAGGTCACGCCCGAGGCCGCGAACATCACCGCTCACGTCCCCTCGTACGTGCCTGGCGACACGCGCGCCATGGCCGCCGTCAGCGATGCCGACTACCTCTTGCTGGCCCATGACAACCCGTCAGCCCCCCAGGTGTACGTGCATCAGTTCAAATGGCAGGGCGACGAGAAGCAGCAGTCCGCGTGGCACCCCTGGTCCCTATCGGGCACCGGGAAGGTCGTCCACATGAATGCCATCGGCACCGACCTGTACCTGATCGCCAAGTCACCGGGCGGCGGTGTGGAGCTTCTCCGCATGGACCTCGGTCCCTCGCCGGTCTTCACGGATGTCCGTGACGACTTTGATATCCATCTGGACCGCCGACAGACCATCCGGCCAACGTACCAGGCGTTCGGGAACTACACGGATATCACGGTTCCCGCGATCCTCCCGACCCTTGACGGCCTCTGCGTGGTCAAGACAAAGGATTGGGCGACACCCGGCTCGTACCTCGACATCCGCCAGGGCACCCTGGTGAACGGTGGGCAGACGTTACGGCTCCCCGGTCGATATGACGGTGGGCGGGTGACGGTCGGCTACAAGTACAAGCGGCGCATCACGCTGTCCCAGCAGTTCATGCGGGACCAGAACAACGCCGCGAAGATCATCGGTCGACTCCAGCTCAAGCGGATGACGGTCCGGTTCGCCGACACGTCGACGTTCAAGGTCCGCATCTACCCCAAGGGTCGCCCCGAAGCAATCGACCAGCTCGTGCCTCAGCTCGAATCGACGTTCGCCGGCCGCACTGCGGGCGACGCTGCGTTCCTGCTGGATGCCCCTTCGATCTCCGATGGCAACTACACGTTCCTCGTGGCCTCTCGCTCCGAAGCCGTCAACGTCGCCTTCGAGACTGACTCGCCCTACCCGGCCTGGTTCCAATCGGTCCAGTGGGAAGGTCTCTACACCACCAAGGTACGCATGTGACCATAACCATCCACGCGCCATCGACCGAGGCGCTCGACACCATCGCCTCCCGCATGTGCGCGGAGGATGTGGCCGAGCTGTACGCCTGCGGTTGGTCCTCGCCCCTCAAGGCCCTCCAAGAGTCCGTTGCGGCCAGCAGGGAGTCCTATGTGGCCTATTGGGACGGACAGCCCCAGGCCGCGTTCGGCGTAGCCGACTTCTCGCTCGACACGAACCTCGGGGTTCCCTGGATGCTCTCCACGGGGCCGAGAGGGCGTGTCGCTCGTGAGTTCATCGAAACGTCGCACCAGTTCATCGCCGAGTGGAGCCCGCTCTATTCCGCCCTCTTCAACTTCGTCGATGCACGGCACCTACGCGCCCAGCGCTGGTTGCTGAGCCTCGGCTTTCGGCCGTTCAAAGTCCATGACTTCGAAGGCCATCCCTTCATTGAGTTCGGAAGAATCCCCTAATGTGCGCAATCGCAGCAGTACCGATCATCATGGCGGTTGTGGCGGCAGGCACCGCTGTCTACTCCGCTAACCAGCAGAAGCGCGCGATGGAGGAGACGCTCAAGGTCCAGCAGGAGCAGACCGACGCCGCTGCTCAGGCGCAGACCGACGACCGACTGAAGGCCGCTCGCGAGCAGCGCGCCGCAGCCCGCACGGCATCCGCAGAGTCCGGCGCTTCCGGCAACAGCACCAACGCGATCCTGACGGACATCCTCATGCAGTCCGGACGCGACGTCTCGCGAATCGAGAAGAACCGGGTTAACGGTCAGATCGAGAACACGCAGCAGGCGCGCAGCCGCTCCTCCGAGATCAACGGCCAGCTCATCTCCGGGTTGTCGAGTTCTGCTTCCGCAGCCGCCAATGGGGGCGCGTCGTGGTACGCGAAGACCCACCCCGCAACGATCCCCACTTCATAACAGGAACCCACATGCCTCGGTTCGACACGACACGCATCACCCCGCGACAGCCGGTGGATTCGTCTGCATCACAGAACGTCCCGCTTCAGGTCCAGGCGAGCCAGCGAGATTCGTCCGGCGCGGGTTCGGCGATGTACGCACTGAGCCGAGCGCTGTCGGGCATGTCGAACCAGACCACAGACGTCCTCGACTACGCTGCCCGGCAAAAGAAGCAGAACGACGCCGCCCTTGCCGCACAGTCCGCCAAGGAAGGCAAGGCCAAGGCCGACGAGGCCGCTGTCACAGGTACGGTCGACCACGATTGGCTGGCGACCGCCAACCAATCCCAGCGACAGGCATACGAAGAAACGGACGGCCTCAACGCTGCGAACAGGTTCGAGCAGCAGTTCCAGCCGGAGCTTGCAAAGCTGGAGCCCGGCGCCGACATCGACCAGGTCATGCAGCAGCACGTTGCGACGTTCGTCGAAGAGACCCAGCTCCCCGAGGAATCCCGGAAGGCGTTCATGGTTGCTATGGCGCAGAAGCAGCCGTCGATCAAGGAAGCCTTTCTCAAGCAGTCCATCGCCGAGGGGCAGAAGCGGGAAGAGGAAGGCTATCAGGCGTACCTCGTCGATGGCCTCAGGACCGGCCACATGCTCGACCCGAGCACCCTGGGCGCCTGGCGAGACTATGGTCTCCAGAAGGGCCTCACCGAGGACCAGATCGAGCACTCGGCGGTCACCGCCCTCAAGGCCGCCATGGCCTCCGGCGACATCGACCTCACGAAGGGCAAGGCCCTCCTTGAGACCCCGATGGCGCCCGGCAGGACGCCCCTGGCTTCCATCCCGGAGCACGCTGAGGAACTGCGCAACGCAGCCAGCGTGGGCCAGCACATCCAGGACGAGCGCGCCCAGAAGGCCCGTTACGACCAGGAGGTTGCTGAGACCGTCCAGATCGACGCTCTCGCGGACAAGGGCATCCTCGGCGCAGCGCGCGCCACCGCGTGGGGCAAGGCGAATGACAAGTCCGCTGCCGAGGTCGCCGCCAAGATTCGCCAGTCTGCCGAAGCACGCGAGCGGTTAGCGGAGAAGGCCCAGAAGGCGGCCGAGCAGCGCCGGGCCGACTTGGCCTGGATGAACCATGATGCCCTGCGCGAGCAAGCTTCCGGCATCAAGCCCGAGGATGTCTCGAAGGCCGGCGACCGCGCACTCACGGCGGCCCTGCAGAAGGGCGAGACGAGCCCCGACGTCATGAAAGTGCTGGAGCACTCAGCCCGCACGGGCGCCCCGATCCCGGCCCTGAAGACGCTCCTCGGCAGTATCGACGAGAACGACCCGAGCCGCGCGGAACGCTACGTCGGCATCTTCGAACACATGCAGAACATCTCGCCCTCGTGGGCCGCACAGCAGGTGGACGACAAGACCCTTGCCCGAATCACGCAGTACCAGCAGGCGCGCGCCCTCGGCGCCACAGGAACGCAGGCGTGGTCCCAGGTGAAGATGGGTAGCAACTTGGACACCGAGACGATCAACAAGAACGTCAGCGAGGCTATGAAGGCTGTCGATAAGGCGAAGCCGAAAGACTTCGATGCTCCGCACTTCTGGCAGTCGGACACGCCCATCGCCAACATCACGGAGATGGATGCGGCCTATCGCCTCCGCGTACGGAACATGGTGCAGCAGGGTATCCCGCCCGAGGTTGCCGCCAAGACCGCCATCGAGCGCGTGAAGGCCGAATACGTCCGGGTGGGTGACCGTCTGGTCCGCTCATACGGCACGGGCGACGGCGTCGAGACTCAAACCAGCGACGCCATGACCGAAGCAAGCGTTATGTGGAAGGACCGCCTCGTCGCGCAGAACGTCGTCGGTAAGGATGACCCCGTCTGGTTTGTCCCTGTGCCCGGCTCGCCCGACAAGTGGCGTCTCAAATACTTCGCAGCCGGGGGCGTGCCTCTCGACGTCACGCACGAGATTACCGTCGATGGACCTGACGGCAAGCCGCAGAAGAAGACCGCATTCGTCGATGTCATCCCCTCGGCCACCCGAGAGAACTACTCGGCATGGAAGAAGCAGGAAGACGAGAAGCGCGTTCGCAATGCACAGGCGTTCACCACCTTCGGTCAACCCGACGAAGAACTGACTGCCGAGGCTGCAAAGCGCCTCCAGGTGAAACTCGGCCAGCAGGCCACGTCGATCAAGCCGGGGGACACCTCAGGTTACGCACTCGACCCTGCGAACCGAAAGCGTGCCGAGGGAGCCGCAAAGCTCCAGCAGTACGTGCAAGACCCGACCAACCACGTTCAGTCCTTCGCGGACTTCATCACCTCACAGCATTAAGGAGCGCCACCAGTGGACACTCTACCGAGCATCTATGCTCAGGACGGCGAATACGTCCGGCCAGTACCGTCCGCTGGTGCAACGGTCCTTGAGGGCCAGGCACGCACGGCTGCGACCAAGGCCCAGGAGGTCAAGGACAAGACCACGTTCGGCGACCTCATCGGTGCCAAGATCGTCCAAGGTCCCATCGCGTGGGCCGACCGAGCCCTCGAAGAACGGGGAGTACCCAGGGACGAGAACTTCTACGGCGACGCACTGAAGCCGTACATCGAGAAGTGGCGGGCCAGCGGCCTGGACAATCAGACGGAGCTGCTGGAGCGCGCACAATCCGGCGAACACGCCGATCTTCTGATGTCGTACGCCATGCAGAACAAGATGGCCCAGGAAGACTCCGCGCAATACGGACTTCTCGGAAACGCAGCGGCGGGCCTGCTCGACCCCTCGATGTACGCTATCGGCGCCCTCTCGGGTGGCTTGGGTTACGGCGCGAAGGCAACCTCCCTGGTGAACGGTATTCGTTCGGGCCTGATCGCGGGCGCCACTGGCGTGGGCACGGAGCTGCTGGCATCGCAGTACGACCCTGAGATCGACACGGCCCAGGTTGTCAGCGCAGGCGCTTTCCAGTTCCTAGCGGGCGGCGTGTTCGGCTTCCGTAGCGGCGAGCTGGCTGAGGCCGCAGCAGGAACCAACAAGATCGTCAGGGAAGCGCAGGCCACCAAGGGTGCCGCTCAGGATGCCTCGGACTCGATGGGCGCTGCACGCGTCGATGGCTCCGTCGTCAGCAATCTGGACGGTCCCGCTGTGGGAACGCCCGAGTGGCAGCAGAAGGTCATCGACGACGCCTACGCGAACGCAGGGACCAAGTCGGCCTTCAGCAAGGTCCGACGCGATATCGCTGGCCGCCTCGGTAGCAGCAAGTCCGCTGTGCTCCGTGACGTGTCCCGAAAGCTCCTGAAGGATAGCGTCGGCTACGCGGATCGAAACGCTGCTGTGAAGTTCACGGCGAGCGAAGAGTCCGCGCTTCTCGACCAGGCCGTGCACGGCGAGTACCGCACTGCGGTTGAACAGGAGTGGGCCAAGTTCGCACAGAAGACCGGCGTACGCGGTGACGCTGCTCGGCAAAACTTCAACGAGTCGGTGGGCTACTACATCCGTGGTGTCGCCCAGGATATGGAGCCCGAAGTAGCCGCGTCCGCTCAGCGGGTGCAGAAGACGTTCCAGCGTATGGCCGACGAACTGCGGGCCAACGGTGTCCCCGGCTTCGAACAGCCCTTCGACGGCAATGGCTACCTCCCGCGCATCTTCAGTGCCAAGGGCTACACCGACCTCAACTCGACCAAGGGCCTCTCATTCGAGAACCTCCGCGAGAACCTCGTGAAGCCTGCGATGCGCAGCGCTTGGGTCAAGAACCTCGGCCAAGGCGAGACGATCAACGAAGACCTCCTCAACGCCGTGAGCGAAGCTTGGCTCAAGCGCGGTTACGAGAAGGCCATGGGCGGTCCCTCCGATCTCCATGGCACCCTTGCTGCCGCTGACGCCACGAGCGTACGCGAACTGCTTCAGGAGGCCGGCGTGACTGCGCAGAAGATCGATGCACTGGTCGGGAAGCTGGAGAAGGATGCTGGCGAGCGTGCCCTGCATGCGCGCGCCAAGAGCCGTATCGACCTCGACGAGTCCTATGGGGCTACGCTCACGGACGAGCTGGGCAACACCCACCAGGTGCACATCGCCGACCTGCTGGAGAACAACGTCGATAACCTCGTGCCTGACTACATCCGCGAGATGTCAGGATGGGCGGCGCTCAAGAAGCACGCGAACATCGGCACCCAGGCGGAGCTTGACCGCTACAAGCAGTTCGTCCTCTCTCAGAGTAAGCAGGCCGGCGACAGCGACCTGACCCGCGCCCTCGATATCACCTTCAACTCCATCCTTGGCCGGTCGACCTCAGACGCCCCGAACTCTGCCTGGACTCGCGGCTCGCGCCTGATCCGGTCGCAGAACTTCATGACCACGATGGGCCAGGTCGGATTCACCATGCTGGAAGGCGTTGGTTCCGTTCTCGGCGCCGTAGGGACGCGCAACGCGTTCAAGGCGGCACCCGCCGCGATCAACATGGTCCGCAAGATGCGTATGGGCAACTTCGATCACGAAGAGGCCGCCTGGCTCGCCGACATCACTGGCCTCGGGACGGACTTCGTCCGGAACCAGCCCTACCTCCGCCTCGACGCGGTGGGCGAGTCTGTGTGGCGTAACGACACCGCCGTGGGCCGTGGCCTGAACAAGCTCGACCGAGGCATGCAGTACGGCCAGCGTTACATGAGCGTGGTGTCCGGCATCGCCCCCATGCAGCAGTTCCTACAGGGCTTCGCGGGCGTGGGCATCGCCGCGCGCCTGGTCCAGCTCGCCAACAAGGAAGGCATCTCGGCCAGCATGGTCCGCCGCCTCCGCGCTGGCGGCCTCGACGCCAAGGACCAGGCCACCCTCTTCGCACGCCTCAAGGGCCTGAAGAGCGTCCATGACATCGCCAAGGGCTGGGGCTCGTGGACAGCGGACGAGAAGCGTCTCATGGCCCTGTTCGTGAACCGCAACGCCAAGCGCACCATCGGCGAAGGCGGTGTCGGCGACTCGGTCCAGCTCATGCACTCAGCGACCGGCCGCATCTTCACGCAGTTCCGCACGTTCATGACGAACTCCTACACGTCCGTAATGCTCCACGGCCTGCACATGCGGGACTGGCAGACGGCGCAGATGTGGATGGGGTCGACCCTGTTCGCAGGCATCGGCATGGCGGCGCGCAACTACTTGAACACGACGGGTGACCCCGAGAAGCGGGAGAAGCTCATGCAGTGGGACGAACTGGCTAAGCAGGCGTTCCAGCAATCGAGCTACTCGTCGATCCTGCCGTTCATGACGGACACCATCGCGCACGACCTGGGCGTCAAGCAGGCCCTAGGTGGCGACGACACCCCGATCTTCGCCTACGGGCGCTCAACGGGACTCGACTCGGGTGTCCAGGGCATCCCCACCCTGGCAACCGGGCGGGCTCTCTGGAGCCTCCCGAAGACCCTGGTGGCCGCCCTCGATCCCAAGCAGCACGTCACATCGAAGCAAGCGCGGGACGCAATGTCCCTGCTCTGGTTCCAGAACGTCACTGGCGTTCGCAACGGGCTCTCATGGGCCGCCAAGCAACTTCCGGAGGGTGACCTCCCCAACTAACCCCAGGAGGTCCATGCAGCCCCTAGCGCGTGGCTACTCGTTCGTCATGTACTTGGCGAGCGACGGTGCCACCTACACCGTCCCCTTCCCCTACCTGCACCTTGAAGACCTCAGGGTGTTTGCAGGGGACGTGGGGGACGCCGTGGAGCAGCCGATCAAATGGCTCTCCCCTACCGAATTCCAAGTCACCTCGAAGCTGCCCGAGCAGATTCTAGTGACCGCTCGCCGTTTCACCCGGCGCGATGACCTTCTCACCGTCTTCCACGACGGAGGTCAGCTACCCGCGTCCGACATGAACGTGAATTCGAAGCAGCTCCTCTACATCATGCAGGAGCAGCTCGACTTCGGCACGTACGGCGGCAGCGGTCTCCCCGGAGGCGGCTCCGGCTGGCCGATGCCTGACGGATCGACGCCCAATCCAGCCATCACCCAGATCATCGACGCTGTCATGCAGTCGCCGATCATGAAGCTCCTGCTGGAGCGTATCGAGCCCATCGACTCCACGGCTGAGACGCTGCTCGACGAAATCCTCCGCAGCGACCAGCGGTTCAACGAGCGTCGAAAGGTCGAGAAGCGAGTGGCCCTGGCCGAGACCGACATCACCACGCTCGTGACCGATACGTCCTCCATGGCCCAGCAGATTACCGAGCTGTACGCACAGCACGACGACACGGCCGCTCAGATCGTCGATGTCCGCCAGGTTATCGCCACGGAGACCGAAGCGCGCGCCACGGCCATTACGCAGGTCAACGCCGCCATCGGTGGCGCCGAGTCCCGTATCACCGACGTGCGCCAGGCGGTCACTACCGAGACCGAAGCACGCGCGCAGGCGATCACGAAGCTCTCCTCGGACTTCAAGGCGGCAGACGACAACGTCACCAAGGCGATCTCACAGACCCTCACGACCACCTACGCGACCAAGGACTACGCGAAGACCATCTCGACCCAGCAGGTCGAAGCATGGGCATCCGGGTCGTTCGCCATTCTCCAGAACCGCTTCGAAGCATTCGTGGACGGTACCGCCGATCCCACGGGGAACCCGAAGTGGCAAGCGAACTGGTCGCTGAAGATCGACGCTGGGCGCATCAATGGCGTCCCCGTCATCGCTGGGATCGGCCTCGGCGCATCGTCCCAAGGCGGAAGCACCTTTACCGTGCTCGCCGACCGATTCGCCTTCGCATCCCCTCGGGGCGGAGGAGTCGTGAGCTTCCCCTTCGTCGCCGGTCGAGTCGGAGGCGTGGACACCGTAGGCATCACGGGCCAGCTTATCGTCGATGGCTCCATCTCAGCCCAGAAGATCACCACGAACTCCCTATCGGCCATCTCGGCCAACATGGGTACCGTCAACGGCGGCATCTTCCGAACGTACCAGCTCGACGCCTACGGGAACGTCATCGATCCCAACGAGTTCCGTGTGGAGATCACGAACAACCCGAACGACCCCTGGCCGTTCTGGATCGGCGCAGGCGTCAAGAACGCCAACAACGCCGTCGTCTGGTTTGATCGGAACGGCAACGCCGCATTCAACGGCACGATCCGCGCCCAGAACATGATCGACCAGCTCCAGTCCACAGCCACCGCGTCGTGGACCGGAGACCTCACCGCGTCGGGTGGTGGCGTTGCGGTGCAGTTCGACCTCCCTGCCACTACGCGATTGGGACAACAGCACCTCCCGGTAATCCACGTCGAGTGCAAGATCAACAACACGTCCGGTAGCCCTTCCACAGGCGGCATCTACCTGGAGAGGTTCGCGGGCGGTTCCTGGCAGCAGGTCAAGGTGCACAACCACATCATCGGCGGAGGCGCGACCGACTTCGACTCGATGCTGTCGTTCGACGCCATCGCCACGGGCACGGTCACGTACCGCGTGCGCATCGGTCTCGACCCCTTCTCCAACACGCGGCCTGAGAACTTCCACATCACGCAGGTCACTGCATACGCCTTCGGGCTGAGGTAAACATCGCAACGAATGAGACCCCCGGCTACGTGAGTAACGCCTCACTAGCCGCACGCCTGTCGGCCCTTGTGGATCGATGGGACACCCGCGAGAACCAGATGATCGCGGTGCTCACCCAGCCAACCGGCGAGGTGACGGTTACCGATGGCACCGACGTGAACCACCAGGTCCCATCGTTCCCTGAGTTGCAGAAGCGGGTCACCTCCATGGTCGACTCCCTGACCGGCGAAGTTGCCGGAGTGAAGGCCATTGCCAACCACGTCACTGCCCTCGCCACCAGTGCGGAGCAGTCCGCCTCCGAGTCCGCTGCATCCGCCGTGGACTCCGCAGCGTCGGCCCAACACGCCGCTGACTCCGCCTCCGCATCCAGTCAGTCCGCAACGGACTCGGCGACCTCCGCCGCAGCCTCCGAGAGTTCCCGGCACACATCCAACGCCCGAGCTACCGCTGCAACCACGAGTGCTGTCGAGAGCGCCAAGCAGGCGACAGCGGCGGCCGGCAGTGCCTCTAAGGCAGCGGCCGAGGCCGACGATTCCGCAGCCAGCGCGTCTACGGCCCTGATCGCGCTGGGTGACGCCCAGACTGCGCGTGACCTCTCGCGAGCGTGGGCGACCAACGTCGAGGACCAAGCGGTCGTTCCTGGCGAGTATTCGGCTCGGCATTGGGCCATCAAGGCCCAGGCGTTCGCTACGGGTTCCCTCGTGTACCTCGGCGCGTGGGATGCATCTTCCAACACGCTGCCCACGGGAGCCACGAAAGGTGCCTTCTACAAGATCACCGGCAGCGGCACCATCGGCGGCATCACGTACCGCAACGGCGACAACATCGTCCATAACGGCTCCGGCTGGGACCTGATCGACAACACCGAGAGCGTCACCGCTGTAGCGGGGAAGGTGGGCAACGTCACGCTGTCCATCGAGGACATCACGTCCCTGAGCAACGCGCTTGCCGGCAAGGCGTCCGTGAACCACCGCCATGCCATCGCGGACGTTGAGGGGCTCCAGGGAGTCCTGGACAGTAAGCAGGCCGCGCTCGGCTTCAGCCCGGTGAACAGCGTGAACGGCAACGTCAACGGCTCTCTCACCGTTACCGCTGGGTCGTCCCCGAACCTCAACCTGATGGTGAACGGCAATGGCCGTGGCTATCGAGCGCTCGCCTCCGTTGATGGGTCGAATGACTTCGGCCTGTACTTCCAGAGGCTCAATGGCTCGACATGGGACTCGCTGATGTCCCTAGGCGCCTCAGGCACGACCTTCTACGGAACAGCGAACACCACAGGCGCCTTCTCCGCTAGTGGCAATCTCATCGCTGCGGGTGGCGACCTCTATGCGGGTAGCCTGACAGGCACCTATCGGCACTTCCGGTTCGACGGCACCGTCTCGACAAACGTGGCGACGGCACCCGGAAATGGCGCGCAGTCGTTCACCATGGTCACCTCCGGTCAGTTCGGTGGCGGCTACGCGATGCGCGACGGGGGCAACGATTGGGTCATGTACCAGTCGTCCGGCACGCTGATCTTCGGCTGGGCCAACAACAACGGTCCGGTCGCGAGTCGCTTCTGGGTCGGCAACGACGGCCGTGCGTACGCCACTGACTATGTCCTGTCGTCGGATGCGACCCTGAAGGAACGCATCGTCCGCGCCGAGGCCCGCTCGGGCATCTCGGAGATGGTGAACTACTACACGTACATGTGGCGGGACACCAAGCGTGCCTCCAGCGGCCCCATCGCCCAGCAGGTCCAGCGCTTCGCCCCTGAGTACGTTACAGACCGTGGCGACGGCAAGCTGGGCGTCGACATGCTCCACCTACTGTTCGAGATCGTGATCGACCTGCGAGCACGCATCCGAGAGCTGGAGGCCGCCGATGGCGGTTAGTGGATCGCCGACTCTTCAGCAGATCGTCGCGGAGTTCGGTGGTCCTGGGAATCTCAAGGCCTACGCCCGAGGCGGCGCCTACGTCCCGAACGTGGCCCAGAACGGCAACATCTCGACCGACCCCAATGCACTGGCGTTGAGTCAGTTCGCCAATGCGGTTCGGTACGTTCCACTCAGCGCAACCGCATCAAGCCCCTCGGGCTCTGCCAGCAACAAGGGCACCTACACGGTCGGCACGTCCTTCTGCGCGATTAGCGGCGGAAACGGCAACGTCACCTACTCCCTGTCCTTCGTCAGCGGCACGCAGTTCAACAACTCCGTGGCCGGGAACCAGGCCACGTTCACCGCCGTAAACACGAACTCCACCCCGACCTCCTCTCGCGGCATCTACCGCTGGACCGTGTCGGACGGAACCTCGTCGGCTACCGCCGACTTCACTGTCTCTTGGAACTGATCCGCTTTACCTCAAATGGACAACGATACGAAGCTGGTCGCCACCCTGGCGACCCTCGGCGCCGTCGTGGGCATCGGCAAGCTCCTTGCCTCCACTGAGAAGATCACTGCCCGCGTCGTCATGGCGCGCGCGATCATCTCCGGCGCTCTCGGCCTCTGTGCCGCTGCTGCATCCCTCATGTTCCCCAGCATCTCCACCAACGCCACCATCGGTGTCGCATGCGTCCTGTCGAGCCTCGGCTCGTCCGCCGTAGAGCGTCTCTTCCAGAAGTGGCTCGCCAAGTAATGTCCGCCTCCAAGAAGGCCCTCGGCGATCTCCACACCGCCCTGGCTAAGACCCTGAAGGACGCCATCGACACGATGGACATGTCCGACAAGGGCAACGCAGCGATCCTCAACGTCGCCCGGCAGTTCCTCAAGGACAACGGCATTGAAGCGGTTCCCGCTGAGGGCTCCCCGACAGGTGCCCTTGCCGCCAAGCTCAACGAGTACCCGTTCGACCCGCAGGCTGACGGGGTGCATTGAGCACCTCGCAGCACGACGCTGAGCTTGCCGCTGAGCGCTTCTGCAACCCCGAACCCGCACCGCATCCGTTCCACGACTTTCGCAACTTCGTCTTCCACATCTGGCGACATCTGAACCTCCCTGCCCCCACGGAGGTTCAGTACGACATCTCGACGTACCTTCAGCACGGTCCCCGTCGCCGCGTCATCGAAGCCTTCCGAGGCATCGGCAAGTCCTGGCTGACCGCCGCTTACGTTTGCTGGCTCCTATGGAAAGACCCGCAGCACAAGGTGCTGGTCGTCTCGGCCTCCAAGGACCGAGCGGATGCCTTCTCGATCTTCGTCAAGCGCCTCATCGAGACCGTCCCGGAACTTGCGCACCTGAAGCCGCGCGCCGGCCAGCGAGACTCCAACCTCGCCTTCGACGTCGGCCCTGCACAACCCGACCAGTCGCCTTCGGTGAAGTCGGTCGGTATTACGGGCCAGCTCACGGGCTCCCGCGCCGACACCATCATCGCCGACGACGTCGAGGTGGTGAAGAACTCGGCCACCGTCGCACAGCGGGAGAAGCTGTCCGAACTCATCAAGGAGTTCGACGCGATCCTGAAGCCCCTTGCGAACGCCGAGATCATCTACCTGGGCACGCCGCAGACTGAGGAGTCGATCTACAACCAGCTCCCGGACCGTGGCTACGAGATTCGCGTGTGGCCCGCCAGGTTCCCGAAGAGCCGCAAGCACCTCGAACAGTACAGCGGGCGCATCGCCCCGTACCTTGTGGAGCGCTTCGAAAACGACAGTTCACTGGCCTGGAAGCCTGTAGAGCCCTCGCGGTTCCACGAAGAGGACCTGATGAAGCGAGAGGCGTCCTATGGGCGCTCGGGCTTCATGCTCCAGTTCATGCTGGACACGACTCTGTCCGACAGCGAGCGTTACCCGCTAAAGCTGAGCGACCTCATCACGATGGACATCGATCGTGAGGTGGCCCCCATCCGGATCGTGTGGGCGTCGTCCCCGGAACACACCATCAACGACATCCCCGCTGTCGGCTTCACGGGCGACCGCCTGTACCGGCCGATGTACGTGGCGAAGGAGATGGAGGAGTTCACGGGCTCTGTCATGGCTATCGACCCCTCGGGACGTGGTGGTGACGAGACGGGCTACGCCGTGACCAAGATGCTGCGCGGCATGGTGTTCCTGAGGCGCGCTGGGGGTCTCCCTGGCGGCTACGACGACGCTGCCCTAGAGAACATCGCGCACGTTGCGAGGGCCGAGAAGATCAAGCTGATCCTGGTCGAGTCGAACTTTGGCGACGGCATGTTCGTGAAGCTGCTGGAGCCTGTGCTACGCCGCATCTACCCGTGTGCCGTGGAAGAGGTCCGCAGCACCGGACAGAAGGAGAAGCGGATAATCGATACGCTGGAGCCGGTCATGAACCAGCACCGCCTGGTGGTCGATGCCGCCCTACTCCGAGCCGACCAGAAGAGCGAGCCCAAGTTCCAGCTCTTCCACCAGCTCACCCGCATCACGCGGGAACGTGGCGCCCTGCGTCACGACGACCGTCTGGATGCCCTGGCGATGGCCGTTGCGTACTGGACCTCGTACCTCGACCGCGACGTGTCCAGCGAGGAGGAACGGCGCTTAGAGGAACTCATGGAGCTGGAGTACCGCAGGTTCGAAGAGAGCGTCCTGGGCTATTCACAGGCCGCTCCGAATTTCTTCGACAACTACTAACGCTTGAAATAGAGCTGAGCTACGCCAGCGATGACTGCCCCCACGACAATCATCAAGATCCGATCTAGGAGTCTGAGAGACCAGCGGTAGGAAGCCTTCTTCACCTCCTGCGTCGCCTCTCTGATCTTGACGAACATCGTCATCTTCGCGTTCTGTGCGTCGTAGTCCTCCTGTCTAAGCAGTTGCACACCTGCGCTCCCGGAAAAGGCTTGGTGCTTGCTAAGCAGTGACTTTGTATGCGCCTGTAGCATGGACGCTAGCTTGTTCGACTCTTGCTCCGCAAAAGATATCCACCGCTTCTCCGAAACCCGACTAGGCAGGAGCGAGTGTTGTTGCACCCAGCGATAGCGCTCGACGATACACGTGGATAGGGAAGCGACGGCTTCTCGGTGTGCCGAAAGAACTTCGCTGATGGCACCACCGAGAGCGCCGGAAGCACTAGCGGCGCGTAGAAAACCTTTGTCCTTTTCGACAGCCTCCTCAAAACGGTCAGCTCGATACATCGACACCGCAATTTGCGCGGTCTGCTCCAAGCTGTGCTTCTCCATCTCGACGCTCCAATTGGATAACGGTAGCCCCTCACCCCGTCAGCTATCAGACGGGGCCTCCCCGAGTTTCTTCGACAGCCCTACACGAACCCCACGGCGCACGTACAAGCCGCGCAGAACTGCTCGGGGTGTATCGACCGCGCGTGCTTCAACGCTGTGTAGAACGCGACCGGCGACCCAAAGAAGCGGCGAATCTCGCCAAGGTGTCGGTCGTAGTACGGCATAGCGTCCTCAACGGCCGCTGAGCCCCTGTAGTACGCATGGTGCTTCGGGCAATACGCGAGCACGCCCGACATCACCGCAATGGCGTACAGGGCCTCGTGCTGGGTCGTCGGAGCGTTCACTTATGCCAGCAGTTGTACGAACCGGGGAAGCTCACGCGGACCGCTTCCACGAGAACGAAAGCCCAGGAATTTCGCCTTTTTCTTTCCCATCCGCCCGCACTCCCTGGAGAAATAATCGCCGATACCCCATCCCCTGCCCTCGTCGCCTTCCTTCTGAAGGTCGAGGGTGAACGGCTCGTAGCATACAAGGACACCAAGGGTGTCTGGACCATCGGCGTCGGACACACCGGCCACGACGTCGTAAAGGGCCTGAAGATCACCAAGGACCGCTCCAGAGCGCTCCTGACGGCCGACGCTCTCATTGCCTGCCGCGCGGTAGATCAACTCGTCCGAGTCCCGCTGACCGCCAACCAGCGAATCGTGCTGGCCTCCTTCGTGTTCAACCTGGGCGCCGCTCGCTTCATGTCGTCCACCCTGCTGCGCCTGCTGAACCAGGGCGACTACGCCTCGGTCCCTCGACAGCTCGCCAGGTGGAACAAAGAGACCCTGAAGGACGGAACCGTCCGCGAGAACACCGGCCTGACCAATCGTCGTGCCGCCGAAATCACCCTGTGGAATACCCCATGATCTCTTCCCTGATCGACCGCTTCATGAACTTCGCCTTCACCCGCCCGTGGGCCTGGCTGGTCGTCCGGTACCTTCTGGTGCCCGCCCTCGCCGTCTACGAAATCGCTGCGAAACACCTGCCCGAGATCGTGGCCGAGATGCGCTCCGATTGGGCGCGAGCGGAGGCCGCACGGGCCGCTGCGCTGTCGAGTCGACCCAAGTCCTAAACGTGCCTGCCGCGCGGGACGTCTTGCTGGCGGTAACCGGGCCAGAAGGCGTCCGCCAGCTCGGTGTCGCTGAAGACCACCATGAGCGGGTCGGTGGGCATCTGCGCCTCGATGTGCGCCCGGTGCCGCATCGCGTACTTGTCGGCCATATCGGTCAACGTGCGCGCCAGGCGGGCGTACATGGGCCTCCAGCGGCTAGGCCCGTAGAGCCACTTCAGTTCCCAGCCACCACCCTCGATCCGCTTCACGCGGGCAAAGGGGCGCCCATGGAGGCCAAAGCGCCCCTCGTAGCCGTAGCCGTAGACCGTCCAGATGACCATGGGTCGGAGGGTATCGAGCGGCAGTCTCAGGGCTCGGGATCACCACCCCCTCCCACCACCCCGAAGCAGGGCTGGGGAAGGGGTTGGGGGTGATTGCCTTGGGGTATCTACAGGAGTCCATAGGTCCCCTATAGAGTCTTTAGGTTCTCTTGCTTCCTGCCCATGCTCCTATGCTGCCACTTATACTCACCTGTCCCGTTCTCGGTCAGGCATTGCACCATGCGCGTCTCCAGCCCCCTACTGTTGCTCCTGCTCGCTCCGTCCGTCGCCTTCGCAGCGCAAGACCCGACAGAGTCCAGGTTCATCGGGTGCACGGATGCTGCCCGCCTGTACGTAGCCGCTGCCGGCCAGAAGCTCCAAGGGAAATCGGACAAGGAGATCGCTACCGTGGTCGAAGCTCGCTTGGCTGCACGCCCTCTCGGAGGGACCATGCGAACAGAGCAGCTTGTGCAGCAGGTCGTGTCGTACACGAACGTCCCTGAGAACGCCGCCAAGTCCCCTGAAGAGCTTGGCGTGGATGCAGTTGCGGACTGCATGGGTGTCCCTAGGTCCCGGTAAAATATCCAGCGGAAATTTCCGTTGGGGTATCCAAAGTCTGTAGATCGCGCACATCCCCCCCGTGGGCGCGTCAATGACCGCGCAGGTCACGCAGCACGCCCGCGTCAATGACCACACACGCTGCGCGGTGCCTTGTGTCGGGGTGGGGAGCGGCACCCAGCGCGGCACCTAGTACCTCCTAAGCGTTGGGCCGCAACGGCCTGCGCCATGTAACGTATCTGACGGCCTTGCCCTAGGCCCTCCTCGACCCCTATCGAGCCCCATTGAGACCCTGACGGCACCGCGTTGGCCCTGTCGGGCTGTCGCCGTGTGTTCGTCCGTGTTTGTTCTCATCTGTCGTTTTGCCCACGGCCCATCACGACCCCTATCGACCCTGCACGGCCCCAGGGCGCCACCACACGACCCCAGCCATTCCGATTCGATTGACGAGTTGACAAGCATCGAATCCGTGCTAGTATCTGCATCAAGTCACGGCACGGACCGCCGACGACCTGCCCTCCACCCGGACGGCGCAGTGATGGAGCTACAGGGCACCACGGGCCACCCTAAGGGTAAACGTGGAGCCGCAAGGGAACCGAAGGACTAGCCGACTGGCCCCTGAGGGAAACGAGCGGCGAACGGTGGAACTGCCACCGCCCTGCCGGGCACTGCACTACGGATAGATGCTTGATGACTTGACAAGCTTCCAATCGGATGTATTATCAAATCCGACGCTGGGCCACCGAAATGGGGCCACCCACAGCAAGCTCATTGACAACATGCGATGGCCGCGCTGCCCCGGCAAGGGCTGCACGGTCGAGAGAACATCCAAGGCGCGGTGACGCTCACCGCCGATCCGCGCCTGATTACTTGATTGGATGCGTCTTTCAAAGTGGTGTGAGTCATGTCCATGGACACCGTGGGCATCACTGGCAGCACTCGGAAGCCGCTGCCATTCCCCAACGCCACGCAAGGAAACCTCATGCACCCCATCGACATCTGGAAGCACCGCAGAAGACCCAACGGGGACCGCTTCGGCCTCCCCACGAACCCGAAGGACACCCACGCATGTATCAGGTAATCGACACCCTCACGCAGGGGATCAAAGGTCGCTGGAGCGCTCTTAGCAGCGCCCAGGCTCAATCAATGGCCCTCAACCGCGCCTACGGCGACCGTAGGTACACCGTCCGTAGCTATAGGAGCCCCACATGACTTTCGAGGAAGCACTGGTAGCCCTCGTGCCCCGCGCTGCCGCCTTGGCAGAGGTCCGGGTACACGGCTGTGACGAAGGCGAGTTCCTGACTGAGGTCGGGGACCGCGAGGAATACCTGGGCGAGGACGTGCTCGGCTGGCTGGGGTACTAGGCCATGCCCATCCCCTACACACCGCCCGACCCGAAGACCGTGGCCCGCATCCGTGACGCCATCGTGCGCAACAAGGTCCGAACGAACGCAAGGGACGCCACACGGCGCCCGTGACCTTCGTCCCTGCCCCTTCAGGACACCGAGGGGGCAGCAGCGAATGCCACACCACGACACACCCTGATAACCTAAGGAGGACGCTATGGCCGACGAGGCAAGACAGATGACACCCGACGAGCTGGAAAAAGTCCGCGCCGAGATCGGTAAGCTCATGGCCGAGACCGCGAAGATCAACGCCGAGGCACGTTGGTATCCCTTCGTCGCCGCTGCGGGCGTCTTCGCTGCCGCGCTGGGTCTCCTGAAGATCATCAGCGCCATGTAGCGCCCTACCCGATCCCTGCGCACCACCAACGAACCCGCCGCACTGGCGGGTTTTTTGTTGCCCGCGTTCAGGGGGGTCACATGCACGCCTTCCGCGTCGCAGAACTGTGCGCCGGCCGAAAGCCGAGCCGCATCGTAGTCGCTGATTCCATCTTCGACGCCGTGCGCAAGTACGCCCGGTGTCACGTCGTCCACATCGAAGGCCCGTTGTTCGCCTCGTCGCGTGAGAGCCCTGTGCGGTTCGCCTGCGTCAACGAGGGGCCACACGCGGGCCGCCATTTCATCGCCTACCAGATAGGCAGGGAGTTCTGACCATGGACCACACGTTACTGCGCCGCATGGCGAGCGCCCTCGGGTGCCTCGTTGAAGACATCGAAAGCCTGATTCCATACGAGGAAGGCGACACCATCGCTAACGACATGGTATCGGCGCGGGAGCTTCTCGCTGAGTTTGACAGGAGCGTGCAGTCATGACCGACACCCGCATCTACGTCGCCAGTCTAAGCGACTACAACAACGGGCACATGCACGGCGTT
This sequence comes from Luteibacter sp. ME-Dv--P-043b, assembly GCF_030209605.1. Lineage (NCBI taxonomy): Bacteria > Pseudomonadati > Pseudomonadota > Gammaproteobacteria > Lysobacterales > Rhodanobacteraceae > Luteibacter > Luteibacter sp. ME-Dv--P-043b. The sequence goes on from NZ_JARVRT010000001.1 coordinate 135,628, forward strand.
TGGATCGCCCTCGACGGCGACATGGAACGCTCGAAGGTCGACGCGAAGATCGCGCGCCTCCTCAGGAACTCCAAGCACCCCAACGTGACCGTCCAGGTCCGCGAGTGCGTCAGGTGTCTGCATACGGATGCCGAGGACGGCAGCACCGACTGGGAGTGCCCCGAATGTGGTGGCCACGAGTTCGCGACGGACGACAATCCCAGCGCCGAGGAATGGGCCGTGCACGACTACGACGGCATCCCCGCATCCTTCGGGGAACACCCGGACCTTGATGATCTCCTGGAGTTCGCAAAGGGCGTTGAGGAACACGGCGACGCCTTCCGCGCCTGGGTCGAGGACCGTGGCGTGTCCAACTTCATCCACGAGGATTTCGAAGACAAGTACGCCGGGGAGGCTGCTAGCGAACTCGATTGGGTCGAGCGGTACCTTGACGATGCCGGCGTGCTCAATGAAATGCCCGAAAACCTGCGGAGCTACTTTGATTACGAAGCGTACCTGCGGGATATGAAGCTCGCCGGCGATGTGTCGCTGGTAGAGTTCGACGGTACCGTCTACGCGTTCTGGAGCTGATTAAGGCGATACGCGTCGGCATCAAAACAACGGCTGCGTCTCTTCCTGTGGCTTACAAGAGATCATTCTGCTCGATGGCCGTTAGCGCCTCGATGAATAAATCGGTGTCGAGAAAGTAGTTGGGGTAAGCACTACGCAGCGCGGCTAGCGACTCGGCACTGACCAAGACTACCTGAGCACCAGGAATATCGGATAACGCCTGCTCGGTCGCAGTGTACCGCTCGTTAGCCTCAGTGAGCTGAGCCACTGTATAGCTCTGAATAGTGAGTGTGTGTTTCTCAGGAAGAAGGGTTAGCAAGTAATAAGCAGCATCCTGGGGGCCATTTTCGGTCGTGCTCTGAAGTGCACGTCCGTACTGATCCAACACCTGCCGAACGTTCAAGGCACGGCTTAGCTCTTGGACTCGCCCAAAGATTTCGTGAATGCGTGGCACGTCGGGGAGCGGAACAACGTCCTCAATAAAGGACAGAGCACGCGAGACGACTTCAAAAAATTCTAGCCACTCGGCCGAACCCTGACTAGCTTTCAACGATTGCTGGAGAAAGGTGCCTACAGTCTCTACCGCCGTGGCCCATGCATGCTGTAGACGAGAGCGTATTTGAACTTCGATGCTCAGGTTGTTGTAAACCTGGCTACGGTCACTCTTGTAGAGGTATATAAGATGTATCCCGCGATAGCCTGAGGTCTTCGGATTCGCGATGTAATCCGTATGCCTGCGCAGTTCGTGCCGCATGGACGAACGAATGAGTCGGTCCCGGAGGGCGTAGACCGCCTGCACATTCGGCATAACGGCGCGACATCCGCCTATGTCCTGCATTCGCGAGAGAGACATGCCAGTCTCTCTCTCCAGCTTTGCCATGATCGACCACAGGCGCTTCAACCGCTGCACCACAACCGCGTTATCAGACACAACGCGCGCATGCTTTTTAAGACTGACGGTGAGTGTATTGAGCGGGAAGCCATGAGATGAGCGCCAATTACTCAGGACTTTAAACGCATCCGGCAAAAGTGCATCGAACGCGTCGTTGAAGTCGTTAGAAGGGTCATAGAGCCTTCGTAATACTTCGCCAGCGCGTGCAACCTGCTTTCGCGAATACTGCGGCTGTGCGTAGCTCATGGTTCCCGCCCCCCTTGTCGGAGGCATGAGTGTACGCCGATAGGTTTCGCTAGCTCTACAAAAACGCACCCACCAGCCGCCCCCGAGGCGGCTTTTTCATGCCCAACGACCCGTAAGGAACCCTCATGGCTCGCACGTCCACCGCAAGAACCGCACTCAGCTCCTACGTCACGACCTTCGAACACGAGGGCCGCAAGTGGGGCGAAAGCGTCAAGGCTGAATCCCTGAAGGCCGCCGAGCTGCACGCCGAGAACCAGGCGTACGTCCGTGGCCTCCGCATCGTCTCCACCCTGCCCCTCGACCCGGAGGTCTGACCCATGCGTATCACTCTCGCCACCCTCGCGTCCGCCACGGCCCAGCAGGTCTTTGACCAGGTCCGCGATCACATGCTGCGGCAGGGAAAACAGTCGAAGCTGCGCCCTACCGGCCCCATCTGCGCCTATCGCAGCCACGACGGACTCATGTGCGCCGCTGGGTGCCTGATCGGCGACGACGAATACATCTCCGACATGGAGGAGAAAGCCTGGTGGCAGCTCTCCTTCAGGGGAATAGTTCCGGATGCTCATCCCAACCTCATCCGGTCCCTCCAGGGAATCCACGACCGTTTCAAGCCTGAGTTTTGGGAACGCGAATTGCGCGACTTGGCCCAAGAGCACGACCTCGCCTGGACGATCACCCTCGCCTCCCTGCCGACCGCATCGGCCCAAGAGGTGTTCGAGCACGTCGCCAAGCACCTGCTGAAGCAGAACGAGCGGTGCCAGGTCGACACGAACTGCGCCTATCGCGGCAAGGCGGGCGCCTGCGCGGCCGGCTCTCTCATGTCCGACGCTGAAGCTGAGGGCTTGACGAAGTTCAACGTCGGCTACGGATGGCTCTCGCTGCTCGACCGAAGGCTGGTACCGCGTGCTCACGCAGAGCTGGTGGTGGGACTTCAGCGCATTCACGACTCCTGGTGGCCGCACGAGTGGCGGGCCGGTCTCCAGCGGTTGGCGGCCTCCAACGGACTCGATGCCGCCTTCCTGGCCGCCCTCTGAAGCCGATCTCGTTCTGCGAGACGAACGCCGCCTAATCTCAATGCCCAGCGAGACCGCACCGCTCGCTGGGTTCCTACAGGGGGAATCTGAATGTCCAAGCCCAACCGCTTTCCACCACCCATCTCCATCCTCATGGCCGCACTCGCGGTCGCAGGATTCGCGCTGTCCTTCACGGACTCCATTGTGCTCCTGAAGGTCTACGCCGCCATCTACGTCGCCTGCTTCGCCGGCTGGCTGTACGTCATCAACCGGGCGGGCTCGTGATGAGCCCGTTTTCCCTCTGGGACAGGCTCAACGAAGCGCTCGACGAGGCCGCCGACGCGAGCCCCGAGGAAGCCCTGGAATCCGCTGCACGGCAGCTCCTGGCGTAGACGGTCAGAAGGTGACGAATTGGGCACATTGCAGCGTCTCGCAAGAATCTACACACTGCTTTCACAACAACAAATTGCAACGTAATCCTTGGGAAATGCCATGCTGCATGCGCTTCTTGCTCACCTGCTTCCTCGCCTCCCCCGCGTGTCCGTGGGGATCATCGAAGAGTTCCGAAGAGGTCAGTTCTGGATCAACCGGACTGGACCATCAAGCGCAGTTGTCGCTTGTGGACTCGTAATGCTATACATTTCGCGCGGACCGCTCCCGCCGATTAGGACATGTGATGACCTCCCTGACCTCGAAGCAGGCCGCCCACATCCTGAGGGTGCTGCTTCAGCACACGCGGGTGGCTCTGGAGGCCAACCCCCAATTCACCGTCGCCAACCTTGCGGCGCTCTTGGCCGTGATCGAGAAGCCCGGCGCGACGCAGCCTGAGGTGGCGCAGACGCTCGGTGGCGTCGACGAAGCTGTCTTGTCCCGACAGCTTCGCTACCTGCGCGGTAAGCGCCAGGGCGTCGTGCAGTCACCGCTACTGCCCGTCGTGAACCTTCAACCGCTTGAATCCGACAACCGAGTCAACGTGGTGGGCCTGACCCCTGAAGGCGAGGAGTTCGCGAAAGAACTAACGGCCAAGCTCAACCGATTGTTGGCGTCAGCGCTCAAGTAAGCGCACCCAGCAGTTCAACCTTAAACCCGCCCTAGAGGCGGGTTTTTCTTTTCTGGAGACCACACATGCCCGTAACTCTCAAAGGCACGCTGAAGCCCGGCGAGGCCGACCGTCGCTACTACATGATCCGCGTCCAGGTTGCCGGCCGCCGCGTGGTGGTCTCTTCGGGAACCCGCGACAAGACCCTCGCGCTGCGTAAGGAGTCCGAGATCATCGAGGCGCTCCATCGCAATCCCCTGATGACCCAAGCTGACGTGGTCGCGCTCGTTACAGGCGGAGGTACGAACCGCCACAAGGCGGCGATCCGCGCCGAGGGTGGCCTCACCCTGAAGGAAGCCTTCGATCGGTGCCTGAAGTCCCCCACGGTGTGGCAGGGCATCAAGGCACACGCCGAGTACGCTCGGAACTGCCGGGCCATCGAGGAGATTCTAGGCGGGGACACGCCGCTCGCCTCCATCGACTACCACGCGGTGCAGAAGCTCACGAACGGGCTCATGGCGAAGCCGCTGCCTGGCGCCAACCGACCTGGTCAAACCCTCTCGGGTGCGACCGTCAACAACCACCTGGCCTGCCTCCGGCGCATGTTCAACGTAGCGCTGGAGGATCACTGGCCGGACGCTCCCAACGCCTTCCCGAAGGTGAAGAGCGTGAAGAAGCGCAAGGGTCGAGGCTACTTCATGGACGCCGCTGACGAACGAGCCATCTTCCAAGCCGTGCTCGACCTCGACAAGGCACGTCCAGACGCTCAGGGAGGCCACCCGCGCAAGCTGGATGCGCACCGGCACCACCTCCTGTTCGTGGTACTCGTGGAGTCAGGCATGCGCCTCAGCGAGGCCCTGGGACTCCTGTGGACCGAACTGGACTTCCCGCGAGGCGAGAGGGGCGGAATGATCGAACTGTTCCGCCACGAAGACCTCAAGACCGGGCGTCAGCGAAGCGTGCCGATGACCGAGACGTGCGCCGAAGCGCTGAAGGCGTGCAAGGGGGTACCCGAAGGCCCCTTCAAAGACCTGGACGACCGCCGCGCGCAGGACATCTGGTCCCGTGCCCGCGTCGCTGCCGGCATCAAGCACCGCGACTGCGTCATCCACTCGCTCCGCCACACCTGTGCGAGCCGCCTTCTGGAGAGCGGCGTCGACCTGAAGATCGTCAAGGAATGGCTGGGACACAGCTCCATCGCTACCACTGACATCTACACGCACTTGCAGACGAAGCAGCTATCGAGCGCGGCACAGAGTGTTCATCGGCTTCGCCAAGCGGCAAGTGCTGCGTGTTGAATCCAATCCGTTTGACCATCCAAGGACAAAACACGCGCAGAAGATCATTTACTTGACGAGTCAACAAGCGCTAACTCTATGATCTTGTTGGATGTGGACTGGTGCGAGAGGGGGGACTCGAACCCCCACGACCAAGGCCGTCAGAACCTAAATCTGGTGCGTCTACCAATTCCGCCACTCTCGCCCGCGGCGCCATTCTAGGGTGCCGCCGGGCCGAGGTCCACCAGACGATTGGCAACGCGACATCGTCCGGACGCCTGGACCCCATGACCTACGCAAGGTCACTCCCCCAAAGGGTCATTTTCCTGAAGACGGAAGCATCCCGATGCTTTCCATCCACGTGTCGACCAGGGCGGGCCACCGTGTAATCGGCTCGGCCGTCGGTCGCAGCCCGAACGCATGACCACCGAGCGGGTAGACATGCAGCTCCGCCTGCACGCCTGCCTCCTTGAGCGCCCGGTAGTACACCAACACCTGATCCACCCCGTCCACATGATCGTCCTCCGCCTGGAGAAGGAACGTGGGCGGCGCATCCTTCGGCACACGTACCGTGGGATTGAGCGTGACCCGGTCGGCGGTCAGGTGCCCCGGATAGATGCCCACAGCGAAGTCCGGTCGCGCGCTGAGCGTGTCGGCCTCATCGACAGCACGATAGACCCGGCGCCGGAAATTCGTACTTGCCTCGGCGACCAGAAAACCACCCGCCGAAAACCCCAGTACGCCGACCTTGCCTGCATCGACATGCCAGGCCGTGGCGTGCGAACGGATCAGCCGCATCGCCCGCTGCGTGTCCTGGTAGGACGGCACCGACAGCGCGAAGTTATGCGGGCGGCAGTCGCAGGTCCAGTCGTAGGGTGCACTAGGGATGCGGTATTTCAGCAGCACGCAGGTGACGCCCCGCTTCACGAGCCAGTCGCATACTTCGGTACCTTCCAGGTCCATGGCCAGGATCGAGAACCCGCCGCCGGGAATCACCAGTACGGCCGTGCCGTTGCCTGGTGCCGAGGGCGGATAGACCGTGATCGTCGGTATCGAGACGTTATGGATCGCCGTGACCGTCTTGCCACCGATGAGATCGCTGCCCGTAGACACGTATTCCGGACCCGGGGGCGCAGGCGATGACGGTGGTGCGTCCGGCCACAGCGGCATCTGCGTGAGACCACGCGCGGGTTGCCAGACCGGCTCGGCCGCAGGCGTCACCGCCGGCAGGAGCGACAGAAGAAAAACCACGATCCAACGTTTCATGCGAACCCCCTGATGATGAAGCCCGACCGCATCCGCCCGCACGCCGTGCGACCTGGCGGTCAACGTGGTCGAATCATGGACGGGCGACAGGGCCTGGCGGTGTCACGAAGATGGCGTGAATCGGGCCCATCGGCACGGGTCAGCCGCGACAGCCGGCCAGCAGATCGAGCGCAGGCACATACACGCTCGTGCGGGTGTCGAAGAAACCCAGCAGGGTATGGAACAGGTTGTCCTGGCTCGACGGCTGTACGCGTCGCTGGTCCAGGCATGCCATGCGGACGCCGGCATCGCGCACCCACCCCGGCGAGAACCACATCAGCATCGGGATATGCTTCTGCTGACTGGGTGCGGTGTCCCAATCGGCGCCGTGCAGGTAGACGTCGTTCTCGCCCAGCGACTCGCCGTGATCGGACAGGTACATCATGACGCTATCGACCTCGGGCGCCGCCTTCAGTGCATCCACCACGCGACCCAGGATGTGGTCGGTGTAGAGGATGGTGTTGTCGTAGCTGGCCACCGTCTGCGCATAGGTGCATGTCTGCACCTCCGCGGTATCGCATCCGGGCTTGAACACGTTGAACGCGGCGGGATAGCGCTGGAAGTACGCCGGCCCGTGGCTGCCCTTGATGTGCAGCACCAGCAGCGCCGGCGAACGCGTATGTGCCAGGCGCGCCGGCAGGTCGGCCAACAGCACCTCGTCGAGGCAGCCGTCGGCGTTGCACAGCCCGGCTACCTTGTCGTTGGTGACGTCGTCGTTGGGCACCCGCAGGCACACGTCCTTGCAGCCCTCGTCGTTGTCGCGCCAGAACACATCCACACCGGCATGCTGCAGCACGTCCAACACGTTCCAGTGCGCCTTGGCCACGGGCTTGTCGAACTTCTCCCGCGTCATGTTCGAGAACATGCAGGGCACCGACACGGTGGTGGCCGTGCCACACGACCATGCATCGGTGAAGTACGTCACGCCCGCGCGCCTCATCTCGGGATTGGTGTCGCGTGCGTAACCCTGCAACGACTGGTTCTCGGCGCGCGCGGTCTCCCCCACCACCAGCACGACGATCCGCTTGCGCGCTGCCATCGCGGCGTTCGGTGCCAACGTGGCGTCGGTGCCGATCGGCGTCATGGTGGTCTTGCGGCGGAACACGTCACGCTGCAGGTAGTGGAACGTGCCGCTGAGCGCCGCGTACGGGTTGAATACCTCGTACAGCGTGCGGTGGTTGCGCTCGAAGTAGACGTACGTGCGACCGACCAGCAGGGGCGGCACGAGCAGTAGCGCGGCAGCGACGCACATGACGATGGCTCGCCAGCCGAGATCTCGCTGCCAGCGGGCAAAGCGCAGCGGCACGACGAGGACGAGCACTGCAGGCAGCACGCCGAACAGGGCGATCCAGCCCACCGAGCCGGGGGTGATCATCGCCATGGCTTCGGCGCGCTGCGTCTCGAAGATGCTCTGGATGATTTCTTCGTTGAGGCGCACGCCGAAGGTCTGCGCGTAGTAGGCGCTGGCCGCGGAGACGACGATCAGCAGCGCCAGCAGCGGCTTACCGATGCGCGGCCAGGTCACCAGCGCGATGGTCAGGGCAAGATTGCCGATCAGGCGGCAATAGACGGCCACCCCCAGCGCGCCGAACCCGACCGCGCCTCGCGATGCGGACAGCGCTTCATGCACTTCCGCCCAGAGACTGCGGTTGAGCACCAGCAGGATGTAGAGGGCGACGGCGACGGCCAGCAGCCAGGCGGGCAACGCAAAGCGGGAACGGTGTGACGAGGATCGTTGGAACACGGGCATCGGGCATCCTGTCTGGCCCGGAAGTTCGCGAGCGACTGATGAAGCAAGACCATAAAAAAAGGCACCTAGATTGCTCTAAGTGCCTGATTCAAATTGGTGGGCCGTGTAAGATTCGAACTTACGACCAATTGATTAAGAGTCAACTGCTCTACCAACTGAGCTAACGGCCCGTTTTAAACTCGCAAACCACGTTGTAAGTGGGGTGGACGATGGGACTCGAACCCACGACATCCGGAATCACAATCCGGTACTCTAACCAGCTGAGCTACGCCCACCATAAAACACGTTCTGGCGCGCCCGACAGGAATCGAACCTGCAACCGTCGGCTTAGAAGGCCGATGCTCTATCCGGTTGAGCTACAGGCGCAGGCACTGTACGTAGAACGCCATTGGTCGGGGCAGAGGGATTCGAACCCCCGACATCCAGCTCCCAAAGCTGGCGCTCTACCAGACTGAGCTATACCCCGAACTTCTAAGCGACAGCCCCATATACCGGGTTGAAGCCTTCAAATGTTACGGGTCTAACTCAAGCCCGTCAATCCGTATGAACACACCACACTTTCAACTATCGCTACCGTCGCGCTGACGCGTCGGCTTTCTGCTTAAAGATGGTGCGCCCGGAGAGATTCGAACTCCCGACCACCAAGTTCGTAGCCTGGTACTCTATCCAACTGAGCTACGGGCGCACACTTTGAAACGTTGACCCCGGCGATAACGTTGGGAGTCGTTAGCGCCGTGCCGAGAAGCGGAATTATTCAGATATCGAGGCTGTGCGTCAACACTTTTCTGAAACTTTTTTCGTAACCGGATAACGCAACGTTCAATTAGTCGTCCGAATGCGCCCTCGCCCGCATGCCAAATCAAGGCGCCGGCCCGACCTCCGATACGCGAAGGCGGCCCGGAGGCCGCCTTCTTCGATCAGATCTGTGTAGCGGGATTGCCGACCTTGTCCGGCGCCGCACCGGCGTCACCGCGCGGCGGAGGCGGCGGGGGCGTGGAGCCCGGCTTCTGCCAGTCGGCCGGAGGACCCGGCTCGCGACCGTTCATGATGTCGTCGATCTGTCGCGCATCGATGGTTTCGTACAGCAACAAGGCCTCGGCCATGATGTGCAGCTTGTCGATGTTGGTCGTGAGCAGCTCCTTGCTGCGCGCGTAGGCGCGATCGAGGATGGTGCGCACCACTTCGTCGATCTTGCGCGCGGTCTCGTTGGAGACGCTCTTGTGCTGCGTCACCGAGCGACCGATGAAGACCTCGTCTTCTTCCTCGCCGTACATGACCGGACCCAGCTCGTCGGACAGGCCCCACTTGGTCGCCATGTTGCGTGCCATCTTCGTGGCGCGCTCGATGTCATTGGACGCGCCGGTGGTGATCTTGTCATGGCCGAAGATCACCTCCTCCGCCACGCGACCGCCGTACAGCGAGCACAGCTGCGATTCGATCGCCACCTTGTTCAGGCTGTACCGGTCGCCCTCGGGCAGGTACATGGTGACGCCGAGCGCACGGCCGCGCGGGATGATGGTGACCTTGTAGACGGGATCGTGCTCGGGCACCAGGCGACCAATGATGGCGTGGCCGGCCTCGTGATAGGCGGTGAGCTTCTTTTCCTCGTCGTTCATGGCCATCGAGCGGCGCTCGGCACCCATGAGGATCTTGTCGCGGGCACGATCCAGGTGGCTCATGCGCACTTCGCGGGCGTTCTCGCGGGCAGCGAACAACGCGGCCTCGTTGACGAGGTTGGCAAGGTCCGCACCGGAGAAACCGGGCGTGCCGCGCGCGATGACCATGGCCTCCACGTCGGTGGCCGTGGGCACCTTGCGCATGTGCACCTTGAGGATCTGCTCGCGACCCTTGACGTCGGGCAGGCCGACGACCACCTGGCGGTCGAAGCGACCCGGACGCAGCAGCGCGGGATCGAGCACGTCGGGACGGTTGGTGGCGGCGATGACGATGATGCCTTCGGTACCCTCGAAGCCGTCCATCTCGACCAGCAGCTGGTTGAGGGTCTGCTCGCGCTCGTCGTGACCGCCACCCATGCCGGCGCCACGATGGCGGCCGACGGCGTCGATCTCGTCGATGAAGATGATGCAGGGGGCGTGCTTCTTGGCCTGCTCGAACATGTCACGGACGCGGCTGGCGCCGACGCCCACGAACATCTCGACGAAATCCGAACCGGAGATCGAGAAGAACGGCACCTTGGCTTCGCCGGCGATCGCCTTGGCCAGCAGCGTTTTGCCGGTACCCGGAGGACCGACCATCAGCACGCCGCGGGGGATCTTGCCGCCGAGTTTCTGGAACTTGCCGGGGTCGCGCAGGAACTCGACCAGTTCACCGACTTCCTCCTTCGCCTCGTCGCAGCCCGCGACGTCGTTGAAGTTGACCTTGACCTGGTCTTCGCCCTGCAGCTTGGCGCGCGAACGCCCGAAGCTCATGGCACCGCGACCGCCGGAGCCGGCCTGCATCTGGCGCATGAACCAGATAAGCACGGCCACGAAGATGATGATGGGCAGCCAGTTGAAGACCAGGCCGAGCAGCGAGAAGCCGTTGTCGGCGGGCTCCTGGCGAAGCTCGACGCCCTTGTCGCGCATCTGCTTGACCAGATCGCTGGAGGAAAGGCCGACCACGGGGACCACCGTGCGGTACGCCCCGCCGTCCTTCAGCTTGCCCGTGATGGTGGGCGGCGCCGTGGAGGTGATCGTGCCGCTGGCGACGTTCCCGTTATCCACCTGCTGGGCGAAGGTCGTGTAGGACATGTCCTGCGACGAACCACTGTGCGGGTTGAAGGTCTGGAACACGGTCAGGAGGACCACCGCGATGATCAGCCAGAGCAACAGATTTTTTGCCATCTCATTCATGCGCGGTTCTCGCCTGGTTGCCGGGACGCGGATTTGAGCCCGGTCGCCAGTGCATACACCTCCGGCGAACGAGCGCGGGAGGCTTTCGGTTTACGCATCGTCACGCGACTGAAGTCAGCGCGCAAGGTCTTGAGGTACTCGTCGAATCCCACGCCCTGGAACAGCTTCACCAGGAACGACCCTCCCGGCTTGAGCCAGTCGAGACTGAACTGCCGGGCCAGGTCGCACAGGTCCATCGCGCGGATCTGGTCGGCCAGTGCCACACCGGACATATTGGGGGCCATGTCGGAGAGGACAAGATCGACCTTATGACCTTCGAGCATGGTTTCCAGTTCGCGAAGTACCGTTTCCTCACGGAAATCGCCCTGCATGAAATCCACGCCGGCCAGGCTGGCCATGGGCAGGATGTCCAAGGCGATCACCTTGCCGGTGTCGCCCATGCGCTGGCGGGCCAGCTGCGACCAGCCGCCGGGGGCTGCCCCGAGGTCGACCACGGTCATGCCCGGCTTGATCAGGCGGTCGCGCTCGATCAGTTCCTCGAGCTTGTAGATGGCGCGCGAGCGGGCACCCTCGGCCTGAGCCTTCTTGACGTAGGGATCGTCGAAGTGCTCTTTCAGCCAACGGGAGCTGGTCTTGCTGCGTGCCATGGGCTTTCGACCGGATACTTAATAAGGAGCAGGCCTTGCATGATACCCTTTGCCACCTGTCCGCCGCACATCGAACCTGAACGCAATGTCGCTTTCCCCTACACAGCGCCGCTACCTCCGCAGTCTCGCCCACGATCTCCGACCGGTCATCCTGCTCGGTAACAAGGGCGCGACCGAGGCCGTGGCGAAGGAACTGGCCCAGGCCCTGGATATCCACGAGCTGGTCAAGGTCAAGCTTTCCGGCGGCGACAAGGACGAGCGCCAGGCCCAGATCGCCTTCCTGTCCGGCCAGACCGGTGCCGAGAACGTCCAGGAAATCGGCCACATCGTCGTCCTGTTCCGTCGAAACGAGCAGGACCCGAAGCTCGCCCTGCCCCGGTAAACCAGCATGGACCTGTCGTTCGAACACCCGGGTGAGTATCTCTTCGTCCGCCGCGTGGGCGCCGATACGGTCACCATCGTCGATCGGGATTTCCACCGCAGCCTGCTGCTGACTCCCGAGCAGGTGGTGGAGAACTGGGCTATCACCGATGCCAGCCAGCTTTCCGCAGACGATGTTGCGACGTTCGTGGCCCTGTCCCCGGAACTGGTGCTGCTGGGCACCGGCGAGCGCCAGGTGTTTCCGCCGGCCGCCTTCATGGCCGGCCTGCTGAAGAAGGGCATCGGCGTGGAGGCGATGACCAACGGCTCCGCCGCGCGCACCTACAGCCTGCTGGCCGGCGAGGGTCGCAAGGTCCTGGCCGCCTTCATCCTTCCGGCGGGCTGATCCCATGCGCTGGCTGGTCCTCGGCGCTGGCGGGACCGGCGGCTACTTCGGGGGCCGCCTGGCCCAGTCCGGTGCGGATGTCACCTTCCTGGTCCGCCCCGAGCGGGAAGCTGCGCTGGCCGCTCGGGGGCTGACCATTCGGAGTCCTTTCGGCGACGCCACGCTGGCCGTGCGAACCACCACGGCCGCGACCGTCGGCGACGCCGGCGCCTTCGACGTGGTGCTGGTTTCCTGCAAGGCCTACGACCTGCACTCGGCGATCGAAGCCATCGATCCCGCGGTCGGCGAACGGAGGGTCATCCTGCCGATCCTCAACGGGCTCGCGCACTACCCGGCGCTGGACAGCCGCTTCGGGCCGGACCAGGTCCTGGGCGGCCTGTGCTTCATCAGCGCGACCAAGGGCCCCGAGGGCGATATCCTCCACCTGGGCAGCGGCGCTTCGGTGACCTTTGGCGAACGCGACGGCCAGCCGCACGACGGCCGTTGCGCGGCCATCGCGCAGGCCTTTGCCGCGGCGGGTGTGGATCATGTCCACGCAAGCGATATCCAGCGCGCCCTCTGGGCCAAGTTCACCTTCATCACCACCCTCGCCGGCGCCACATGCCTGTTTCGCGCCGCCGTCGGCGACATCCTCGCCACGAACGACGGCGGCGAGCTGATGGGTCGCCTGTACGAGGAATGCCTGGCGGTAGCGCGCGACGCCGGCCATCCGGTACCCGATGCCGCGCGCTCGGTAGCGTGGAAAACCTTCACGCAGGAAGGCTCGCCCGTCACCGCCTCGATGCTGCGCGACCTCGAGTCGGGCCAACGCGTCGAAGCGGATCATCTGGTCGGCGACATGCTGCGGCGGGCACGCGAGGCGGGTCTGGCCGCGCCCATGCTTGAGGTGGCCTACGCCCATCTCCAGGCCTTCGAAACCCGCACCCTAAAACACGCCTCCTAACGCCGCGCGGCCGCCTAATGCCGCCCGTAGGAGCGCACGATGTTCGCGAAAAGCCAACGAAGCGGCGACGCGCCCCCCCCCCTACCCCCGCCCGCATTGCCCGACCACCCCGGCATGCCCTGATCGCGCACATCGTGCGCTCCTACAACCGCCGTTGGATTCGGGTGCGCGTGGCGCGGGGATTATTTCTGCGGCAGGTATTGCAGGGGGTCGACGGGGTTACCGTCGCGGCGAATCTGGAATTGCAGTTCGTCGCGCGTGGCGCCGGATGAACCCATCTCGGCCACGGACTGGCCGGCTTTCACCTTTTCGCCTTCCTTGACCAGTCGCTTGCGGTTGTGGCCGTAGGCAGAGAGGAAGCTGTCGCTGTGCTTGATGATGACCAGCTCGCCGTAGCCGACCAGGCCGTTGCCGCTGTAGACGACCACGCCATCGGCGGCGGCGCGCACGGGGTCGCCGGCCTTGCCGGCGACTTCGATACCGGGAATGGCGTCGCCCGAGGCGAACTTCTTGATCAGCGTGCCGTCGGCCGGCCAGCGCCAGTTGATGCCGCCGGCACTGCGGGTGGCGCCGCTGGCGACGATGGGCGTGGCGGCCGGCGGGTTTTCCACCGGTGCCGGCGCGGTGGCCGGGGCGGTCGGGGGCGGCACGACCGACTCGGCCGGCTTGCCAGCGACGACGACCGGGGTGTTGGTCGTGGTCGCGGGGGCCGGCACGGAAGACGCTGCCGTGGCGGCCGCGGCGCCCACCGGTGGGAGGGGCGGCGCGGTAGCGGGCGACACCGTACCGGGAGGCAACGCGGCAGGTGGCGCGGAGGCCACCGGCGTACCGGTGGGCGGCGCCACATGGGCCGGATGACCGGCAGGCGTCGGTACCGCGGCGATCACCGGTGCCGTGGCATGGGCCGGTGCCGGCTTGCCGCCGTCATGGCCCGGCGGCGACAGGCGTAGGTCCTGTCCCGGCCAGATGGTGAACGGCGAGGCGATGTTGTTCCAGCCGGCCAGGTCGCGGAAATCGACCTTGTTACGGAAAGCGATGCTGTAGAGCGTGTCGCCCTTCACCACCCGGTAGCTGCCGCCGGGCGGGGGCGGCGGCGACGGAGCGTTCGACGACGACGAGGTATAGCTGCCTGGTGCACGCGTTACCACGACGGAACTGGTGGGCGTGCAGGCGGAAAGGACCACGGCCACGCCGAGCACGACGGCCGGGGCCAGCGGACGGAGCATGGACATCGCGGATTTCCTTTCTCGGTCGTTCATCGCAGCAGGAACCACCACAAGGCCAGGAGGACGACGGCCACGATAACAGCCCAGCCTATCCACTCGATGTGTTTACGGAGCATCTTTTCGGCACGCTCGCCGAAGATACGGATGAGCAGGGCCAGCAGCCAGACACGCTTGCCGCGCCCGACCAGCATGCAGACCAGGAACGGCAGCAGCGGCACGCCGACGATGCCCGACGCCCAGGTGACGAACTTCATCGGCACCACGGGCTGCAGCGCGGCCATCGCCAGGACGATGTAGAGGCCGAACGAATGCGACGCCATGTCCTTCTGCAGGTTTTCCACGCCGCGCATGATCGGCGCCAGCAGGTGCATCGAATCGAGCAGCGGCTTCAGCGCCTCGAAGGCGAAATGTCCCAGCATGTAGCCGACCAGCGAACCGAGCAGCGAGAACAGCAGGCTCCAGTTCGCGTAGCGAAACGCCTTGCGCGGTTCCGCCAGCATCATCGGCGCCAGCATCACCTCGGGCATCACCGGGAAGATGAAAGCCTCGACGAAGGACAGGCCCGCCAGGTAGCGAACGGCGTGACGATGGCGCGCCCAGACGATGGCGCGTTCGTAAAGCGACGAAAACATCCGCATTCAGCGGTTTCCCTTGTGGTGTGACGGCATCAGCCGATGCCGCCGAGCAGCGGCACGAAACTCACGGGCCCCAGTTCCTCGCGGACCACCGTGCCGTCGTCGCCCTTGCGCAGCCGCACCAGCAACTGCTGGCTCGGGCCGCCCACGGGAGCCACCAGCACCCCACCCGGCCGCAGCTGGTCGAGCAGTTTGGTCGGCACGCGGTCGCCCGCGGCGGTAAGGATTATGGCGTCGAACGGTGCGTCGGATTCCCAGCCCAGCTTGCCGTCGTCGTGACGGGAGCGGAGGTTCTCGATGCCCAGCTGGCGGAAACGGCGGCGCGCCTGGCGCAGCAGTTCCTCGATGCGCTCCACGGTGTACACCGTGGGCACGATGCCCGCGAGCACGGCGGCCTGGTAGCCGGAGCCGGTGCCGATCTCGAGGACACGCCCGGGTACCTCGCGCTCGATCAGCGCCTCGGTCATGCGGGCGACGATCCACGGCTGCGAGATGGTCTGGCCGTGGCCGATCGGCAGCGCGGTGTTCTCGTAGGCGCGCGAATGCAGCGCCTGGTCGATGAAATGATGACGTGGCAGCTGGCGGATGACCTCCAGCACGCGCTCGTCGCGAATGCCTTCCTCGACCAGCTTGGTGACGAGGCGATCCCGTGCGCGCTGGGAAGTCATGCCTTCGCCGCGCAGGGCCGAGGCTGGAAGAGCGTGCAGGTTCACCATGTCAGGCGGCCTCCTCGCTGTCCATCGCCGAGGAAAGCGCCAGCATCCAGCTGCTGACTTTTTCCAGCGCCTGGAAGCGCGTGAGGTCGGTGTGGATCGGCGTGACCGACACATAGCCACGGCGCACCGCGTCGAAATCCGTACCGGGGCCGGCGTCGTCGATCTCGCCCGGCGGGCCGATCCACCACAGGGGGCGACCGCGCGGGTCTTCAGTGCGAATGGCCGGCGCGGCGCGATGACGGCGCCCCAGGCGGGTGACCTCGAAACCGCGTATCGCGTCCCACGGAAGGTCGGGCACATTGACGTTGAGGATGGTGTCGGCCGGCAGGGGATCGACGACCAGGCGCTGCATCAGCATGATCACGGCGCTGGCGGCCGAATCGAAGTGACGGCCCGTGCCCTCGCCCGTGACCAGCGAGACCGCGATGGCCGGCAGGCCGAGGAACCGGCCTTCCATCGCCGCCGAGACCGTACCGGAATAGATGACGTCGTCGCCCAGGTTGGCGACGTTGTTGATGCCCGACACGACGATGTCGGTGGTGTGCTCGAGCAGGCCGGACAAGGCGAGATGCACGCAGTCGGTGGGCGTACCGGCCACGCGATAGAAGCCGTTGTCCATGCGCTGCGCACGGATGGGCGCATCGAGGGTGAGCGAATTGCTCGCCCCCGACCGGTCGCGGTCCGGGGCGACCACGGTCACCGTGCCGAACTCGCCCAGACGTCCGGCGAGAATCCGGATACCCGGAGCCTCCACGCCGTCGTCGTTGCTCACCAGAACTTGCATGCTGATCCAGATCGAAAAACGGGTGCGGCGACCCCACCCCAGGTGGTAATCGCCCGACCCGGCAAGTCTACCGGACCGGGCAGCGGGATTCACGAAAGGCCAGCTAGGATGTCGGACATGAAGCGACGCGCGCCTACGGTCAATGACGACGACAGCCTGTTGTTTCGCCAGGCAATCGGCGACGTTCGGCCCATGGCGCCCGTGGAAAGCCGGCCGGAGCGCCCGCGACCGGCGCCCCATCCGCACATGCGCGACGCGGACGAAGCCGCCGTGCCGGCGGATTCCCTGCTGTTCGACTACGACCCGGCCGACCTGGAAGTGGGCGAAGAGCTGTTCTACCTGCGCGACGGCTATCCACCCAAGTTGCTGAAGCAGCTCAAGCGCGGCCAGTTCAGCATCCAGGCCGAGGTGGACCTGCACCAGATGAACGCCGCGGCCGCGCAACTGAGCATTGCCGACTTCCTCGCCGAATGCCGGCACGACGGCCTGCGTTGCGTGCGGATCATCCATGGCAAGGGCCTGCGCTCGAAAGCCGCCGGCCCCGTCCTGAAAGGGCTGACCGACCGGCTGCTGCGCCGCCGCGACGACGTGGTCGCGTTCGCCTCCGCCCGGCCGATGCAGGGCGGCACCGGCGCGGTGGTGGTCCTGCTCAAGGGCTGAGGCTCAGCGGGCCAGTTCGCGCAGCACCGTGGTGGCGTAAGCACCCGCCGGCAGGCCGAAGGAGACTTCCAGCGCGCGCCCCTCGGCGCCACTGTCGTCGTCCAGCCAGCGCCAGGCCAGGTCGCGCGGCAACAGGCGCAGCGCGCGCCGCTCCTGGTCCATCCGCACACCGGAAAGGCCCTTGGCCAGGTCTGCATCGCGTGCCGCCACCGATCGCTCCAGCTCGCCCGCCGCGTCCGCGGCCGGCGTGTCGCCATCGCCCCAGAGCGGGCCGGACGGATGGATGTCGAAGCGGCCCAGGCGTTCGGCCAGCGTGTCGTTGAAAGGCTCGGGGCCGAACCAGGAACGCGAGCCTTCCAGCGACCAGATCTCGCCATCCAGCGGGGTGTCCCACTGCCCGTTACGCACGCGCTCGGCCAGCACGCCGTTGTAGATGTGCGAGCGCGCGGCGGAAAGCAGGATGGAGCGCTTGTCGCGATCCACGCGGCGGCCGGCGAACATCGCCCGGGCCTGGTCCACGTTGTTGCCACCCAGGCCGAAACGTTGCTCGCCGAAGTAGTTGGGCACGCCGCGTGCCGCGATGGCGCGCAGGCGCGCCTCGGCCGCGTCACGCTCGCCTTCCACCTCACGCAGCACGATCACGAAGCGGTTGCCGCGCAGTGCGCCCCGCTTGATCTTGCGCGAATGGCGCGCGGCGGAAATGATGGTCACGTCCTCCCCCGGGAATGCCGACCAGTCGGGATCGGCCTTGCCCGGCAGGTGCGCGGTGAACACCTGGCGTGTCACCGCGTGGCGATCCTTCATGCCCGCGTAGCCGACGTTCATCGCCTGGATGCCGGCGAACTTGGCCAGCTCGCGCGCCACCCATTCGGTGTTCTGGCCGCGTTTTTCCACCAGCAGGAACGCGTGCTCACCCGCGCCATCGGCTTCGTAACCGAGGATTTCCTCGACGAAGAAGTCCTCGGCACGGGAACGCAGGCGTCCACGCAGGGGCGGTTCGCCGAACGCGAAGGGAAGTTCGTTGGAGTCGTTCATATCGGGCCTTCAGAGCAGGAAAATCGTCGCCAGCCCCAGGAAAATGAAAAAACCGCCGCTGTCGGTCACGGCCGTGATCAGCACGCTGGAGCCCAGCGCGGGATCGCGACCCATGCGGGTCATGAGCATCGGGATGCCCACACCCATGAAAGCGGCAAGAAGGAGGTTCAGCGTCATCGCGGAGGTCATCACCAGCCCCAGCGACACGCTGCCGTAGAGCAGCCAGGCCACCACGCCGATGCAGCCACCCCACACCAGGCCGTTGATCAGGGACACGCCCAGCTCCTTGCGCCACAGGCGCTTGGCCTGCGAGGGCCCTAGCTGCTCCAGGGCCATGGCGCGAACGATCATGGTGATGGTCTGGTTGCCGGAGTTGCCGCCGATGCCTGCCACGATGGGCATCAGTGCCGCCAGCGCGACCAGCTTCTCGATGGAGTGCTCGAACAGGCCGATGACCCGCGACGCGATGAACGCGGTGACGAGGTTCACGGCCAGCCACGCCCAGCGGTTGCGTACCGATTTCCAGACCGAGGCAAAGATGTCTTCTTCCTCGCGCAGGCCGCCGCGCGACAGTGCTTCGGTTTCGCTTTCCTCGCGGAGGAAGTCGAGCATGGCATCCACCGCGATGCGACCGATCAGCCGCTGCTGGTGATCGATCACCGGCGCGGTGACCAGATCGTAGCGTTCGAAGGCCTGGGCGACGTCGTAGGCATCGTCTTCCGGGCGGAACGTATTGACGTCGGGCGCCATGATCTCGTGGACCATGCGGTCCGGCGAATTCACCAACAGCCAGTGCAGCGGCAGCACGCCGGTCAGCACGTTGCCGGCGTTGACCACGAACAATTTGTCGGTCTGCGCGGGCAGTTCGTCGAAACGCCGCAGGTAGCGCAGCACCACCTCGAGGCTGATGTCCTCGCGGATGGTGACCATGTCGAAATCCATCAGCGCGCCGACCTGGTCGTCCTCGTAGGACATGGCGGCCTGCACGCGCTCGCGTTCCTGCGCGTCCAGGCTGGCCATCAGCTCGGGCAGCACTTCAGTCGGCAGGTCGTCGACCAGGTCGGCCAGTTCGTCCGCGTCCAGCGGCTCGACCGCCGCGAGGATCTCGCTGTCGTCCATGTCCGCGATCAGCGTTTCGCGCACCGAATCGGAGACTTCCAACAGGATCTCGCCGTCGCGGTCCGAACGGACGCGCTGCCAGACCGCCAGGCGATCTTCCAGCGGCAGCGATTCCAGCACGTCGGCCAGGTCGGCCGGATGCAGCTCGTCAAGGCGCGCCTGGAGTTCCGCGTCGGCGGTGCCGATGGCGGCACCGTCATCGTCCGGTGCCGCGCCCGCGTGCGCGAGCAGGTCTTCGCGCCGCCGCAGCAACCCCGTGATCGCCTCCAGCCTGTCGTGCAGGCGGGGCGTCGAGGTGCGCGACTCGGTCTCGCTCACGTGGGCAGCACAAGCACGGTGGCCAGTGCCGCGATGCCCTCACGCCGTCCGGTGAAGCCCAGCGTCTCGGTGGTGGTGGCCTTGATGCTGATGCGATCGATATCCACACCCAGGTCGTCGGCGATCGTCTCGCGCATGGCCTGTGCATGGGGCCCCACCTTGGGCGACTCGCAGATCACCGTCAGGTCGGCATTGCCGAGCCGGTAGCCACGCCCGGCCAGCATGTCGCGTACCGCACGGACGAAGCTGCGACTGTCGGCCCCGCGCCAGCGCTCGTCCGACGGCGGAAAATGCTTGCCGATGTCGCCCAGCGCAAGCGCACCGAGCAGTGCGTCGCACAGGGCGTGCAGCACCACATCGCCGTCCGAGTGCGCCAGCACGCCCTGCCCATGCGGCACGCGCACACCACCCAGCATCACGTGGTCGCCGTCGCCGAACGCGTGGACGTCGAAACCCTGGCCGATCCGCATCATCGAGTCCTCTGCAGCAGGAATTCCGCCAGCGCGAAGTCGGCCGGCGTCGTCACCTTGATATTGTCTTCCGCGCCTTCGACCAGGAGCGGCGATACACCCACGCGCTCCATGGCCATCGCTTCGTCACTGACCACGATACCTGCGTCGGCGGCAAGGCCAAGTGCATGGGCCAGCGCGCCGCGACGGAACATCTGCGGCGTGAAGGCACGCCAACGGCCCTCGCGGGGTTCGGTGCCCGCGCTGTGGCCGGTGTCATCCGCCCGTTTCAGCGTGTCGCGCAGCGGCGCCCCGAGCAGGCCGCCCTCGCCCGCCCCGGCCAGATCGATCAGCCGCGTGATGTCGGCGGCGCGCACGCACGGTCGGGCCGCGTCGTGCACCAGTACGAAGTCGTCGCCACCCACCGAGGCCGGCAGGGCGATCAGCCCGGCCAGCACGGAGTCGCTGCGCTCGCCCCCGCCGGTAGCCACCACCAGCGGCTTGCCGCCCACGGCGTCCACGGAAGCGAAATGCCGATCGTCCGCGGCGATGACTACCACCAGCCCCGCGATGCGGGGATGTGCGGCCAGCCGCGCCAGTGTGTGATCCAGCAGCGGCCGTCCCGCGATGGGCTGGTATTGCTTGGGACGATCGCCGCCGGCCCGGACGCCCTTGCCGGCGGCGGGAAGCACGCACCACAACGCGTCCATCACTGCCCGCCGGGCGGGGCGACGGGCGGCGGCGGGGGTGGCGCGCTGACCGCGGCCCCCGGTTCCACCACCTGATAGAAGGTTTCACCCGGCTTGACCAGGCCCAGTTCCTGGCGCGCGCGCGCCTCGGTGGCCTGTTCGCCGTGCTTCAGGTCTTCCACGTCCGCGGCCAGAGCCTGGTTGCGCTTTTGCAGGGCGGCGTTGTCCGCCGTCTGCTGGGCGACCGAGGCACGCAACGAATCGACCTCGGCCATACCCCCACCGCCGACCCACAGCTTCAGCTGCAGCGCGATGAGGATGATGACGAGGATCAGGCCGATCCAGCGCAGGATTGCCGCGTTGCTCAAGCCCGGGTCAGCCCGGCAGCTTCGAGAGGCTGGGGAACGCGTTGCGGCCGGCGTAGCTGGCCTTGGCGCCCAGGGCTTCCTCGATGCGCAGCAGCTGGTTGTACTTGGCCACGCGGTCGGTCCGGCAGAGCGAGCCGGTCTTGATCTGCGTCGCGGTGGTGGCCACGGCGATGTCGGAGATGGTGGTGTCTTCGGTCTCGCCCGAGCGGTGCGACACGATGGCGGCGTACTTCGCGCGATGGGCCATGTCGATGGCTTCGAGCGTCTCGGACAGCGTGCCGATCTGGTTGACCTTGATCAGGATGGCGTTGGCGATCTTCTTGTCGATGCCTTCCTGGAAGATCTTCGGGTTGGTCACGAAGAGGTCGTCGCCGACCAGCTGGATGCCTTCGCCAATGGCCTGGGTGAGGTGCGCCCAGCCGGTCCAGTCGCCTTCGCCCATGCCGTCCTCGATGGTGACGATCGGGTACTGCTTCGACCACGAGGCCAGCGTGTCGACCCACTGCTCGGGCGTGAACACCTTGCCCTCGCCTTCCAGGTCGTACTTGCCGTCCTTGAAGAACTCCGAGCTGGCCACGTCCAGGCCGAGCAGGATCTCGCTGCCTACCTTGAAGCCCGTTTTGTTCACTGCCTCGAGGATGGTGTCCAGCGCCTCGACGTTGGACTTGAGGTTGGGCGCGAAGCCGCCCTCGTCACCCACCGACGTGTTGAGGCCGCGACCCTTGAGCACCGATTTCAGCGCGTGGAAGATCTCGGCACCGTAGCGAAGGGCCTCGGCGAAGCTGGGCGCGCCCACGGGCAGCACCATGAATTCCTGCACGTCGACGTTGTTGTCCGCGTGCGCGCCGCCGTTGATGATGTTCATCATCGGCACCGGCAGCGTGCCGCCGCCGTCCACCATCAGGTACTGCCAGAGTGCCTGCTTCTTCGAGGTGGCTGCGGCATGCGCGGCGGCCATGGAAACGCCCAGCAGCGCGTTGGCGCCGAGCTTGCCCTTGTTGTCGGTGCCGTCCAGCGCGATCAGCCTGGCGTCCAGGCCCTTCTGGTCGAGCGCGTCGTAGCCGGCCAGCGCCTTGGCGATCTCGCCGTTGACGTTGTCCACGGCCTTGCGCACGCCCTTGCCGCCGTAACGGCCCTTGTCGCCGTCGCGCAGCTCCACGGCCTCACGCGTGCCGGTGGAGGCGCCGCTGGGCACCGCTGCACGGCCGAACGAGCCGTCCGCCAGGGTGACTTCGGCTTCGAGGGTCGGATTGCCGCGGGAGTCGAGGATTTCGCGGGCGTGGATCGTGGTGATCGAAGTGCTCATGCTGTTCCCGTTACGAGGTGAATGACTTCAGGACGATAACGGACAGCATAAGGCCAGCCGTATCGATCAGGACGAATGCATTGCGTCAGCGCCGGGGATACCCCGGCGCATGCGCATCAGGCGTGGTTGGCGAAACCGCGGCGCTTGACGGCGCCGTCCAGTTCCATGAGCGTCTCGAGCAGTTCTTCCATCTGGTCGAGCGGCCACGCGTTGGGACCGTCGCTCAGCGCCTTGGACGGATCCGGGTGGGTTTCCGCGAACAGGCCGGCCACGCCGACGGCGACGGCGGCACGCGCCAGCACGGGCACGAACTCGCGCTGGCCGCCCGACGTGGTGCCCTGCCCGCCCGGCAACTGCACCGAATGCGTGGCGTCGAACACCACCGGGCAGTTCGTCTCGCGCATGACCGCGAGCGAGCGCATGTCCGACACGAGGTTGTTGTAGCCGAAGCTGGC
The DNA here is from genome assembly GCF_030209605.1 of Luteibacter sp. ME-Dv--P-043b. Taxonomy (NCBI): domain Bacteria; kingdom Pseudomonadati; phylum Pseudomonadota; class Gammaproteobacteria; order Lysobacterales; family Rhodanobacteraceae; genus Luteibacter; species Luteibacter sp. ME-Dv--P-043b. The sequence goes on from NZ_JARVRT010000001.1 coordinate 158,667, forward strand.
GCCGCGCTCGCACACCAGGATGTCGTGGTTGCCCACGTCGAATGCCTTCTGCACGACGTTCTTCATGTCCCAGGGGGCGAGGAACTGGCCCTTCTTGATGTTGACCGGCTTGCCGGCTTTCGCGACGTTCTGGATGAAGTCGGTCTGGCGGCAGAGGAAGGCCGGGGTCTGCAGCACGTCGACCACGGCGGCCACCTCGTTCATCGGGGTGTATTCGTGCACATCGGTGATGACCGGCACGCCGATCTGGCGCTTCACGGCCTCCAGCACCTTGAGGCCTTCCTCGACACCGGGGCCACGGAAGCTGCCGCCGGACGAGCGGTTGGCCTTGTCGAAGCTGGACTTGAAGATGAAGTTGATGCCGAGGCGACCGGTGATCTCCTTCAGCTTGCCGGCAACATCCAGCTGGAGTTGCATCGACTCGATGACGCACGGGCCGGCGATCAGGAACAGCGGCTGGTCGAGGCCAGCATCGAAACCACAAAGCTTCATGCAGCGGACTCCTCGGAACGGGTGGCGAGCCGTTCGCCTTCGCGCACGGCCTTGTATTCACGGGCGGCGCGGACGAAGCCGATGAACAGCGGATGGCCCTCGCGCGGGGTGGAGGTGAATTCCGGATGCGCCTGGCAACCCAGGAACCACGGATGCACATGGCGCGGCAGTTCGACGATCTCGACCAGCAGGTCGTCCATCGACTTGCCCGAGATCACCAGGCCCAGGTCTTCGAAGGACTGGCGGTAGCGGTTGTTGAACTCGTAACGGTGGCGATGGCGCTCGCGCACCACGTCCTCGCCGTACAGCTCGCGGGCCAGCGTGCCGGCCTTGAGGCGGCATTCCTGCGCGCCCAGGCGCATGGTGCCGCCGAGGTCGGAGCGCTCGCTGCGGGTTTCCGTCTCGCCGGTGGCGGTGGTCCACTCGGTGATGAGGGCGATCACCGGATCGGGCGTGTTGCGGTCGTTCTCGCTGGAATCGGCCTGTGTAAGCCCCGCCGTGTTGCGGGCGAATTCGACCACGGCCGCATGCATGCCGTAGCAGATGCCGAAGTACGGCACGCCGGTTTCGCGGGCGAACTGCGCGGCGAGGATCTTGCCCTCGAAACCGCGTTTGCCGAAGCCGCCGGGCACCAGGATGGCATCCGCATCGCCCAGGACCGTGCGCGCGCCGCGGGCCTCGACATCCTCGGAATCCACCCAGTTGAGGTTGACCCGCGTGGTCTGGTTGATGCCGCCGTGGCGCAGGGCCTCCGCGAGCGACTTGTAGGCGTCCTTGTGCTCGACGTACTTGCCGACGATGGCGATGTTGACCTCGTCGCGCGGGTGTTCGACGGCTTCCACCGTGCGCACCCAGCTGGAGAGGTCGGCCGGGCCGGCATCGAGGCCGAGGCGCTTGATGACCAGCTCGTCCAGGCCCTGCTCATGCAGCCACATGGGCAGCTTGTAGATGACGTCGACGTCGATGGTGCTGATGACGGCGTTCTTGGGCACGTTGGTGAACAGCGCGATCTTGTGGCGCTCCGCGTCCGGCAGGGGCTCTTCGCAACGGCACAGCAGCACGTCGGCCTGGATGCCGATGGAGCGCAGTTCCTTCACCGAATGCTGGGTGGGCTTGGTCTTGATCTCGCCGGCGGCCTTGATATACGGCACCAGGGTGAGGTGCACGAACATGCACTTTTCCGCGCCGTGCTCGATGCGCAGCTGGCGGATGGCCTCGAGGAAGGGCAGCGATTCGATGTCGCCCACGGTGCCACCCACCTCGACCAGCGCCACGTCGTAGCCGCGGGTCGCCTCGTGGATGGAGTGCTTGATCTCGTCGGTGATGTGCGGGATGACCTGCACGGTGGCGCCGAGGTAGTCACCGCGGCGCTCCTTGCGGATCACCGATTCGTAGATCTTGCCGGCGGTGATGGAGTTCTTGCCGGTGAGACGGGTACGGACGAAGCGCTCGTAGTGGCCCAGGTCCAGGTCGGTCTCGGCACCGTCGTCGGTGACGTAGACCTCGCCATGCTGGAAGGGACTCATGGTGCCCGGGTCCACGTTGATGTACGGGTCGAGCTTCATCATGGTGACGGAGAGACCCCGCGCCTCGAGAATGGACGCGAGCGACGCCGCTGCGATGCCCTTCCCGAGGGAAGACACCACACCGCCGGTGACGAAAATCAGGGGAGTCATGCGAGCAGCCAGTGCTGGAAACCGGTATTTTACCCAAGTGTGCCCCCACTCGCGAGGGGCACGATGAACGTGCCGTGCGGCCGCCTTGGCTTTACCATGGCGAAATGACCGATACGCCCATCCCCGCCCGTCTCCAGGCCCTGCGCGCCGCCATGGCCCACGCAGGCATCGCCGCCGTCGTCGTGCCCACGGCCGACCCGCACCTCTCCGAGTACCTGCCCCCGCGCTGGCAGGCCCGGGAGTGGTTTTCGGGCTTTACCGGGTCGTCCGGCACCCTGGTGGTCACCGCCAGCGGCGGCGGCGTGTGGACCGATTCCCGGTACTTCTCCCAGGCGGAGGCCGAACTGGCCGGCAGCGGCCTGCCCCTGATGAAACTGAACGTGGCGCACACGCCGGAACATGTCGGCTGGCTGGTCGAGCAGGTCGGCGCAGGCGATACCGTGGCCGTGGCGGGTGACAGCCTGTCGCTGACGGGTGCCGAAGGGCTGGCCAAGCGGCTGGCGGCGGTGGGCGCGACGCTGCGCACCGACCTCGACCTGCCTGCCGTTGCCTGGCCGGAGCGCCCGGGTCGTCCGGACGCGCCGGTTTTCGCCCACCGGCCCCCGTTCGCCGCCGTCGACCGCGCCGACAAGTTCCGCCATGTGCGCACGGCCATGCGTCGCGCAGGCGCCACGCATCACGTTGTCTCGAGCCTGGACGACATCGCCTGGCTGACCAACCTCCGCGGTGGGGACGTCGACTACAACCCGGTGTTCCTGGCCCACCTGCTGATCGCGGAGGAGCGGGCCACGCTGTTCATCGACGCGGCCAAGGTGCCCGCGGACATCAAGGCGGCGCTGGCTGCCGACGGCATCGCGCTTGCCGACTACTCGACCGCTGCCTCCGCGCTGGCCGCCCTCCCCGAGCATGCCGTGCTGCTCGTCGATCCGGCCAGGGTCGTCGTCGCACTGCTGGAGGGCCTGCCCTCGTCCGTCAGGCAGGTACGTGCCGCGGCGCCGTCCACGGCGCAAAAGGCGCGAAAGACGCCGGAGGAGCTCGACCATATCCGCGACGTCATGCGTCGTGACGGGGCCGCGCTGGCCCGCGCCTTCCGCCGTATCGAAACCGGCCTGCTGGCCGGCGAGCCGCTCACGGAACTGGACGTCGACACGATCGTGCGCGAGGCGCGCGCGGCACAAGCCGGGTTCGTCGGCGAAAGCTTTTCCACCATCGCCGGTTACCAGGCGAACGGTGCCCTGCCCCACTACCGCGCCACCGAAGCACAGTTCAGTCCGCTGGCGACAAAAGGCCTGCTGCTGATCGATTCCGGCGGCCAGTACCTGGGCGGCACCACGGATATCACCCGCGTGCTGGCCCTGGGCCCGGTCACCGACGAGCAGCGCCGGGACTCGACCCTCGTGCTCAAGGGCATGATCGGCCTGTCTCGCGCCCGCTTCCCCAAGGGCGCCAGCGGTCCGCAGCTGGACGCGCTGGCCCGGGCGCCGTTGTGGGCGGCCGGCATGGACTTCGGCCACGGCACCGGTCACGGCGTGGGCTATTTCCTCAACGTGCACGAGGGGCCGCACGGCATCCGCCCACCCGTGGCCGGCGGCGCGCTGGTGCCGCTGGAGACCGGGATGATCACCTCGATCGAGCCCGGCCTCTACAAGCCCGGCCGTCATGGCATCCGCCACGAGAACCTGGCCGTGGTGACCCAGGCCGATAGCACGGAGTTCGGTGATTTCTTCGCCTTTGAAACGTTGACGCTCTGCCCGTTCGATCGTCGCGGCCTGGAACCGCGCCTGCTGGAGCCGTCCGAGCGTGCCTGGCTGGACGATTACCACGCCACCGTGCGGGCGGCGCTGTCACCGTTGCTGGAGGGTGAGGACCGGGCGTGGCTGGAGTGGCATTGCGCGCCGGTTTGAGGCGCCGCACGTCACATCCCGGTGTAGGAGCGCACGATGTGCGCGATGGGGGGTGCGGTGAGGTTACGGCTTCAACGCTCCGTTGGCTTTTCGCGCACATCGTGCGCTCCTACCTTGACCGTTTCGCGCACATCGTGCGCTCCTACCTTGACCGTGTAGCGGGGCTATTCCATGCTGGGTGGCTACGAAGGGTGATACCTGATGAATACTCGTTATAACGCCTCAGACATCGAAGTCCTCAGCGGGCTTGATCCGGTCAAGCGCCGCCCGGGCATGTACACCGACACCTCCCGGCCGAACCACCTGGCGCAGGAGGTCATCGACAACTCGGTGGACGAGGCCCTGGCGGGCCATGCCAAGACCATCGAGGTCACCGTCTTCAACGACGGCTCGGTGGAAGTCACCGACGACGGCCGCGGCATGCCGGTGGATATCCACCCGGAAGAGAAGGTGCCGGGCATCGAGCTGATCCTCACGCGGCTGCATGCGGGCGGCAAGTTCTCCAACAAGAACTACGCCTTCTCCGGCGGCCTGCACGGCGTGGGCGTTTCCGTGGTCAACGCGCTGTCCCATCGCGTGGATGTCACCATCCGCCGCGAGGGCCAGGAATACCGGATGAGCTTCGCCGACGGCGACCGGGCCAGCGACCTGGAAGTCATCGGCACCGTGCCGAAGAAGAAGACCGGCACCACGCTGCGCTTCTGGCCGGACGCGAAGTACTTCGATACGCCGAAGATCTTGGTCTCCAAGCTCAAGCACCTGCTGCGCGCCAAGGCCGTGCTCTGCGCCGGCCTCACCGTGCGCCTGCACGACGAGGCCTCGGGCGAAACCACCGAGTGGTACTTCGAGGACGGCCTGCCCGACTACCTGCGCGGCGAGTTGCAGGGCGCCGAGGCGCTGCCACCGCAGCTGTTCGTCAAGCATTTCTCGCGCGAGACCGATGCGCTGGACGTCGCCCTGGCCTGGCTGCCGGAAGGCGACCTGGTGCAGGAAAGCTACGTCAACCTGATTCCCACCGCGCAGGGGGGCACCCACGTCAACGGCCTGCGCTCGGGGCTGACCAACGCCATCCGCGAGTTCTGCGACCTGCGCAACCTGCTGCCGCGCGGCGTGAAGCTGGCGCCGGAAGACGTCTGGGAGCGCCTGGCCTTCGTGCTCAGCGTGAAGCTGCAGGACGCCCAGTTCGCCGGCCAGACCAAGGAACGCCTGTCCTCGCGCGCCGCCGCCGGCATTGTCGAAGGGGTGGTGCACGATGCCTTCAGCCTGTGGCTGAACCAGCACGTGGACCTGGGCGAGAAGATCGCCCAGCTCGCCATCGAGCGTGCCAGCGCGCGCCTCAAGGCGGCCAAGCAGGTGGTCCGCAAGAAGATCACCTCCGGCCCCGCCCTGCCCGGCAAGCTGGCCGACTGCGCCTCCACCGACCTCACCCGCACCGAGATCTTCCTGGTCGAGGGCGATTCCGCCGGCGGTTCGGCCAAGCAGGCGCGTGACAAGGATTTCCAGGCGATCCTGCCGCTGCGCGGCAAGATCCTCAACACCTGGGAAGTCGAGTCCACCGCCGTGCTCGCCTCGCAGGAAGTCCACGACCTTGCCGTGGCCATCGGTTGCGACCCCGGCAAGGACGACCTCTCCGGCCTGCGTTACGGCAAGGTAGTGATCCTGGCCGACGCGGACTCCGACGGCCTGCACATCGCCACCCTGCTTTCGGCGCTGTTCCTGCGTCACTTCCCCAGCCTGGTCATCGAAGGCCACGTGTTCGTCGCCATGCCGCCCCTGTTCCGCGTCGATGTGGGCAAGCAGGTGTTCTATTGCCTGGACGAGGAAGAGAAGCGCCTGATGCTGGAAAAGGTCGAGCGGGAGAAGATGAAGGGTGCCGTCAGCGTCACGCGCTTCAAGGGACTGGGCGAGATGAACCCGGCGCAGCTGCGAGAATCGACCGTGCATCCGGACACCCGCCGCCTCGTCCAGCTGACCATCGATACCGACGACGGCACCGCCAAGCTGATGGACATGCTGCTGGCCAAGAAGCGCGCGGGCGACCGCAAGCAGTGGCTGGAAGAAAAGGGCGACCTGGCGACGCTGGAAGTCTGATCGCCCCGCATGCCTTACTTGGGCCCCTGATCTGACTCGATGTAGCGGAAGGTGGCCCTGACGGTCGAGTTCACGGTCGGGGTCCAGCGAATGATGGGCACCCACCGGCCGGTGTGCACGACGAAATCCGCCTGGTCTTTCCTTGCGATCTCAGCACGCTGCGCGGCGATGGTCGCTGGATTGCACACGCCCTTCCCGCTCGCGTCCGTATCGGCTGCGAACCTGACGTGCCTGCGCGTGTCCGTCGCAAAGCAGTTGTCCCGATAGAAAAACGCCTCGACCGGCATTCTGGCGCCGACGTCCTGAGGCCACTCCTTGAGGACCACTTCGTTGCGGGCGAACAGGTAGCCCATGCCATTGAGCCGGTCGCGGATGATCTTTACCTGATTCCACGACTGGTTCTGGTCATCCCGCGTCCGGTCGACGTTGAACGCACACTGGTTTTCGTCATCGTTGTAGCCCTTAGCCAACCACTGCTCCGCCGTCGTTATCCCGAGTGTCTGGCACGTGGCCCGGTGCGTGGTGCAGCGCCTCGGGGCGCCCGTCCAGGCGTCACGCGGATAGATACAGGCGACGTCCAGATGGTAGTCGCCCCACTGATCGGCGACGTTTTGCGGGTAGACGATAAAGCCGTTGCCTGACGGGTAGTTCTCCGGAAAGTCCGAGTCGCGCCGAAGCCAGGAGAACGATATGCCCCAGCTCGCCGTGGCCGGGTTGGGCAACCACGAACGGTAGGCGGTGGAAAACGCCGTTGCCCGCATCAGGATGCCCGAGCACAGGAACTGCGCTTCAGCGTAGGGGCGGCAATCACCCACACCGGTCTCGCCGTAACGCTGCTGAATGTGTTGCAGGACGACGGGGCCGGCTTCCCGAACCGTTGCGGACGGCGCGACCGCGCCATAACTCGATAACGCCTGGTTCGATGCCCGCTCCGGCACAGGGGTGGCTGGGTGCGTGGCACAGCCGGCAAGGCATGTACCCAGTAAAAAAAGGATCGCTCGACGAGTAGTCAGCCATTCCATAGCGTATGTCTCCCTGTAGAGGGGGACTATCTCGTTTACCTCGGCGTCGAACAATCAGCCAGTGGACGTAGGTGCGACCTGTCGTTTTCCGGCAACGAAAAAGGCCTGGCAATGCCAGGCCTTTTCATTCGCACCTTGCCGCGTGACGCCGCGGCGGCCCTGCGCCTAGCGACGACTACGAATCGCCTCGATCAGAGCGCGCGTTGCAGCGTCGAACTGGGACAGGTCGCCGGCATCCTTGTCGTTGCTCAGCGAGGGGTAGATCTGCTTGGCGATGACCTTGCCCAGCTCGACGCCCCACTGGTCGAATGCGTTGATCCCCCACAGGTGACCCAGCAGAAACACCTTGTGCTCGTACAGCGCGATCAGCGCACCGAGCGAATGCGGCGTGAGCGAGTCGAGCATGAACACGGTGCTGGGGCGATCGCCCTTGAAGGTGCGCTGCGCCGCCAGGGCGCGACGCTCGTCTTCGGTGCCGGTCTTCGCTTCGGCCAGGGCTTCTTCGAACGTCTTGCCCAGGGACAACGCAGCGGCCTGCGCCAGCAGGTTGGCGGTCAGCACATCCTGGTTCTCGCGCAGCGGATGCGCCGGCTTGACCAGGCCGATGAATTCCAGGGGCACCACATCGGTACCCTGGTGCAACGCCTGAAAATAGGCGTGCTGCGCATTCGTACCGATGCTGCCCCAGACCACCGGGACCGTCTTGCCCGCCACTTCGCTGCCGTCGGACGGGTGCACGTGCTTGCCCAGGCTTTCCATCTCCAGCTGCTGCAGGTAGGACGGAAGGTCGGCAAGCGAATCCACGTAGGGGATCACGGCGCGACTGGTGGTACCGAGGATGTTGCGATTCCAGACCTCGGCGATGGCCAGCAGGACCGGAAGGTTGTCCTTCCATGCCGCCGTGCGGAAATGGTCGTCCGCTTCCGCGGCACCGGACAGGAGATCACGGAAACCGTTCATGCCGATGGCGAACGCGATCGACGCGCCCACCGCCGACCACAACGAGTAGCGACCGCCCACGTAGTCCCACATCGGCAGCACCTGCGAGGCGCCCCACTTGTGCACGGCCTCGTCGTTGGAGCTCACGGCGATGAAATGCTTCGACGTCTTCGCTTCGTCGCCACCGTTGGCCTTGAGTATCCAGTTGCGGAACACGCCGCCGTTCAGCAGGGTTTCCTGCGTATTGAAGCTCTTGGAGACCAGGATCACCAGCGTGTGGGCGGGATCGAGCTTCTTCATCAGGTCGTAGGCGGCCTGCCCGTCGACGTTGGTGAGGAAGTGGCTGCGGATGCCTTCGACATGGAACTGTTCGAGGGCGTGCACGGCCAGGCGCGGCCCGAGATCCGAACCACCGATGCCGATGTTGACCACATCGGTGACGCCGCCGATCAGGCCGACCGACTCGCCGTCACCCTTGTGTACGGCGTTGACCAGCTTCTCCATCTTGTCCAGCGCATCGGCGACCTCCTTGCGGACATCGGCCGGTGCCGCGGGGTGACGCGAGGTACCGCCACGCAGGGCCGTATGCAGCACCGCGCGGTCTTCGGACGTGTTGATGTGCTTGCCTTCGAACATCGCGTCGCGCGCGGCTTTCCAGCCGGTGCTTTCGATGTACTCGCCGACGGCGTCGAGCGCCGCCACGTCGAGCTTCTGGCGGGAGGCGTCGAGGAGAATGGGGCCCATGCGCCGACGCAGGCGCTCACCACGGGCATCGTCCTGGACGAGTTCGCGTAGCGTGGTCTTGGCGAGGCGGGAGGCGTGCTCCTCGAACGAGGGCAGGCGGGGGTGCTTTGAGTCCATGGCTTCCACTTGGCTGCAACGGAAAGGGGGAACCCCGATCTTACCGCAGTGCAGCGTGGGCGGATTGTGTGGATGTGTTACAGGCGCCGCCGCAGGATCGTGCGACGACGCCCAGGCTTCACGCTGCCTGCTTGGGGATCGAATGGTTGGTGTGCGTGATGCGGTTGTGCGCATCGACGTAGACCAGGTCGGGCTTGTACTTGGCCATTTCAGCCTCGGACAGGCTGGCGAACGCGGCGACGATCACCAGGTCGCCCACGGAGACGCGACGCGCGGCGCTACCGTTGACCGAGAGGATGCCCGAGCCCTCGTCCGCGCGCAGCGCGTAGGTGACGAAGCGCTCGCCGTTGCTGATGTTCCAGGCATGGATCTGCTCGTACTCGCGGATACCCGCGGCGTCGAGCAGGTTGCCGTCGATGGCGATCGAACCTTCGTAGTTCAGCTCGGCGTGAGTCACCGTGGCGCGGTGGATCTTGCACTTGAGCATGTTGAGCTGCATGGCGGTCTCTGGGGGATGGGTGGCTGCAAAAACGCCCATTCTAACGGAGGGTGGCCCGTCCGTCGCGTAGGCTTCCTCTGTCGAAGCGCTTTATGGGGGACCACGCGCGGAAACGCAAGTCCCCGTTTGTGAAGGGAATCAGTCGAAGACGAGATTGTCGATCAGGCGTGTGCCGCCCAGGCGGGCGGCCACCAGGGCGATCAGGCCTTCGCGCTGCTCCGGCGCAGGCTCGGCGAGGTCGTCGGCACGGCGGATGGCGACGTAATCGGGCACGAAACCGGCCCGCTCGAGCCGCGCCCTGGCGGCCTGCTCCAGCGCCTGCCAGCTATGGCCCTGGGCGAACAGGTCCTTCATCTGCACCAGGGTGGCGTGGATCTGCGGCGCCCGTGCCCGCTCCTGCGGCGACAGGTACTGGTTGCGCGAGCTCAGGGCCAGGCCATCGTCGTCGCGCAGCGTGGGTGCGGACATAACCTTCACCGACAACGAAAGGTCGGCGACCATCCGCTCGATCACCTTCAGCTGCTGGAAATCCTTCTGGCCGAACACCGCCAGGTCGGGCTGGACCAGGCTGAACAGCTTGGCCACCACCGTTGCCACGCCGTCGAAATGCCCCGGACGATGAGCGCCTTCCAGCGTGTCGGTGATGACCGGCACATGGATGCTCACGCTGGCGCCCGCACCGAACGGATAGAGCGTCGATACATCCGGCGCGAACAGTACATCGCAGCCCGCCTCGGCCAGGCCGGCCTGGTCCTGGGCTAGCGTACGCGGATAGCGCTCGAAATCCTCGCCCGGTCCGAACTGGGTCGGATTGACGAACACGCTGGCGACGACGCGGTCGGCACGGGCACGCGCCAGCTTCAGCAGCGAGTGATGGCCCGCGTGGAGATTGCCCATGGTGGGCACGAAGCCGACGTTCTGGCCGGCGGAGCGCCAGCCGCGTACGGTGGCGCGAAGCGCGGCGGCATCGGTAACGGTCTGCATCGGGTGTCCTCAGGTAAAACTGTGTTCGGCGCCGGGAAAGCGCCGTTCGCGCACGTCGGCGACGTAGGCGGCGATGGCACCCTGGATGGAATCGCGTCCGGCGAGGAAATCCTTGGAAAATTTGGGACGCTTGCCCGGGGTGAGGCCCAGCAGGTCGTACACCACCAGCACCTGGCCATCGCAGTCCACCCCCGCGCCGATGCCGATAACCGGAATAGTCAGCGCCTCGGTGATCCGCTTCGCCAGCACCGAGGGTACGCATTCGAGCACCAGCAGGTCGGCACCGGCCGCCTCCACCGCCTGCGCGTCGGCCAGAAGCTTGTCGGCGGCTTCCCGGGTCTTGCCCTGCACCTTGTAGCCACCGAAGCGGTTGACCGACTGGGGGGTGAGGCCGAGGTGGCTGCACACGGGTATGTCGCGCTCCGCCAGCGCCGAGATGATGGCACAGACGCGTCCGGCCCCTTCGATCTTGACCATGGCCGCACCGCCCTGCCCGACCAGGCGCGCGGCGGCCTCCATCGCGGTGTCGATGTCGCGATCGCTCATGAAGGGAAGGTCGGCGACCAGCAGCGTCGCCGCCAGGCCGCGGGCGGCGGCGGCCGTGTGGTAGACCATCTCGTCGACGGTGACCGGCAGCGTGCTGGCGCGCCCCTGCACCACCATGCCGAGCGAATCGCCCACGAGGGCCACATCGACCCCGGCGCTTTCCAGCTGCGCGGCGAAGCTGGCATCGTAGGCGGTGAGCATCACGATCTTCCGACCTTCGGCTTTCATCGCCCTCAGGCCCGGCACGGTCACCGGCTTGCGTGCCGGCGCACTCGTTTTTTCGACGTACACGCTGTTCTCGTCTTGCCGCGGGAAAGGTGGGATTGTCCGCCCAGGCGGTGTGAAGTCAAGGAACCACCAATGGAAGGGCCCGGCACCCGGTGGTATCGACCGCCTTGAGCAGATGCGATACGCACCCGAGCCCGGGCAGCACGGCGGCGGGCGCGATATCCGCCAGGGGAAGGAGAACGAAGGCACGCTCCGTCATGCGCGGGTGGGGCACCGTCAGCCTGTCGTCGGCGATCGTGGCGTCACCGAACGCCAGCAGATCCAGGTCGAGCGTGCGCGGGCCCCAGCGTTCGCCCTCGCGCACGCGCCCGAAGGCCTGTTCGACCGAAAGCAGCGTATCCAGCAGGGCGTGGGGCGTGAGCGTCGTGGAAACGGCGATCGCCGCGTTGACGAAGTCCGGCTGGTCCAGCTGCCCCCACGGCGGCGTGCTGAACAACCGCGATCGCCCGGTGACGCGTAGGCCAGGCGACGCGTCCAGTGCAGCGATGGCGGCGTGCAGCCGGGTGCACACATCGCCGAGGTTGCCGCCCAGGCCGATGAAGGCCGTGGCGCTCACGCGTCGCCCGAGCCACCCTTGCCGCGCCCGGTGGGCTTGCGCCGCCGACGACGCTTGCGGGCCGGGGCGCCCGACGATGCGGCGGGTTCGTGCGCCGGCACGCCACCGCCGCCCAGGGCCGCGGCGAGCATTTCCGGCGGGAGTTGCTGGGCGTGCGCCCACCACTCACCGAGTTCGCGCATGCCCTCGGATTCATAGGCACGCAGGAGCAGGAAGTCGAAGGCCGCACGGAAACGCGGGTGCGACATCAGGCGGAATACACGCTTGCGGTGGATCTGCTCGAACCGCGGCTGCAGCGACCAGATCTCTTCCATCGTGAGCGTGAAGCGACGCGGGATCGCCACGCGCTGGCACTGTTCACCGACCACGCGCACGGCAGCAAGCTGCCAGGCCTCGTTGGCGTCATAGCCCTGGGCGATCCACCCATGGGCCTGGTCGCGCACCTCGCCCCACAGCAGCACGGCATAGAGGAATGCCGGCGTGACCGACTTGCCCTCCGCGATACGGGCATCGGTGTTGGCCAACCCCTGCTCGACCAGCGAGCGCAAGGCGTGGTCGCCGCGCTCCAGCGCGCGCGCCGTGGCCGGGAACAGGAACTTCAGCAGGCCGCAGCCCTCGAGCATCTTGAAGCTCTTCAAGCCGTGGCCGCCGAGGAACATCTTGAGCGACTCGTCGAACAGGCGTGCCGGCGCGGCTTCCGTCAGCAGGTTGCCCAGCGTGGCGAACGGCGCCGCGGCGGCGGCATCGATCGTGAAGTCGAGCTTGGCCGCGAGGCGGGCGGCGCGCAGCATGCGTACCGGGTCCTCCCGGTAGCGCAGCTCCGGATCGCCGATCAGGCGCATGCTCCGGTCGTCCAGGTCCTGCATGCCGCCGACGAAATCGCGCACGCTGAAGTCGGCGATGTCGTAGTACAGCGCATTGACCCGGAAGTCGCGCCGGATGGCGTCTTCCTCGATGGTGCCCCAGATATTGTCGCGGACGATCCGGCCGTCGACGATATGGCGATCGCCCTCACCGCCCTCCTCGCCCGTTCCGCGGAACGTGGCCACCTCGATGATCTCGGGGCCGAACACGACATGGGCCAGCCGGAAGCGCCGGCCGATCAGGCGGCAGTTGCGGAACAGCCCCTTGACCTCGTCGGGCGTGGCGTCTGTGGCCACGTCGAAGTCCTTGGGGTGGCCGCCCAGCAGCAGGTCGCGCACGGCGCCGCCGACCAGGAACGCCGCGAAGCCCGCGTCGTGGAGTCGGTAAAGCACGCGCAGGGCGGCCTTGCTGATGTTCTTGCGGGAAATGGCGTGCTGGTCGCGCGGAATGACGCGAAGCTTCGGCACGACCTCATTCCTGGTTTCGGGATTCAAGCGGTCTTGGTCCTGGCGAACGCGTCCGCGTCCGAGCAAGTGGCTGCCCCCACCGGCAACCGGTGTCGGGATGAATGGGTCAAATGTAACGAATTAGACCCCGTCCGACGAGCGGGCTAGAAAACCGTTGCCGACAGCCGGAATTTGGCTATACTAGCGCGCTTCGTACCCCGAGTACGACCCGCTCCCTTCGTCTAGTGGTCTAGGACACGGCCCTCTCAAGGCTGGAACACGAGTTCGAACCTCGTAGGGAGCACCACTTTTCCTTATTTGGCGCATTATCTGTCCGCATGACCTTTGTCGTCACCGACAACTGCATCAAGTGCAAGTACACGGACTGCGTCGAAGTGTGCCCGGTAGATGCCTTCCATCAGGGCCCGAACTTTCTGGTCATCAATCCGGACGAGTGCATCGATTGCACCCTCTGCGAGCCGGAATGCCCGATCAACGCCATTTACCCCGAGGACGACGTTCCGGCGGGGCAGGAAGCATTCGTGCAGCTCAATGCCGAGCTTTCCAAGGCATGGCCGGTCATCACCGAGCGCAAGGATGGCCTTCCCGGCGCGAAAGAGTGGGAAGGCAAGCCTGGCAAGATCGACCTGCTCGAGCGCTGAACCCCGAGGGGCTCGCCTCTTCAGCCTCAACCGCCCGGAACGGCCTGATCCCCGCTGTTGTAAGAGAACTTCGCGGTGTCCGTCTGCGTGGCCGGAAGCGTCAGCTGAATAATGGGCACCCGCCGAGACGCGGTCTTCTTGTAGTCCTCCTGGATCGAACGGGCTTCGGCCAGCCCGCTGCTCGAGGTGGACAGATAGAACAGCGCCTCGATCGGCAAGGTTTCGTCGTTGCCCGGAGCCCAACCGTCGAGAACGAGCTCGTCGGGCTTTTTGTCGTGCTCGACCAGGTTCAGCTTGCCGATGGCCGCGATGACTTGCATGAAGATGGCTGCCGAGTTGGCCTGGCCCCTGGCGACCAGGAAAGCGCACTGGTGCCCGTAGACGCCGGCGGCGGTGATCTGGAAATGCTGCAGCCAACCTTCGGCCGTCGTGATGCCCTGTGCCTGGCACGGGCCGCTGGCCTGGAAGTTATCTCCCACCCCGCAGCCCTTGTCGGCCCGAATATCCGTGTTGCCGTCGATGGGGAACGCACAAAGCACGTCCACCGAGCGCAGGCCGTTCCCGTTCGCGTATTTCTTCGGATAGAAAATGAACCCGGCGCTGTAGCCATAAGCCAGCCTCAGCAACGGAGCGTCGTGGCGGAGATACGAAAATGAAACCCCGGGGTATTTTTTGCTCGTGGGATTGACGTCCCAGGCATGATAAGCGGTAGACGCATGGACGCCGCGAAGCATGATGCCTGAGCACACAAAGGCTGGCGCATTCGGGTTTCTGTCGCAATTGGGGAACGATTCGGCATAGCGCGACGTCAGATGGCGAGCAACGTCGGGCCCTGCCTCCTCGAAGGCCGCCGTGCCCACATCACCCGACCTTGGCGATACAGCGCCCTGTCGCTGCGCCACCGGAAAGCAACCCGTGACCCCCATGAGAGTGGCGGCGACGATGGCCGTACGTATATGGCGTTTAGCGCGCCGACCCGCTCCGCGCATAGCGGACTGAATATCCATATTCTGTTCTCCGACCCGTGCAACCTTGCGACGTAAGCAAAGCTTGCGCGCCGCGGCGGTATTCCAAAAGCGGACTTTCGATGTAGGCGCCGCTCAAGCGTTTCCGGCAACGCATTCGCCATGCTTTTGTACGCACCCACCGATACGCTGCACGGACCGGAGCTGTCCACGCACGTTTGCAACGAACCAAACAAAACGCCGCCCGAAGGCGGCGTTCTTTGCCCGCTGTCGAATGGGTTACTTGCTGCCCATGCGCGACATCTACCCCGAGGACGATGTCCCCGCGGGCCAGGAGGCGTTCGTCAAGCTCAATGCCCAACTCTCGAAAGAGTGAAAGGTGATCACCGAGCGCAAGGACGGCCTTCCGAACGCCAAGGATTGGGAAGGCAAGCCGGGCAAGATCGACCTGATCCAGCGCTGAAGCTACCCGCCCCCGTGGCGAGCGACTTAGCCCCAGGCAGAGGCGAGCTATCGGCGCTCCAAGGCCTCCGTCAGTGTCACCTCGTTAGTCGCCCCCATGGTCCTTCGCATCGCATTTCCCTCAGCGAACACCCTGTTCCGAGGAGACGTAGCTGAACGTCACACTTGCACCCATCGTGCGGGGCAAGGTCATGCGCACAATGGGACGCCATACGCCTACCGTGTTGTAGAAATCACGCTGCACGGCCTGCGCATCCGCCAAGCCCTTACTCTGACCCAGGTAAAAGAATGCTTCGATCCCGATCGCGTCGGGCCTGTCTTTCCAGCTGCCGATGATCAACTCGTTCTGCACCGCAAACGATTCGGCTCCCAGTGCTCCCATGGCGCCAATAACCGCCATAAATGCCGGTGCCGACTGGTAGGTACCGATACGCATGGTGAATCCGCATTGATACTGATGGGAAGAGACGCCCGGCGTACGATAGTGGCTTAGCCATTGGCTCGTCGTCTGGATGCCTTGGTCCTGACAAGGACCGCTGTTTCTGGGGTATACCCTGTTGTAACCGCAACCCAGATCGACGCGGTAATCCGAGTTTGAATCGACGGGATACGCACACAGGACCTCAAGCTGATAGAGGCTCGGCGGGGTACTCAAGGGAGGATAGATAATGAAACCGGACGTGTACCCGAACGCCAGTTTGGAGAATGTCGCGCCCTGCCGTAGATAGGAAAACGACACACCGTCCCCTTTGGGGTTGAAGGGATTGGGAACCCACGCATGGTAGGACGGCGAGTAAGCCGTGCCGCGAAAAATAATGCCTGAGCACAGAAACACAGGCTTGTTCGCACTGCGATCACAATCGGGATATGTCTCGTTGAAGCGTTGCGCTTCCTTGCTCACGACCAACGCACCTTCCTCGTCGTGCGACAACGCAAGCGCGTCGTCGCTATTTTCCGGCGGAGGTGGAGGATTCGCGCCCCCCGACGGTGGATGGAAGCCCCCGAGCACGCCACCCTTGTCAGATGACCCGATCGTCCCGGCTGTCGATCCGGCCCCTGGGACGCTGGTATGTACCGGCGATTTCCGTGCTGTCGCCGGGACGGTTCGATGTGCCACCGCCGGCTGTCCGGATTCGGAAACCGGGGCTACGGTGCAGCCAGCAGCGGTTAAACACACCGCGACGGTGAACAAGCGTGAAAGCAAGGTACGGGTGGACATGTCGACTCCTGTCGTCTTTCTTCCTGGGCTTGCCGCATGGGGCGAAAGCGTACGACCGGCCCTTGCGGTCGCATCCATCGTAAGCTCGGGAACGAACACCATCCATCTGACTTATGACGTAGGCGAACGATGCCGATATCCGGCACTCGCTCCTCAGTGACAGCGCCAGAATGAAAAACGCCGCCTCGAGGGCGGCGTTTTTCGTCGGCATGCAGCGTGCGGTTACTTGCTGCCCATCCGCGACTTCAGCGAGTCGACCACACGGCGAACGCCACCGGCATCGCCCTGTGCACGTACTTCGCTGCCCGAACCGCTGGGCGTGACGGCGAGCACCACGGTGTGGACACCGCCCTGCGCCGTGGAAGGTGATCACCGAGCGCAAGGACGGCCTTCCGGACGCCAAGGATTGGGGAGGCAAGCCGGGCAAGATCGATCTGATCCGGCGCTAAGGCTCGCCCCTGCTTCCGTCAGGGTCACCACCTTCTGGTGATCCCCGATCGTCCTCCATGTCGCACACCCCTCATGGACAACTTGTTCCGGGGAGACGTAATCGAACGTCACGTTTGCTCCCATGGTGCTGGGCAGCGTCATGCGAATGAGGGAACGCCATACGCCTACCGTGAGGTAGAAATTGCGCTGCACGGTCTGGGCATCTGCCAAGCCATTAGTCCTACCCATATAAAAGAATGCCTCCATCCCGATCGCGTTGGGCCTGGGAGGCCCGGACATCCTGCGCGTCGGGCTGTTTGCCGCCGCCAAACACGCATCAGCGCACGCCTTGCTCCGCCGGTATGTACTTGAAGGTCACGTCGCCTCCGTTCTGCGCAGGCAAAGTCACTCGAATCAGTGGACGCCAGGCCCCAACTGTCGTGTAGAAGTCGCGCTGACTATTCTGCGCGTCACTCAGACCCGCGGTTCCGCTGAAATAAAAGAACGATTCGATGCCGATGGTATTCGGCCTGTCTGCCCAGCTTTTCACGATGATTTCGTTCCACGCTCGCGACTGCTGGTCCCTGACGACCTTGTGCGCCGCTAACACGTTCATGAATACAGGTGCGGAATTTGCCATCCCGGCAGCGAGGGCAAAGCCACAGGATCGCTGGTAACGATCCACGACACCCGCGACCCAGAAATGTGCCAACCATTGATCCGATGTCGTGATGCCTTGCGACTGGCACGGACCACTGTCCCGTGGGTAGGTCTTGGCATAGCCGCATCCCCGATCGGACCGCACATCGGTGCCGCCGTCGGTTGGAAACGCACACAGTATCTCCAGCTGGTAGAGGCTGGGCGGGGTCGAAAGGGGTGCATACGTAATAAAGCCGTTGGTGTATGTCGAAAACGCACTGAAGGTGACGTTTTTGCGCAGGTATGCGAAAGACACGCCTCCTGGCTTGGAACTGGATGGATTAGGTACCCAGGAGTGGTAATTCGGCGAATACCTCGTAGCTCGAAAAAGGATTCCCGAACAAAGGAAGACGGGTTTATTGACGCTGCGATCGCAATCGGGATATGTCTCGTTGAAGCGTTGCTCTTCCTTGCTCACGACCAACGCGCCTTCCTCGTCGTGCGACAACGGAAGCGCGTCGTCGCTATTTTCCGGCGGAGGTGGAGGATTCGCGCCCCCCGACGGTGGATGGAAGCCCCCGAGCACGCCACCCTTGTCAGATGACCCGATCATCCCGGCTGTCGATACGGTCGTTTGGGCGCTGGCACGGGCAGGCGCTTTCCTCGCTACCGCCGGGAGGGCCTGCTCTGTCGCCGCCGGCTGGTGGGATTCGGAAACCGGCGCCATGGTGCAGCCCGCAGCGGTTAAACCGAACGCGACCGAGAACAAGCGTGAAAGTGAGATATGAGCGGACATGTCGACTCCTGTCGTCTTGCTTCCTGGCATGCCGGCACGGGGACGAAAGCGCACTACCCAGGGGGGGGGCCGGCGGCATGATTGTGCGCCCGGATCCGCACGGCACCCATCCCACCTAGGCTGTAGGCGAACGATGTCGATATTCGGCACCTACCCCCGTGCCGGTTGGGTCAGAACGAAAAACGCCGCCTCGAGGGCGGCGTTCTTTCGTAGGCGTGCGGTGTGCAGCGTGCGGTTACTTGCTGCCCATCCGCGACTTCAGCGAGTCGACCACACGGCGAACGCCACCGGCATCGCCCTGTGCACGTACTTCGCTGCCCGAACCGCTGGGCGTGACGGCGAGCACCACGGTGTGGACACCGCCCTGCGCCGAGGCCGGGGCATCCTGCGCGTCGGCCTGCTTGCCGCCGCCGAACATGCGCTTGAACAGACCCGGGCGATTTTCCGGGGCGCCTGTGGTGGCGGCGATCTGGTAGGTGTAGTTGGCGTCGTCGTGGCCGACCACCTTGCCAAGGTCGCCGACGCTCAGCAGCTCGCCGATGCGACGGTAGGCGGCGTCCGGGGCATCCGTGAGGATGAAACCGTCCGATACCGGGGCATTGATGGCCGCAGCCTTGGCATCGGCCGCGCCGGCACCGACGTCCGGCACGACCAGCGCAGCGCTCGTCGACGGGGTATCCAGGCCCGGCGGGATTTCGAGCGGGGCCTCCTGCTGGGCCTTCTGCCACTCCTTGGTGGAGCGGAACGCGCCGCAACCGGACACGAGCAGGGCGGACAGGACGAGTGCCGGGACGACCAGCGCGTACGAGGTTTTCTTCATGAACTAAGGTTCCGTTGAATGGGATGCTTCAGGCGGCAGACGCCAATGGTGCCAGAGCGGAGAGCGTTTCGCGCAGCTTTGCCCGATCCGGGCCGGATTCGAGCTCGACCAGCGGCAACCGGAGCGCCGCGGAACCGAGCCCCAGCGCGCTCAGCCCCGCCTTGACCGGGATCGGGTTCGGCGCGCAGTTCAGCGCGTCGATGAGCGGCGCCAGGCGGGCGACTTCGCGTGCGGTGCGGGTGGCATCACCTGAGCGGGCGGCATCGCAGAACGCGCGGAAAGCCTCCGGCACCAGGTTGGCCACGACCGAGATCGTCCCCGCGGCACCCGCCAGCATGGCCTGGTGGGCCGAACCGTCGTCGCCGCTGAGGTAGACGAAATCCGGGCGGATAAGTTCCGCCAGCGCCTGGATGCGCTGCGTATCGCCCCGGGCCTCCTTGATGCCGATGATACCGGGGTGGTCGCGCAGTTGGGCTACCGTCTCCGGCGCGATGTCGCAGCCGGTGCGGGACGGCACGTTGTAGAGGATGACCGGCAGGCCGCCTTCGTCGGCCACCGCAAGGAAATGCCGACGCAGGCCGTCCTGGGTGGGACGCACGTAGAACGGCGCCACGACCAGTGCCGCGTCCGCGCCCAGCGCCTTCGCGCGGCGGGTAGTGGCGACGGTGCGGGCGGTGCCGGCCTCGCCCGTGCCGGCGATGACCGGAATGCGACGGTCCACGTGCTTTACGGCGAACGCCAGCAGGCGCTCGAACTCGTCGTGCTCGAGGAAATGCGCCTCGCCCGTGGAGCCCGCCACCACCACGCCCTGCGTGCCACCGGCAAGCTGCTGGTCCAGCAGGCGGCCGAAGGCATCCAGATCGAGGGAACCGTCCGCGGCGAAGGGGGTGGCCAGCGCGGTGATGCTTCCAGAGATATCCAAGGTGGAACCCGTTGAGTAATCAGCCGTTCCCATGTTACCGGGGCGTTTCCGGGTAGTCCATTCGGCCGATCGGGCGGCGATCCCGCGCGGGTGTCTTGCTAGCGTGCGACGGGGGCAAGTAAGCTGGCGCCGAAGCGATGGTTCCGCCCCCGCGGGACGCGCCATGGGTACCTAAGCCTTTGAATCGTTCCGCAGCACGCACCACCACCACCGACAACCAGCTTCTCATCTCGACGCTGTCGCCGGCGCACCGCGCGCCGATCCTCGCGCTGGCCAAGCGCATCGCGGATTCCGGCTGCAACCTGGCCGATGCCCGCGTCTCCACCATCGGCAACGACACCTCGGTCATGCTGCTGGCATCGGGCGCCTGGGATGCCGTGGCCAAGCTGGAAACCTCGCTCGGCAAGCTGGCGCGCGACGAAGAACTGCAGATCGTCCACTACCGCACCACCCCGCGCGAGCCGACGTCGCACCTGCTGCCCTACCTGGTCGAGGTGATCGCCGCCGATCGTCCGGGCATTCTGGTCAAGATCATCGAGTTCTTCTCCCGGCGCGACATCAGCGTCGAGCAGCTGTCGTCCATGCGCTACCAGGCCATGCAGACGGGCGCGGAGATGTTCCAGGCCCAGATCACCATCGGCATTCCGTCCGAAACCCACATCGCCGCGCTGCGCGACGATTTCCTCGAGTTGTGCGATGGCCTGAACCTCGACGCCATCATGGACCCCGTGAAGTTCTGAGCCCAAGGATCGACACCCACGCATGACCGGAAAGACCACGAAGCTTCCGAAACTCGAAGGTACCCTCGGCGACGGCTCGTCGTTGTCACTGGCCGCGCTGAAGGGAAAATGGGTGGTGGTGTTCTTCTACCCCAAGGACAGCACCCCGGGCTGCACCAGCGAGGCGAAGGATTTCCGCGACCTCTACGCGCAGTTCCAGGCCCGTAACGCCGAAGTTGTCGGCGTATCGCGCGATTCCGTGCGCTCGCACGCCAATTTCGCCGCCAAGCAGTCCCTGCCCTTCCCGCTCGTCTCCGATGCCGACGAAACCTGGTGCCAGGCGTTCGACGTCATCCACGAGAAAGTGCTCTACGGCAAGCGCTACCTGGGCGTGGTGCGCAGCACTTTCCTGATCGATCCCCATGGCAAGGTCGCCGCGGAATGGCGCGGGGTGAAGGTCCCCGGCCATGCGCAGGCCGTGCTAGAGCGTGTTCCCACCGCGTGACGGATTCCGCGTCATGCGGCTCCCACCCCCGGCCGTCGCCGTGCGGCCGGTCTTCGCAACCTCCACATGAGGTGACTTCCGTATGACCGGAAGCAAGCGCATCTACGCCCTCGACACCAACGTGCTGCTGCACGATCCGACCTCGCTGTTCCGCTTCGAGGAACACGACGTCTTCATACCGATGACGGTGCTGGAGGAACTGGACGAAAAGAAGAAAGGCGGCTCCGAGGTCTCGCGCAACGGCCGGCAGGTCAGCCGGTTCATCAACGAGCTGATCGAGCGCGGTGGCGGCGAAGGCATCCGCGGCGGCATCGAGTTATCCAACCCGCAGGGCGTCAAGCTGAAACGCGGCGCGGTGGGCAGGCTGTTCTTCCAGCAGCGTGCCGGCCACGGCAATGGCAAGGCGGACAACCAGATCCTGGCGGCGGTGATCGACCTGCGCGACCAGTACCCCGACCGGCAGGTCATCCTGGTCAGCAAGGACATCAACCTCCGGATCAAGGCGTCGATCTACGGCATCGATGCGGAAGACTACGAGAACGACCGTGCGCTGGACGATTTCGCATTGCTGTTCACAGGGTCGGATGCCCTGCCCGAGGATTTCTGGAGCCGGCATCCGGAACTGCGCTCGTGGAACGAGCGAGGCCGCACGTTCTACGAGGTGAGCGTCCGCGAGGACGAGCCCTGGTACGCCAACGAATGCCTCTACATGCCGGGCGAGAACGACGTCGAGCTGCGCGTGCTCGAGATCACCGGCGACGAGGACAACCGCAAGGCCAAGCTGGTGCTGCTGGACGACCACACCCACGCCGCGCACGGCGTGTGGGGCATCGCGGCGCGCAACCGCGAGCAGAACTTCGCGCTCAACCTGCTGATGGACCCGGACGTCGATTTCGTCACCCTGCTGGGCACCGCCGGCACAGGCAAGACGCTGCTCGCGCTCGCCGCCGGCCTGGCCCAGGTGATGGACCAGCAGCGCTATCGCGAGATCATCATGACCCGCGCCACGGTGTCGGTCGGCGAGGACATCGGCTTCCTTCCCGGTACGGAAGAAGAAAAGATGACGCCGTGGATGGGCGCGCTCACCGACAACCTCGAAGTGCTCGCCAATCCCGAGGAAGGCGGCTCGTGGGGACGTCAGGCCACCAACGACCTGCTGGCCTCGCGCGTGAAGATCCGTTCGCTCAACTTCATGCGCGGTCGCACCTTCCTCAGCCGCTACCTGATCATCGACGAGGCGCAGAACCTCACGCCGAAGCAGATGAAGACCTTGATCACCCGTGCCGGCCCCGGCACCAAGATCGTCTGCCTGGGCAACGTGGAGCAGATCGACACGCCGTACCTCACCGAAACCACCTCCGGCCTCACCTACGCCGTGGACCGTTTCAAGATGTGGGCCCATTCCGGGCACATCACCCTGAAACGCGGCGAGCGCTCCAGACTCGCCGACTTCGCCTCCGAAGCGCTTTAAAGAGGAAATGTAGGAGCGAGCCTGCTCGCGACCCTGTAGGAGCGAGCCTGCTCGCGAAGCAACCCCGCCCCGGTCCCCAAAGACCGGGCCGGGGTCCCTTACCAGGGCCGCCTTCCGAGGCCAGGCTATCATCAGCCCCATGCCCCTCCGCCCCAATGCCCGCCCCGCCGTCCGCCCCAACACCCTCACCATCGCCGGCTCCGATGCCGGCGGCGGCGCCGGCCTCCAGGCCGACCTGAAAACCTTCCACGCACGCGGCACGCACGGGCTCACCGCGGTCACCGCCGTCACCTCGCAGAACACGCGCGGCGTCACCGCCGTGCACACGGTGCCCGTGACCCATGTGCGCAGCCAGTTGGATGCACTGTTCGACGACTTCCCCATCGCCGCGGTCAAGACCGGCATGCTCGGTAGCGCCGCGATCACCCGACTCGTGGCGACGCAGATGCGGCGCCGGCAGCCTGCGTGGCTGGTGGTCGATCCGGTCATGCGGGCCACCAGCGGACGGCACCTGCTGGACGAGGACGCGCTGGAGGCACTGGTCACCCGCCTGGTCCCGCTGGCCGACGTGCTCACGCCGAACCTTCCCGAAGCCGAGGTGCTGCTCGGCAGGCCGCTCGGGCGCGACCTGGACGCCGCCGGTGCCGACCTGCTCGCCCTGGGCGCCCGTGGCGTGCTGCTCAAGGGTGGCCACGGCAAAGGGCGGGAACTGGTCGATCGCTACTACGACGCCCGTGGCGTCATCGAATTGCGCCATCCGCGCCTGCCGATCGAAGGCCACGGCAGCGGCTGTACCCTGGCCGCCGCCGTCACGGCCGCACTGGCCCGAGGCAAATCGCCGCGCGCCGCCGTCCGTGAGGCCATCGCATGGACGAACGGGGCATTCCGGCGCGCCTGGAAACCCGGAGGCGGCGAGGTTCACGTGCTCGGCCATTGACGGCGGAGTATCCTAGACGCGTTGATACGGGCCGCTTCGGCCGCATGTATCGCTCGTCCACGTCGAGTCGCCGCACATGAATTTGCTCGGACCCCGCTTCATCGTCCTGTACGTCCTGATCCTGTTCACCCTGTGCGTGCTGCGGGTGCACCTGCGCGGTCGCTCGCGCCTGCGCTTCGATCGCCAGCTGGTCGATCACTCCGCCATCTTCGCCCCGTACAACCTGCTGATGTACGCGTTCTCCGCTGTGCCGGCCCGCCCCATCCTGGACCGCAGCGGCTTCCCGCAGCTCGACCTGTTGCAGACCAACTGGCAGGCGATCCGCGCCGAAGCGATGCACCTGTTCGACGAGGGCTTCATCCGCTCCGCAGAGAAACACAACGACGCCTCGTTCAACTCCTTCTTTAAGCAAGGCTGGAAGCGCTTCTACCTCAAGTGGTACGGCGAGCCGCTGACCTCCGCCGAAACGCTTTGCCCCGAGACGGTGAAACTGCTCAACGCCATCCCCAGCGTGAAGGCCGCGATGTTCGCCTTGCTCCCACCCGGCAGCAAGCTCAACCCGCATCGCGACCCCTTCGCCGGCTCGCTGCGCTACCACCTGGGCCTGATCACGCCCAACTCCGACGAGTGCCGCATCTTCGTCGACGGCGAGATGCACGCCTGGCGCGACGGCAAAGATGTCGTCTTCGACGAAACCTACGTGCACTGGGCGGAAAACCGTACGGACCAGACCCGCGTCATCCTGTTCGCCGATGTCGAGCGCCCCCTGAAGAGCGGCATGATGACGGCGATCAACAAGCGCGTCGGCGCATTCATGGGCTCCATCACCGCCTCGCCCAACAGCGACGACGGCAACGAACAGGTCGGCTTCGTCAACCGCATGTTCGCCCTCAACAAGCGCGGCCGTGAGCGCACCCGCCGTTTCAAGAAAGCCAACCCGAAGCTGTTCCGGCTGGTCAAGTACGTCGGCATCGTGTTGGCAATCTGGCTGATCTTCCTGGCGCCCTACCCGTTCTATCGCGGCTGATCCACCGCTCCGACGTCGTACCGCCTGCTTCCACCGTGCCAACGTCATCGGCCACCTCGTCGACGACCGACGCCTCCCCGAACAATCCATCTGGGTCCGCCGTGTCGGCTCGCGCGATCGCCAGGCCCAACCGTGGTACGTCCACGACGGCCTGGAGTTCGTACTCAAGGTCATCACCGGCCGCGGCTTCGGCCCACAGAACGGCCACCTGCTACCCAGCCAGCGCGCGCGGAATACGCGCAAGTGGCAGACATGGTGCGTCGAACGCTATCCAGCGCAGGCAGATGCGTGCCACGGTCAAACGAACATGTAGCACGAGGTACGTGCAAGGTGCTCGGGCAGCGCAAGCACCAACCCACCAGCGCCCAGCGCTCGCCCCCAAACAACCTCAGCCGGCGGAAGAGCCGGCGGGTGCCACCCTCGGGGCCGGTAGCCGCAGGCGAGGGATTCGA
>NZ_JARVRT010000017.1:0-171549 GCF_030209605.1 Luteibacter sp. ME-Dv--P-043b
TTTCCTCCGGGTCGCCGCAGGCGTGGCCCCGAGGGGGCTACCCGCCGGCTCTTGCCCCAATCTCCAAGGCCAGCTTTTGCCTTCAAACCCCGCATTAAGCTAGTCTCCCGCGATTGAGCGCCGCGCTTCTCCCGCGCGGCCACCCGAGCAACTACCGGTAGCGAACACCATGCAGGACACCCCCGACCAGGGCGCGCGGGAGCAGGGCGGTTACGCCCCGGCCGCCGTCGAGAGCAGCGCCCAGCGCTTCTGGAACGACACTCGTGCCTTCGAGGTCACCGAAGACTCGGACAAGCCCAAGTATTACTGCCTGTCGATGCTGCCGTACCCGTCCGGTGCCCTGCACATGGGTCATGTCCGTAACTACACCATCGGCGACGTCATCAGCCGCTTCCAGCGCCAGCAGGGCCGCAACGTGTTGCAGCCGATGGGCTGGGACGCCTTCGGCCTGCCCGCCGAGAACGCCGCGATCAAGAACAACACCGCGCCGGCGAAGTGGACCTACAAGAACATCGAGCACATGCGCGAGCAGTTCAAGCGCATGGGCTTCGCGTACGACTGGACCCGTGAGGTCACCACCTGCCGTCCCGAGTACTACCGCTGGGAACAGCAGATGTTCACCCGGTTGATGAAGAAGGGCCTGGTGTACCGCAAGAACAGCGTCGTCAACTGGGACCCGGTCGACCAGACGGTGCTGGCCAACGAGCAAGTGATCGACGGCAAGGGCTGGCGCTCCGGCGCCACGGTGGAAAAACGCGAGATCCCGCAGTGGTTCCTCAAGATCACCGCCTATGCGCAAGAGTTGCTGGACGGCCTGGACACGCTGCCGGGCTGGCCCGACGCGGTCAAGACGATGCAGCGCAACTGGCTGGGTCGTTCCGAAGGCCTGGAGATCACCTTCGACGTGGACGGCCAGGCCGAGCCGCTGACGGTATTCACCACGCGGCCTGACACCCTGATGGGCGTGTCGTACGTGGCGGTGGCGGCCGAGCATCCCATTGCCACGCGCGCCGCGGCGGACAACCCCGGCCTGGCCGACTTCATCGCCAGCTGCCGGTCCGGCGGTGTGTCCGAGGCGGAGCTGGAGACGCAGGAGAAGCGCGGGTATTACACGGGTATCGATGCCGTGCATCCTCTCACCGGTGAAAAGGTGCCGGTGTGGGTCGCCAACTTCGTGCTGATGGGCTACGGCACCGGCGCGGTGATGGCCGTGCCGGGTCATGACGAGCGCGACTGGGAGTTCGCCCAGAAGTATTCCCTGCCCATCCACATGGTCGTGGTCGATCGCGGCGTGGTGGACGCCGTCGCCGAACTGAAGCGCGACCTGGCCGCCGATGGCACTGACACCGTGCAGAACGCACTGGACGGCGGTTCGTCGGATGCGTACCAGGTGTCCGCCGCGGTCGAGACGATCAAGACCTTCGAGAGCAACATCCAGACGGTCGGCGCATACACCGAGCACGGCACGCTGATCAACTCCGGCGAGTTCGACGGGCTGGACTTCGCGGCGGCGTTCGACGCCATCGCGGCGAAGCTGGCCGCGACTGGCCGTGGCGAGCGCCGGGTCAACTGGCGCATCCGCGACTGGGGCGTCAGCCGCCAGCGTTACTGGGGCTGCCCGATTCCGGTGATTTACTGCCCGAGTTGCGGTGCGGTGCCGGTGCCGGAAGACCAGCTTCCCGTGGTGCTGCCCGAGGACGTCGCGTTCTCCGGCGTGCAGTCGCCGATCAAGGCCGACCCGACCTGGCGACAGACCACCTGCCCGACGTGTGGCGGCCCGGCCGAGCGTGAGACGGACACCTTCGACACCTTCATGGAGTCCAGCTGGTACTACGCGCGTTACACGAGTCCTGGCGCCGAGGCGCAGGTGGACGAGCGCGCCGACTACTGGACGCCGGTGGACCAGTACATCGGTGGCGTCGAGCACGCCATCCTGCACCTGCTGTATTTCCGCTTCTATCACAAGCTGATGCGCGACGAGGGCTTGGTGCACAGCGACGAGCCGGCCACCAACCTGCTCTGCCAGGGCATGGTCATTGCCGAGACCTATTTCCGCAAGGAAGACGAAGGTCACCTGACCTGGTTCAATCCGGCGGATGTCGACGTGCAGCGTGACGAGCGCGCGCGCATCACCGGCGCCGTGCTGCGCAGCGACGGGCTGCCGGTCGAGATCGGCGGCGTCGAGAAGATGGCCAAGTCCAAGAACAACGGCGTGGACCCGCAGTCCATGGTGGACAAGTACGGCGCGGACACGGTGCGGCTGTTCTCCATGTTCGCCGCACCGCCGGACCAGTCGCTGGAATGGAACGAGGCGGGTGTGGAAGGCATGGCCCGCTTCCTGCGGCGCCTGTGGCGTGATGTCTCGGCCCATGTCGAGTCCGCCGCGGTGGCCCAGGGCGATGGCGCGGCCACCGAGGCCTCGCGCAGGACGCTGCGCCGCCAGCTGCACGAGACGATCCAGAAGGTCACCGACGACATCGGCCGCCGCCAGTCATTCAACACGGCCATCGCCGCGCTGATGGAACTGCTCAACGCGCTGGGCCGGTTCGACGATGCCAGCGCCGCCGGCTCGGCGCTGCGCCAGGAGGCCTTCACCGCCATCGTCCAGCTGATCAACCCGTTCACCCCGCATCTCTCCCATGCGCTGTGGCAGGTACTGGGCCAGGGTGAGGCACTGGTGGAGGATGCCGGCTGGCCGGCGGTCGATCCCGCGGCGCTGGTTCGCGATTCGCTGACCTACGCGGTGCAGGTGAACGGCAAACTTCGCGCTACCATCGAGGTGCCGGCCGCGGCGTCGAAGGAAGATGCCGAGGCCATGGCCCGGGCCGAGCCCGCCGTGGCCCGGTTGCTGGAAGGGCAGACCGTGCGCAAGGTGATCGTCGTGCCCGGCAAGATCGTCAACATCGTCGCAGGATAATCATGAGCCCGACCCCGCTCCGTTCGCTCCGTGTCGCCGCCCTCGTTGCCGTCGTGGGGCTGGTCAGCGCCTGTGGCTTCCACCTTCGCCAGTCCGCCGCGCTGCCGCCGGGCATGCAGAAGATCCACCTGACCGTCGCCGGGGGAGGCCGCCTCGAGCGTGAGCTGTCGCGCGCGCTGACCAACGCCGATGTCACCGTGGTGGACCACGCCTCCGTGGATGCCGCCGAACTGGCGGTCACCGCGAACAACTTCCGCACGGACTCGCTCACCGTCAGCGGCACCGCGCGCGTCACCGAATACGCCGTGCGCTACCACGTCGACTTCAACGCCAAGGCCGGCGACGGCAGCGTCATCATCGCGCCGCAGAGCGTCGATATGTCGCGCGAGTTCAGCTACGACGCCCAGAACACCATCGGCACCGCCAGCCAGACGGAAGAGCTCCAGCGCAGCCTGGTCGGCGACATGGTGCAGGCCATCCTGTTCCGCCTCGAGGCGGCCACGGTGCATCCGGCCGCGGCGGCAGCCGCCGCCACGCCGTCCGTGCCCGCGCCCGCCTCGTCGACCGCGCACTGAGCGGATAACGCCGTGCCGTTCAATCCGGGCCAGTGGCAGAAGCACCTCGCGGGCGACCGCATGGCGCCGGTGTACCTGCTGGCCGGCGAGGAACTGCTGGTGCTGGAAGCCGCCGATGCCGTGCGGGCCATGGCCCGGCGGCTCGGTTACAGCGAGCGCGAAGTGCTGGAAGCGGACAGCCGTTTCGACTGGGACGACTTGGCGCGATCCTCGGCCGGCCTGTCGCTGTTCGCCACGCAGCGCCTGCTCGATCTTCGCCTGGCGGGGGGGCGTGCCGGCAAGGACGGCAGCGCGGCGATCACCGAGTTCGTCGGCAACCCGCCGCCGGATACTACGCTGCTGATCACCGCCACCGAGTGGAGCACCAAGCACGAGGCGGTCTGGACCAAGGCGGTGGATCGCGGCGGTATCCAGGTGGTCTTCAACGCGCCGCGCCCGCACGAATGGACGCAGTGGGTCGGCCAGCGTCTGGCGTCCCGCGGGGTCAAGGCCAGTCCCGACGCCGTGGCGATGCTGGCCGAGCGGGTCGAGGGCAACCTGCTGGCGGCCGCCCAGGAAATCGACAAGCTGGTGGTCCTCGCGGGCGACCAGCGGCTGGACGCCACGACGCTGGAAGGCCTGGTGGCCGACAGCGCTCGCTTCGACGCCTTCAAGCTGACCGACGCCGCGTTCGCGGGCGAGGGTGGTCGTGCCCTGCGGATACTGGCCGGGTTGCATGCCGAGGGCGACGAACTGATCGCCCTGATGGGCTGGCTGGTCAACCAGCTGCAGCTGGCGCTTCGTCTGGCCAACGCGCGCGATTTCGCCGCCCAGGCGAAGGTCGAGCGGCTATGGCCGGCGCGCGAACAACTCTTCCGCAAGGCCCTGCGCCGCGCGCCGCGCGAACACTGGATGGCCTGCCTGGCCCGGGCCGCCCGCATCGACCGCATGGCCAAAGGCCGCGAGCAGGGTAATCCGTGGCTGGAGGCCGAGCGGCTGATCGCCGCCATCGCCGAGCCCCGCGCGGCGGCTGCCTTCGCGTGAGCGACATGCGTCCGCTCGCCATCCTCGGCGGCACCTTCGACCCGATCCATCACGGCCACCTGCGTGCCGCATGGGAAGCCGCCGAAGCCCTCGACGCCGAGGTCCGGCTGGTGCCCGCGCGTACGCCGCCGCACCGGCCGCCGCCGGTGGCCGATGCGGCGGGCCGGGTCGCCCTGCTGCGCGCCGCGCTGGCCGGGCAGGACCGACTCCGGATCGACACCCGCGAGCTGGACCGGGAGGGCCCTTCTTACAGCGTCGACACGCTGGCGTCGCTGCGTGCCGAGATCGGCCCCGCGCGTCCACTGGTGCTGCTGGTGGGGGCGGACGCCTTCGCCGGACTGGCATCCTGGCAGCGCTGGCGCGACCTGTTCACGCTGGCCCATGTGGGCGTGCTGAACCGCCCCGGGGTCAGCCACGCTCCCTCGGCGGAACTGGCCGACTTCATCGCCGCTCGCCGCGACGCCCGCCCGCAGGGGCCGGCCGGCGGCGTACTGGACATCGCCATCACCCCGCTGGACATCGCCGCCACGGCCATCCGCGAGGCCTTTGCCGTCGGCCACGAGCCACGTTTCCTGATGCCCGCGACCTGCTTCGATCCTCCGGAACTGCTGGCGCCGTACCGTGCGCTGGCGGACGCCGCGTCCCCGCCCCGGGCCGCCCGCTGAAAGCTGCCGAGGCATTTGACGCGTCCCCGGGCAGGCGGGGGTATACTTCGCCCAACGCCGGCATTCCGCCGTACGAGGTTTTCGTATCTTGAGTTCGTCCGCACCCCGCAAGGCCAAGCCCGCCATCAGCAACGAGCACCTCCGCCAGCGCGTGGTCGCGGCCCTCGAAGACCTCAAGGCCAAGGACGTCCGCGAAATCGACGTTCGCGGCAAGACCTCCATCGCCGATATCCTCTTCATCGCGTCGGGCACCTCCGCCCGTCACGTCAAGTCCATTGCCGACGAAGTCATCAAGTTCGCCAAAGAAGCGGGCGTGATGCCGCTGGGCGTCGAAGGCCAGACCGAAGCCGAATGGGTGCTGGTCGACCTGGGCGACATCATCGTCCACGTCATGATGCCGCGCATCCGCGAGTTCTACGGCCTGGAGCGCCTGTGGACGGTCGGCGACGACGGCTTCGAAGCCGCCCACGCCTGACCCGCCCATGCGGGCGCGCCTCATCGCCGTCGGCGAGCGCATGCCGGCCTGGGTGGCGGAAGGGTTTGCCGAATACCGCAAGCGGCTGTCCCACGAGCTGCCCCTGGAACTGATCGAGATCAAGCCCGGCACGCGCGGCAAGGGCCGCGACGACGTGCGCGCGACCCTCGACGAAGGTGCCGCCATCCTGGCGGCCTTGCCGCGCGACATCCATGTCGTGGCGCTGGACGGGCGCGGCAAGGCGTGGTCCAGCGAAGACCTGGGCCAGCAGCTGGAGCAATGGCGCATGGGCGGGCGCGATCTCGCGTTCCTGATCGGCGGACCCGACGGCCATGCGCCGGACGTGCTGGCACGCGCGGACCAACGCTGGTCGCTCGGCCCCCTCACGCTGCCGCACATGCTGGTGCGCCTCGTGCTCGCGGAGCAGCTCTATCGCGCCACCACGCTGGTGGCCGGGCATCCCTACCATCGCGCCTGAAGGAACCGCCGTGCTCTACCTGGCCTCGCAATCGCCGCGCCGTCGCGAACTCCTCGGTCAGCTCGGCGAGGCTCACCGTACCCTCGACGTGGATGTGGAAGAAATCCGCGCCGCCGGTGAATCGCCCGACGATTACGTCTCGCGCGTGGCGCGGGACAAGGCGCGCGCGGGGTTCGCGCTGGTGGCCGACGAGCCCGCCGCGCGCGTGCTCGGCGCCGATACCGAAGTGGTGCAGGCCGACGCGGTGTTCGGCAAGCCGCGGGATGCCGTCGACGCCGCAGCCATGCTGCGCCGTTTGTCCGGAAAGGAGCATCGCGTGGTCTCGGTCGTATGGCTCGTGGAGGCAGGCGCGCAGCGAAGGGTGGTGTCGGTATCGACCGTGCGCTTCGCGTCGCTCTCCGACGACGACATCGCGTCCTACATCGATACCGGCGAGTGCTTCGGCAAGGCCGGTGCCTATGCGATCCAGGGACGCGCCGCGGCTTTCATCGCGCATCTTTCCGGCAGTTACACCGGCGTGATGGGACTGCCCCTGTACGAAACCTCCCGGCTTCTTCGCGGTCCGTGACAGTCGCGGGACGCGCGGGCTATAAAGCGGGATGACTCATGGAAAAGGGCACGCAGTGAGCGAGGAAATCCTGATTAATGTCACGCCGCGTGAGACGCGCGTGGCCGTCGTCGAGAACGGCATGTTGCAGGAAGTCCACGTCGAGCGTGCCAGCCGGCGCGGTTACGTGGGCAACGTGTACAAGGGCCGCGTGCAACGCGTCATGCCGGGCATGCAGGCCGTATTCGTCGAGATCGGCCTCGACCGTGCGGCGTTCCTGCATGCGTCGGATATCGTGCGCCCGGCGCTTCCCCCCACCGATGCGCCCGACGGCAAATCCGGCGGCCATGGCCCCGTCCCGCCCATCAGCGAACTGGTCCACGAGGGCCAGGAAATCGTCGTGCAGGTGGTCAAGGACCCGATCGGCAGCAAGGGCGCGCGGCTGTCCACGCATCTTTCCATCCCCTCGCGCTACCTCGTGCTGCTGCCGCACTCGCGCACCCTGGGGGTGTCCGTGCGCATCGAGGAGGAAAGCGAGCGCCAGCGCCTGAAGGACATCATCCTGCCGCTGATCGGCGAGAACCATCTCGGCTACATCGTGCGCACCAACGCCGAGGGCCAGTCCGAGGAATCCCTGGCCTTCGACGTGACCTACCTGGGCAAGGTGTGGCGGGTGGTGCAGGAAAACATCCAGAAGGCCCGCGTGGGCGAGCGGGTCTACGAGGAACTGTCGCTGCCGTTGCGTTCGTTGCGCGATTCGCTCAACGACGGCATCGAGAAGGTGCGCGTCGATTCACGCGAGACCTACGAGAAAACGGTCAAATTCGTGGCCAAGTTCATGCCGGTGCTGTCCGACCGCATCGAGCACTACGCAGGCGAGCGGCCGATCTTCGATCTCTACGGCGTGGAGGACGAGATCCAGCGCGCCCTGCGCAAGGAGGTACCGCTGAAATCCGGCGGCTACCTGATCGTCGACCAGACCGAAGCCATGACCACGATCGATGTGAACACCGGCGGCTACCTCGGCAGCCGCAACCTCGAGGAAACCGTGTACCGCACCAACCTCGAGGCGGCGCAGGCGGCGTCACGCCAGCTGCGGCTGCGCAACCTCGGCGGCATCATCATCATCGACTTCATCGACATGATCGACGACGAGCACAAGCGGCAGGTGCTGCGCATGCTCGAGAAGGGCCTGCTGAAGGACCACGCAAAGACCACGGTCTACCCGATGTCCGCGCTGGGCCTGGTGGAAATGACGCGCAAGCGCACCAC
This sequence comes from Luteibacter sp. ME-Dv--P-043b, assembly GCF_030209605.1. Classification (NCBI taxonomy): domain Bacteria; kingdom Pseudomonadati; phylum Pseudomonadota; class Gammaproteobacteria; order Lysobacterales; family Rhodanobacteraceae; genus Luteibacter; species Luteibacter sp. ME-Dv--P-043b. The sequence continues at coordinate 7,953 of NZ_JARVRT010000017.1, forward strand.
CGAAAGCCTGGAGCGCCAGCTGTGTGAGCCGTGCCCGTCGTGCAGCGGCCGCGGTACGCTGAAAACCGCCGAGACGGTGATCTACGAGATCTTCCGTGAAATCACCCGTGCCGTGCGCCAGTTCAACGCGCAGAAGCTGCTGGTGATGGCCAGTCCCAAGGTGGTTGGCCGCATCCTCGAGGAAGAATCCACGGCGGTGGCCGAGCTGGAAGAATTCATCGCCAAGAGCATCCGCTTCCAGGCGGAAGAACACTATTCGCAGGAACAGTTCGATGTCGTTCTCCTCTAAGCCCGGCGCGCGTCGCCGGCACGTCGGCCGGTGAGTTCCGGCTGGCGCCATCGCCTGAGACGCCTGCGGTTCTTCCTCATCGGTCTGGTCGCGAGCGTACTGATCGCGCTCGCGCTGCTCATGGCGCTCGGCCAACTGCTGTTGCCGCTGGCCGCCCGTTACCCCGATCGCGTGGCGTCGTTGCTCAGCGACTCCCTGCACCGGCCGGTCCGCTTCGCCTCGCTGGAGGGGTTCTGGCAGCCGTCGGGGCCGCTGTTCGTGATGCGCGATGTCACGGTGGTGCCCACCGAGGGCGGTCAGCCCCTGCATCTGCCGCAGGCGGCGGTGAAACTGGATTTCGGTGCGCTGGTGCTGCCCTCGCGGCATTTGCTCAACCTGCGCCTGAGCGATCTTCGCCTGGGTCTGCGCCGTGCGCCGGACGGGCGCTGGAGCATCGACGGTCTTCCCAGTAACGGTGGCCAGCGCACGCTGTCGCTCGGCAACCTGGCGGCCGACCTGTGGGTGACCAACCTGCGCCTGGATATCGACGACGAGACCACCCAGCGGCATTACGGCCTGGTCGTGGATCGGCTGCGCGCCAGCCTGCAGGACGACGTGATACGCCTGGGTGGCAACCTCCATCGGGAAAACGTCCCCACGGTGCTTACCGCCGCGGGTCGCTTTGCGCTGGACGGCTCCAGCGGCCGTGTCTACGTGCACGGTACCGATGTCGATTTCGCCGCGCTCACCGGCGATTTCACGGCCGGCGGCTATGCGCTGGCCTCCGGCAAGGGCGCGTTCGAAACGTGGCTGGACTGGAGCGACGCCCGCGTGGTGCGGATGACCTCGCGGCTGGACCTCGACGGGCTGGGCGTGCGCGGCCCCGGACGCACCGTGAAAACGGCCGGCCTGCATGGTATCGCCCGCCTCCAGCGCACCGCCGACGGCCAGCGCATCGACTGGGCCGCGCGCGACGGTGGCGACATCGCCCTGGTGCTGCATGCGGAGGGCGATACCACCGACGGCACGCTGGTGGGGCGCCAGGTCGACCTGGCACCCTTGCTGCCCTGGGCCGGCTTGCTTCCGCGGATGTCGCCGGCCCTGTCGCGCTGGCTTGCCGAAGGACACCCGCGTGGCCGCTTCGACGACCTGCGCGCCGACTGGAACTCCGCCACCGGCGTGGCGTTCGTGCGCGCGGGCTTCTCCGGCCTGGGCATCGATGCCAGCGGCACGCTGCCGGGCCTGTCTTCCCTCAAGGGCCGGATACTGGGGGATGCGGAGGCGCTGTCGCTCAGCCTGCCCATGCAGGCGACGACGATCGATGCGACCGGGATGTTCCGCAAGCCGTTCGTGCTGTCGTCGCTGAGCGGCGACATCGTCGTCTACCCGCAGGACGACGACTGGCACATCGGCGTCGACCCGCTCGATGTGCGCGGCGAGGACTTCACCGGCCAGGTGCGTGGCGAGTACGTCCTGCCTGCGGCCGACACCGGCCCGTTCCTGGACATGTACGTGGCGATGGGCGAGGGCGACATCTCGGCGGCCAAGCTGTTCTGGCCGATCCACGGGATGTCCGAGGGCTCGCAGAACTGGCTGAACCGCGCGATCGTCTCGGGTCACATCGAGAGCGGCGCGGCGCTGGTGCGCGGCAACCTGCGCGATTTCCCGTTCCGTAACCACGAGGGCCGCTTCGAAGGCCGCGCCGTCATCGACGATACGGTGCTCGATTACGGCACGGGTTGGCCGCGCGCCGAAGGTATCGCCGCCGTCGCCACCTTCGTCGACAACAGCATGTCGATCGAGGCCAGCGAGGGCCATTCGCTGGGCAACGCCGTCAGTTCCGCGTCCGCGACCATCGACGACTTCGCCGAGGGTGTGCTGAACCTGAAGGTGAGCGGTGCGGGCACCGGTGCCAGCTACCTGGACCTGGTCAAGAACAGCCCGGTCGGCACGAGCAGTCGCGACACGCTGGACAAGATCAAACTGGGCGGCACGGGCGAGTTCGGCTTCAGCCTGATGCTGCCGTTGAAGGACACGAAAAGCTTCACGCTGGACGGTACGGCCACGCTGAAGGACGCCGACCTGGTGGCCGACGACTGGAAGCTGCGCCTGGATGGCATCACCGGGCCGATGCGTTTCGATGGCAAGGGGTTTACCGCCAGGGGCCTGACCGCCCGGTTCCAGGGGCAACCGGCCAGCCTCGACCTGGCCATCGCCGGGGGCACGGGCGATCCGGCGAAGATCGTCACGGCATCGGTCACGGGTGCGTTCACGCTGGACGAGATGCTGCGACCGTACGACACCCTCAAGTGGCTGGCCGACATCGGCAAGGGGCGCGGCACGTTCCGCATCGGTTTCGACCTGAGCCGCACGGGGCAGGGTGACGCGACAGCACAGGCGCTCACCGTGGATTCGGACCTGCGCGGCGTCGAGCTGCTGCTGCCGACGCCGGTGAAGAAGCCGGCCGCCTTGGCGCAGCCGCTGTCTGTCCGTGTGGGCCTGCCGGTCGACGGCGCACGCCTGGACCTGGCGCTGGGTGACGTCGTCCGCGGTCGCCTGCGTCTGCCGACGAACACGGTGCCCCTTGCGGCTGCCTTCAACCTGGGCAGCGTCGCGCCCGCTGCGCTGCCCGCGCAGGGTTACCTCATCGGCGGTCATGCCGCCAGGCTGGATGTCTCGGGCTGGGTGCAATACGTGGTCGGCCTGTCCACCGGCGGTGGCAGTGGGCCCGGCCTGAGCGCGCTCGACCTCGTGGCGGACGATGCGGAAGTGTTCGGCCAGCATTTCGCCGGTCTGCACATCATGGCCAACCCCGGTCCGCAGGCGCTGTCGTTGAAGGTGGACGGCGAAGGCCTGGCGGGCGAACTCACCGTGCCCAACGACGAGATGCGCCGCCGCGGTATCACCGCGCGCATGGACCGGATCTGGTGGCCCTCGGCCGACGATGCCGCGGACGCAGCAAAGAAAGGCAAGACCGCGGCGGGCGCCGCGACGACGGTGGCCTCCACCGCCGCCAAGGCGCAGGACGCGAACGCTGCCGCTTCCAGCGGCAAGGTCGCCAACACGAACGAAGCGGGCGTGGCGCCGGCCAGCCTGCCGCCGATGCACCTGCAGGTCAGCGACATGCGGCTGGGCAAGGCGAAGCTGGGCGAGGCGCGGCTGGAAACCTGGCCGACCGACGACGGCATGCACATCGACCAGTTGCGCGCGCAGTCCAAGAACGTGCAGATCACCGCCTCGGGTGACTGGGTCGGCGACGAGACGCGCAGCCGCACCCACCTCGCCATGGATTTCGCCTCGGAAGACGTGGCACGCATGTTCGACGCACTCGGCTTTGCCGGCATCCTGCAGGGCGGCCGCACCTCGGCCCGCCTCGACGCCACCTGGCCCGGTGGTCCGTCGGCCCTGGCGCTGGCGAACATGGATGGCACGCTGAAGGTGGACGTCGCCAAGGGCCGCATCCTCGAAGTGCAGCCCGGCGTCGGTCGCCTGTTCGGCCTGGTCTCGGTGACCGACCTGCCGCGTCGCATGGCGCTGGATTTCGGCGACGTGCTCGGCAAGGGCTTCGCCTTCGACTCGATTACCGGCGATTTCCGTTTCGCCGATGGCAACGCCAGCACCGACAACCTCGCCATCCGCGGCCCGGCGGCCGATATCACCATCACCGGCCGCGCCGGCCTCAAGGCGCGCGACTACGACCAGGAGGTGCTCGTGGTACCGCACCTCGGCAACAGCCTGCCGGTGGTCGGCGCCCTGGCCGGCGGCCCGGTAGGCGCTGCCGCGGGGCTGGCGGTGCAGGGCCTGCTCGGCCGCGGCCTCAACCAGGCCGCGCGCAAGCGTTACCACGTCACCGGTAGCTGGGACAAACCCGTGTTCACCCCCATCGAAAAGGGCGACACCCCCTGACCCACGCGACCAGCCTCGGCAGGAGCGCACGATGTGCGCGATACAGAGTTGCGCGATACACGCAACCCCGTTTCTAAAGCTTCTGCCGCCGAAACGGAAACAGCTGCTGCCGCACGAACCCCTCCGGCATGTAATCGCCCACCACACCGTACTTTTCGGGAAACCGCTTCGTCGACTTCACCGCGGTGCCGAACAGGTAATCGATGAACGCATAGTGCGCCGCGTAGTTCCTATCGATCGCCTCGTCGTCGGAAGCGTGGTGCCAGTGGTGGAAGTCGGGTGTCACGATCACGTACTTCAACGGCCCCCACGGCAGGTGCACGTTGGCATGGTTGAACACGGCCTGGAAGCCGACGACGAGGATGTATGCATTCATCACCGCCTCGCTGAAGCCCAGCACGTAAAGCGGCGCCAGCACGCAGACGCGCGTGAACAACAGCTCCAGCATGTGCTGGCGCGAGCCGGCCAGCCAGTCCATCGTCTTCACGCTGTGGTGCACGGCGTGGAAGCGCCATAGGAACGGCACCTCGTGGTACGCGCGATGCGTGGCGTACTGGGCCAGGTCGGCCACCAGCACACACAGCAGCAGCTGCGGCACGAAGTGGATGCCGGCCACCATGCGCTGGAAGTCGCTTCCCGTCAGCCAGCCGAACCCGTGGTGGATCAGGAAGTTCACCACCAGCAGCGCCAGACCCACCAGGAAGTGGTTGACGGCGAAGTGCTTCATGTCGGTCTGCCACTCGAAGCGGAACACCGACTGCCCGCGATACAGCGGAAACAGCTTCTCGATCACCACGAACAGCAGCGTGGAGCCGAGCAGGTCGAGGATGAACCAGTCCAGGCCGATGTAAGGCGTGTGGTCGGGAAACGCACCGACCGGCACACGCGAGCCACCGAGCGCCACGGCGGCGATGACCAGCACGAAGGCGGCGATGTTGAGGTTGCGCCGCCGGCCCAGGATCACATTGGCCAGCGACAGCCCGCCCGCGACCAGCAGGGCGCCCAGCAGCGCCTGGCGTAGCACGTCCACCGAATACCGGTGCCGCAGGTCCGGCGTGGTCAGGTACTGCGGGAAGTGGAAGGCGATGACCGCCATCAGGCCAAGAAAACCGAGCGACAGCGCGATCGCGGTGCTGACCATGGCCTTGCGCGGGTCGAGGTGGCCGCTGCTGTGCAACAGATCGCGTGTTTCGTCGACCACGGCTTCCGCGCGACGGACAGGCTCCGCCGCGACACGACGGACGAAGGCCCGTTTCTTTCCCCTGCTCATGGAGGCTCCGTTCCGGTGAGTTCGGGGGCATCCTAGCATTGCGCCTTTGGGCTCATGCGGCTCCCACTTCGAGACCGTGCGATCCCGACGTGACTTCGTGGGCGCCGCCTGCCTATCGATCTGAATATTGCCAATAGTATCGCGTCTCGATAATATCGATAAGCGATACTAGTCATGATCAGGTCGTACGGAGATGACGATGTCAAAGCCTTTCGTTCGGGCGTCCGCATCCGGCGCTGGATTCAGATCGAGCGAATACTCGTTCGAAAGCTTGCAGCGCTTGACGATGCACGCTCATTGGACGATCTGAGAAACCCGCCGGCGAATCGACTCAAGCCGCTGCGAGGCGACCGAACCGGTCAATTCAGCATTCGCGTCAACGATCAATATCGAGTGTGCTTCGTCTGGCGGCACGGCCATGCGTACGAAGTCACCGTTGTCGACTATCACTAAGGACTCATCATGCGTGAAGTTCCGTGGCCCCACCCCGGCGAAATGCTTCTGGAAGAGTTCCTGAAGCCACTTGGCCTGAGTCAGTACCGCCTGGCGAAGGCCATAGGCGTACCCGCCGCCCGCATCGGCGAGATCATTGCGGAAAAGCGCTCCATTACGGCGGACACCGGGCTCCGCCTGTCGCGCTTCTTCGGTATGTCCGATGAGTTCTGGACAGGACTGCAGGCCACCTACGATCGGGAAATGACCCGCAATCTCATGGCCGACACCCTCGACGCGATCGTCCCCTGGTCCGAGTTGTCCAAGACGGTCCCTGGCAAGCGGCCGGCGGCGCGGAAGACGCCCACCCCTGCCAAAGGTGGCTCCAGGGTTTAAGCTGACCCCATCCGGCCCCACCTGTGGGGTCTCCCCCATCGCTAACGGCGCCCCTTGATGGATTCCCTGATTTCCCTTGCCGAACGTCGCCTGCTGACTCCCGGCGGCCTCGCTTCCACCGACCTGGATCGCGTGTTTTCCCAGCTGATGGGGCCGTCGATCGACGCGGCGGACCTGTATTTCCAGCACTCGCGCAGCGAGTCGTGGGTGCTGGAGGAAGGCATCGTCAAGGACGGCAGCCATTCGATCGAACAGGGTGTCGGTGTGCGCGCCATCTCGGGCGAAAAGACCGGCTTCTCCTATTCGGACGAGATCGTCCTGCCCCAGTTGCTCGAGGCCTCGCGCGCGGCGCGTGCCATCGCCCAGGGCGGCGCGGGTGCGGGCCGGCCGCTGGCGATCGCCACGGGCCGCGGCCTGTACCCGGCCATCGACCCGGTGGAAAGCCTGCCCAACGAAGAAAAGATCGCGCTGCTGCGCGAGGTCGACGCCTATGCACGCTCGCGCGATCCGCGGGTGAAGCAGGTGGTCGTCAGCCTGGCCGCCACGCTGGACACCGTATTGATCGCCGCTTCCGACGGCACGCTTGCGGCCGACGTGCGCCCGCTGGTGCGCCTCAACGTGCAGGTCATCGCGGAGCAGGGCGGTCGTCGCGAGCAGGGTCATTCGGGCGGCGGCGGGCGCTATGGCTACCGTGAGTTGATCGAGAACGGTCGGGCGCATGCGTTCGCCGACGAAGCGGTGCGCCAGGCGCTGGTCAACCTCGAGGCGGTCGATGCGCCCGCAGGCAGCATGACGGTGGTGCTCGGGCCGGGCTGGCCGGGCGTGCTGTTGCACGAAGCCATCGGCCACGGTCTGGAAGGCGACTTCAACCGCAAGGGCAGTTCCGCGTTCACGGGCCGCATTGGCCAGCGTGTGGCGGCCGAGGGCGTCACCATCGTAGACGACGGCACGCTGCCGGGTCGCCGCGGGTCGCTCAGCATCGACGACGAAGGCACGCCCACCGAATGCACCACGCTGATCGAGAACGGCATCCTCAAGGGCTACATGCAGGACAAGCTCAACGCCCGCCTGATGGGCGTGAAGTCCACGGGCAACGGTCGCCGCGAATCGTTCGCGCAGCTCCCCATGCCGCGCATGACCAACACCTACATGCTCGCCGGCAACCGTGAGCCGGAAGAAATCATCCGCTCGGTGAAGCGCGGTCTGTACGCGGTGAACTTTGGCGGCGGTCAGGTCGACATCACCAACGGCAAGTTCGTGTTTTCCGCCAGTGAGGCGTATCTCATCGAGGACGGCAAGGTCACGCGCCCGGTGAAGGGTGCGACGCTGGTGGGTTCGGGGCCGGAGGTGCTCACGCGTGTCTCCATGATCGGCAACGATCTGGCACTGGACGAAGGCGTGGGCGTGTGCGGCAAGGATGGCCAGAGCGTGCCGGTCGGCGTGGGCCAGCCGACACTCCGCGTGGATGGCATGACGGTAGGCGGTACGGCGGCCTGACAGAAGGCCGCCGACCGACCCTGCATGGCGCGGCCGGTACACGGCGCGCCACGCAAAACACCGCATTACTCGGCAGCGTCGTCCTCGGACGAGGCTTCCAGTTCCTTCAGCAGGCGGTAGATCTCGCGGAACGCATGCAGCGGCTTGTTCGCATCGCGTTCGCTGCGCGCCTGCCGGACGATGGAGCGCACGTGCTGGCGATCTAGGTGCGGATGCGTGTCGAACAGCTCGCCCAGGGCCTCGTCGCCCCCGGTAAGCAGTTTTTCGCGGGCGGCTTCCAGCCGATGCATGTGGGCCGCTTCCTGGCGCTGCCGGTCACGGTCCTCGCCCAGGGCGGCGCGTGCGTCGACGAACGCCTCGTCGCCGTGGCGGCGCATCTGCTTCGCCAGGTAGGCCAGCTGGCGCTTGCGCGCGATGTGCGCCGTGATCTTCCGCGTGCGGCCGATCTCGTCGACGATGTCTTCGGGCAGCTTCAGCTTGGGAATGCGGCTGGGCGGCAGATCCATCAGCTGGCCGGCCAGCTTCAGCATGTCGAGCGCGTTGCGGCGGCGCTCGCTGCGGCTGGGCCCGAAATCTTCCTCGTCTTCCGCGTCCGGCTTCGGACGATCGTCATGGGGCCTCATGCCGGTGTCTCCTGGCTGGCGAGCGGGTCGGTGGCGTCGCGCTCGAAGGCGAAGCGGGGTTGGTCGCGGCCTTCATGCTGCACCGTTTCGGCGAACATGGCGGCCGGGCGCACCCACAGGCCGTGCTCGCCATAGAGGGCCTGATAGACGACGAGTTCTTCCATCGTCTCGCTGTGCCGGGCGGTGCCCAGTACGCGGTAGGGCATGCCCTTGAAGTGGCGGTAATAGCCGACACGGATGCTCATAACGGTTCCATGGCACCATGCACGGTGCGCTGCGTTGCTTTTGATCGGGTGACGCGACCCCCATTAACGATGGGTTGGCCGCGCGCGGCCCGTCATTCTAACCCAGCCCTTCGGGAAGCCCCACGTGAGCCTCGTTTCGACACGCGACAGCAGCCAGCAGGACCTCGACCGCCTCGCCACCCTGGCCGAGGACACCATCCGACGCGCCCGCGCCGCCGGTGCCAGCCAGGCGGAGGTGTCCGCCAGCATCGACGTGGGCCTCAACGTCAACGTTCGCCTGGGCGAGGTGGAGACCGTCGAGCACACGCGTGACCGCGGTTTTTCGCTCACCGTCTACTTCGGGCAGCGCAAGGGCTCGGCCAGCACGGCCGACCTCCAGCCCGAGTCGATCCAGGCGACGATCGACCAGGCGTGCGCCATCGCACGGTTTACCGAGGAAGACCCGGCCGCCGGCCTGGCCGAGGCGGGACGCATGGCCACGGTGTTTCCGGATCTCGATCTGTGGCACCCCTGGGACCTGGACGTCGATGCCGCCATTGCCCTGGGCCAGGCCGTCGAGGATGGCGGGCGCAGCGTGCCCGGCATCACCAATTCCGACGGTTCCAGCGTCAATACCGGGCAGAGCCTGTCCGTCTACGCCAACTCGCATGGCTTCCTCGGGCGCGAACGCGGTACCCGCCATTCGTTGTCGGTCGCGTTGATCGCGGGCGAGGACGACGGCATGCAGCGCGACTACTGGTACGACAGTGCCCGGCGCGCGCAGGACTTCACCGATCCGGCCGAGATCGGTCGCAAGGCGGCGGAGCGCACGCTCTCCCGGTTGAACGCGCGGCGCCTGGGCACCCGGCAGGCGCCGGTACTGTTCGCCCCGGAAGTGGCGCGCGGCCTGCTGGGCCATCTGTTGGGCGCCATCAGCGGCGGCTCGCTGTATCGCCGGTCCAGCTTCCTGCTCGACCATGCGGGCAAGCAGATCCTGCCGTCCTGGTTCCGCATCGATGAGAAACCGCTCATTCCCCGCGGGCTGGCGTCGTCGGTATTCGATGCCGAGGGCGTGGCCACCGTCGACTCGTCGCTGGTCGTGGACGGTGTGCTCCAGCGTTACATCCTGGGAAGTTACTCGGCGCGCAAGCTCGGCCTGCAATCCACCGGCAATGCCGGCGGTGTGCACAACCTCGTGGTCGCCACCGGTAGCGACGACTTCGCCGGCATGCTGCGCAAGCTCGGTACCGGGCTGCTGGTCACCGAGGTGATGGGGCAGGGCGTGTCGATCATCACGGGCGATTACTCGCGCGGGGCCTCCGGCTTCTGGGTCGAGAACGGCGAGATCGCCTACCCCGTCGAGGAGATCACCATCGCCGCCAACCTGCGCGACATGTATGCCAACCTGGTGGCCGTGGGCGCGGACGTCGATCGCCGCTCCCACGTGCTGACCGGCTCGTGGCTGGTCGAAACCATGACCATCGCGGGCGAATAAGGTTGCCCCGCCGGCAGGGTCGTTCGCGCGACCCTGCCGTAAGTCTGCTTGACAGGGTCACGGCGCTCTCCGACAGTGCAGGCGACACCTCACGGAGCAGTGCCATGAGTACGCCTTCCGATCAGATTCCGCCGTCAACCCCGCCGCCGCCATCCCCGCCTCCCTACGAGCCGCCGCCGTACGACCGGGAACCGGCCGCGACGTCGAGCAGCAACGATGACAAGAACCTGGCGATGCTCACGCATCTGTCGGGCCTCCTCCTCAGCATCATCGTCCCGCTGGTGGTGTGGCTCCTCAACAAGGATCGTGCAGACAAGGCCTACCTCGTGGCCGAGTCGAAGGAAGCCCTGAACTTCCAGATCACCGTGCTTATCGGCTACGTGATCTGCTGGATACTGACGATCATCCTCATCGGTGCGTTCCTGCACGTGGTGCTTTGGATTCTCAACATCGTCTTCTGCATCGTGGCCGCGGTGAAGGTCAGCCAGACCGGTACCTACCGCTATCCCTTCGCACTGCGCCTGGTCAGCTGACCGCCGACCCTCCGTGCGCTCCTACCCCTTGGGGGGGGTAGGAGCGCACGCACGTGCGCGAACCCTCACCGTCGCTACGGCGAAAGAGGCCATACATCACGTACGTGTTGGCGGTCCCGACCGCCAAACGAAGGCATCGTTGTTGCTGCATTCGGCTTCATTCGATTTAGCAAACGATGAGGGTTCGCCCACATCGTGGGCTCCTACCCTTCGCCATAGGAAACGACGAGGGTTAGCCCACCTCGTGGGCTCCTGCACGTTGGTTCGGAGGTGTTCGCGCTTCAGGGGCGCCGATCGGCCCGATCAATGCCCGCGGTATGCGGAATAGCGGGCCAGTTCGGCCAGCCACTCGCTGCCGGGACCGAGGGGCGCGATGGCCTCGAGGGCATCGTCCACCAGTGCGACCAGCCGGGTGCGCGAGGCATCCAGGCCGATGATCGACGGGAAGGTGGGTTTGTCCGCGGCGGCATCCTTGCCGGCCGTCTTGCCGATGATTGCCGACTCGCCTTCGATATCCAGGATGTCGTCGCGTACCTGGAAGGCGAGGCCCACGGCGTGGCCGTAACGGTCCAGCCGGTCCAGCACGGTGTCGTCCCGGCAGCCGGCGGCCAACGCGCCCAGGCGCACGGACGCGCGGATCAGTGCGCCGGTCTTGTAGGCGTGCATGCGCTCCAGTTCCTCGAGCGACAGCGTCGTGCCAACGGCCGAGAGATCGAAGGCCTGGCCGCCCGCCATGCCCTCGGCGCCACAGGCGGCGCCCAGGGTGCGGAGCATGGCGATGCGTGCGGATGCATCGTCGTCGGCTGTATAGGGCGTGGACAGGATCTCGAAGGCCAGTGCCTGCAGGGCGTCGCCCGCCAGGATCGCCATGGCCTCGCCAAACGCGATATGGCACGTGGGTCGGCCGCGGCGCAGGTCGTCGTCATCCATCGCAGGCAGGTCGTCGTGCACCAGCGAATACGCGTGGATGATTTCCACCGCGCACGCGGGCGCGTCGAGAATGCCATCGTCACAGCCCAGCGCATGGCCGGCGGCGTAGACCAGCAGCGGACGCAGGCGTTTACCGCCGCCGAGCACGGCATAGCGCATGGCGCGATGCAGCTCGACGGGAGCGAGGTCGGCGGCCGGCAACGCACGCGCGAGCGCGTCGTCGGCACGGCCGGCCAGCACCTTCAGCGGCGCGGGCAGGTCAGTCGATGCGGGAATCAAAGGGTTCGGACGTTTCGGGAGTGGCGGGGTCGAGCAGCAGGCGCACGCGCAGTTCGGCCTGTTCCAGCGCCGTCTGGCAATGCCGGTAGAGGCCGATGCCGCGTTCGAAGGACTTCAGCGACTCGTCCAGGCTGAGCTCGCCACCTTCCATCCGGGTGACCAGTTGCTCGAGCTCGTCCAGGGAATGCTCGAACTCGGCGATCGAGGAGGTGGTAACGGCGGGGGCGGACGACTTCGGCATGGCCGCAAAACTAGCTCACATGGCCTTCTGGATCAATCTCGGCCGATGTCGCCCACGGCATAAAGTAGGGCAATGACGCGACTTGGCGTCAGTGTTCCAAGCGTATCCGCCAGTAGGGGCTGGCAGCCCTCGGGGCGCGTGGTTGAATGCCTGTGCGGGGGCACCCGCACCATCCCTCCTCCCACCGATGAAAGGATTCATCATGACGTCACTGCTGTCTTTCCCCCGCCTGGCTGTCGCCGGCCTGCTCCTGGTCGGTGCCGGCACGGCATCCGCGGCCGACTGGGGCGATACGTCCGGCCTTCCCGCCTGCCCGGAAACCTTCACGCAGACGGCGACGCCGCAGGCCTGCCTGTTGCCCGTGCGCAACGCGGATTTCGAGCTGGGCGTGATGGGCGACTGGCTTGGCTCCGACTGGGCCAGCTCGACCCACGGGCTCAACCTCGTGGGCCCGGACCGCGACGGTGAGGGCTATGCGGCGCTACTACGCCAGGCCGAGACCGGCATCAGCCAGGTCGTGGCGCTCCCCCGCAATCCCGGTGGTGCCGGTGGCCGCGAAGCCACGTACATCACCCGTTTCCGTGTGAGCTCCGACGGCAATGCGCCGGTCACGCTGCTTTACCGCGCTCGTTTCATCGACGCCGACGGCCAGACGATCGGTAACGTGACGCACGGCGAAGTGACAACCGACGGTAGCGATTACGTACACGTCATGCGGCATCCGGCACGCGACCTTCCCGAGCATGCTCGCCTGGCGATCGAGGTGATCCGCGGTGACGATGCGTCGCAGGGGCTGGCCGCCTACGTGGACGACGTGTCGGTTAGCGTGCGCGACCGCAAGTAACCACGCGTCGGCTCAGGCGCCGGTGTCCTCGTCCCACACCGGGGTAGCGCCTGCGTCGTCGAAAAGCCGTCGGCCCCGCTCGCTGATCCAGCGGGTGCCGACGGCTACCAGCTCGCGGTCGGCCCATAGCAACGGCATGCGTGGCCGCCGCCAGGGTGGTACGGCTCCCTGCTGGAACAGGTCGCGAAGCTCGCGGGTGTGTCGATCGCCCTGTGGCCGCAGGGTTTCGCCGCCAGCGCGATAGCGCACCTGCAGCGGCTGGGCCAGTCGTGTCCCGTCCAGCGTGAGGCGGCCACCCCCGGGAAGGTTGAGCGGCTCGCCCTGCCAGGCGGCCGACCACTCCGGGTCGAACGCCGGCAACCGGCGCATGGCCCACAAGCGGCCTCGCCAGACCCGCACCTCGGTATGGCGCCAGCCCACCAGGGGCAGTCGTTCGGCGCCCCCTTCGCGGATCTGTCGTTCCAGTTGCTCGCGTTGCGCCGTGGTCGGCGCGGAAAGTCCGCGGGCGTGCAGCCAGTGCTCGAGCGACGGCGCCCGCCACGCGAGGGGAAGCGCGAGCCAACCGCGGGCGTCCAGCGTGCCCTCGCCCCGATGCAGGCCGGCCAGGGCGTCCATCCACGCATCGCGCAGGGTGTCGGCGGCGGCCAGGCAAAGCCGCGCGCTGTGGGCGATGCTGGTGGCGGCCTGCGGCCAGCGCGCGAGCAGCGCCGGCACCACCGTGGCGCGGAGATAACCGCGGGCAATCAGCGGGTCGTCGTTGGAAGGGTCGTGTAGCGTGGCCAGCGCATGCGCGGACACGTGCTCGAGCAGGATCGCCCGGGGCAGGTCGAGCAGGGGCCGCCAGAGCATGCCGGCGCCCAGCGGACGCAGGCTGCGCATGCCGGCCAGGCCTTCGGGCCCCGCGCCGCGCAGCAGTTTCAGCAGTACGGTCTCGACCTGGTCGTCCCGATGGTGGGCAAGCACGATGCGCTCGCCGGGACGCAGCGCCGCAGCGAACGCCGTGTGGCGTGCCCGCCGCGCGGCGGCTTCGATGCCCTCGCCCTGGCTGAGGTCCACCGTGACGCGGGCCACCTCGACGGGCACACCGAGCGCGTCACCGGTGCGTCGGCAATGCGACGCCCAGGCACCGCTGTCGGCGTGCAAGCCATGGTCGACGTGGAGTGCGCGCAGCGCCGGGCGTGGCATGTGGCTGGCCAGGGCGTGCAACAGGGCGGTGGAGTCGGGGCCGCCACTGTAGGCGACCACCAGCGATACGCCGGGCGCGGTGTCGAGGGCCTGGGCCAGGTGGTCGGTCAGGGAGTGGCTCATGGCGCACCCCCCGGCCGCACCGCATGGCGATCACCCTTCGGTGAAGGCACCATAACCGCGCAGGCGCTTGTAACGGTTCTCGAGCAGGGTGTCGATCGGCAGGCTTTGCAGCGCGTCGAGCTCGTTGAGCAGCACGGCCTTCAGGCGCACCGCCATGGCCTGCGGGTTGCGGTGGGCACCGCCGAGCGGCTCGCGCACCACCTTGTCGATCAGCCCGTTCTCGAGCAGGCGCGGTGCGGTCAGGCCCATGACCTCGGCGGCATCCTTGGCCTTGTCGGCGCTTTTCCACAGGATGGAGGCGCAGCCTTCGGGCGTGATCACCGAGTAGGTGGAGTACTGCAGCATGAGCGTGCGGTCGCCGACGCCGATGGCCAGCGCGCCACCGGAACCGCCTTCGCCGGTGACGGTGCAGACGATCGGCACACGCAACTCGGCCATCTCGAGCAGGTTGCGGGCGATGGCTTCCGACTGGCCGCGCTCTTCCGCGTTGATGCCCGGCCAGGCGCCGGCCGTGTCGATGAAGGTGAGCACGGGGATATCGAATCGCTCGGCCATCTTGAACAGGCGCAACGCCTTGCGGTAACCCTCGGGGCGCGGCATGCCGAAGTTGCGCTTGACCTTGGACTTGGTATCGCGCCCCTTCTGGTGGCCGACGATCATGACCGAGCGGCCGTTGATGCGGGCGAGGCCACCCACGATGGCCTGGTCGTCCGCGAACATGCGGTCGCCCTTGAGCTCGTGGAACTCCTCGCACATGGCCTGGATGTAATCGAGGGTGTACGGGCGCGCCGGGTGGCGCGACACCTGGCTGACCTGCCATGGCGTGAGGTTGCGGAAGATCTCGGCGGTCTTGATCTTCAGCTTCTCGCGCAGGCGGCCCACTTCCTCGTCGATGTTGAACGCCTGGCCGCTGCTGGCGTGCCGAAGTTCTTCGATCTTCGCTTCCAGCTCGGCAATGGGTTGTTCGAAATCAAGGAAGTTGGGATTCATGAATACGGAGCATCCGGACAGGACCGCTGATTATACCCAGTGCCGGGCCGGGGCGTGTGCGCACGGGTATGGATGGGCTGGCGCTTCGGATCTGGCCTAAATGTCTGTAGGCGCAAGGGGCTACTCGCCCAGTCCTGGCCTTTCTCCCTGTCGGCTCTGCTTCAATCGCCCTGCGGACGGCGTAGTCCGCGGCATGCCTCTCGTTCCGGTATTCGTCGAAGACGTGCAGGCAGTCCCTTACTTGGAAAGGATTCTCCCATGCATACATGCTTCCCCCTGCGTCGGCTAGCCGTGGCCGCCGCTTTCCTCTCCCTGGCCGCGGCCGGACACGACGCGTTCGACGTGCCGGCGTGCGACGCACCGCTGCCCCCCAATGCCTATGTGCCCGCCTGCCTGGTACCGGTACCCAACGGTGACTTCCGGGGCCTCGATGCGCCGCGGGGGGCCGAGACGGGCAAGCACTGGCACCCGTGGGAACCCACCTTCACGTGGGTGGGCCTGCCGCGCGAGCTGCACGACGCGGTCGAGCATCTCAAGCCCTGGCATTTCGTCGGTGACGGCCGTCCCGCTTATCGCGACGAGATCCACGGCAAGCCTGGCATGGTGCTGACGCCGAAGCAGGGCGCGATCTACCAGTGGCTTCCGGTCAAGGCATTCGACGGCACTCAGGGGCATGAGGTGGCCTATTCGGTGCGGGTCACGTATGCGCCCCATGCCACCCGATCTGGTGGGCGGATCGTCGGCCCGACCGAGGGGCCGGTGGCCATGGCGTTGACCCTGGTCGCTGCCGATACCGCCGCGGAACGCGTGCCGCAGGTTTTCCATGACCGGCAGGTGGCCTCGGAATACCAGCCGGCTACCTACACCGCCACGCTGACCGTGCCGGCGAACACGTCGTTCGACCAGTTGGGTGTATCGATCGAGGCGGAAGGCGACGTGCCGCTGGTGGTGGAGAAGGTGGAGTTGCTCGAGAAGACGAGCTTCATGTTCGACGACTGAGCAGGCACGGCGAGGTCGCGCCCCACGGAAACCATGCGCGGCCGTCCGTCAGTCCGACGGTCGTACGATGCGCAGCTCCGTGCCCAGCACGCCCGGCAGCGCGCGCAGCGTGCGTACCAGGTCGGGCAGGGCGCGAACCCGCCACGCTTCGCCCAGTTCGAAGCTGGCCTGGCCGTCCGCGTTGCGGTAGCCGGCCAGCATCAATGGAGTGCGCCCGCCGCGATAGCCCATCAGCGCCTGGCGCAGGTGCTGGTGGAACTCCGGACCCACTCCGTTGAGCTTGATCGTAAGCAGGCGGCCGAAGTGTTCCATGGCGTCGGACAGCGCATAGGCCTTGCGCGCACGCAGCTGGTAACCGCCGGCGAAGTCGTCGATGCGCAGGCCGCCCTCGACCACGATCATGCTGCCACGGGTCAGCAGCGAGGCTGCATCGGTGAACACCTCGCGGAAGAAGCTGGTCTCCAGCATGCCGGTGGCGTCTTCGATCTGCACGAAGGCGTCGCTCTCGCCGCGCTTGCGCATGCCGACCACCATGCCGGCGACCACCCAGGGCGTATCCGGCCCGCGGCGGAAGCGATTGGCGTTCTCGTCGTCGTCGTTGCGTCGCGGTTTGGGTGGCTGGTAGCGCTGGGGAATTTCGCCGATGGGGCAGCTGCCCAGTTGGGCCAGCTCCGCCTTCCACGGGTCGGTGGGGTGGCCCGAGAGGTAATGGCCGAGGGTGTCGTGCTCGCCCTGCAGCAGCTGTTCCAGCGGCCACTCCGGCACCGAGCCGGACAGCTCGATGATGCTGGGCGCCTCGGCCGCGCCGAAGGCGTTGCCGAAGATGTCGACCTGGCCGGAGGCGCGGTTCTTCGCTTCCTGGTCGGCGGCGCGCATGGCCTCGGGAATGTGCTTGACCAGGGTGGCGCGGTTCTCGCCCAGGGCATCCAGCGCGCCGGACTGCACCAGGGCTTCCATCGTGCGCTTGTTGAGCTTGTTGGAGCCAACCCGCTGGCAGAAATCGACCAGGCCGCGGAACGGCCCCTTCGCCCGGCGCTCGGCGACGATCTCCTCGCAGATGCCCTGGCCCACGCCTTTGATGGCGCCCAGGCCGTAACGGACCACGCGGGGTTCGACGGCTTCGAACATCCAGTCGGAGGCGTTGACGTCGGGCGGCAGCACCTGGATGCCGATGGCGCGCGTCTCGTCGAGGAAGGTCACCGCCTTCTCGGTGTTGTCCATGTCCGAGGAGATGGTCGCGGCCATGAACTCGGCCGGGTAGTGCGCCTTCAGCCAGGCGGTCTGGTAGGAGACCAGCGCATAGGCGGCGGCATGCGACTTGTTGAAGCCGTAGCCCGCGAATTTTTCCATGAGGTCGAAGATCGCGTCGGCCTTGTGGCCCTCGATCCCGTCCTTGGCCGCACCGTCGCGGAACGTCGCGCGGTGCTTGACCATCTCCTCGGCTTTTTTCTTGCCCATGGCGCGACGCAGCAGGTCGGCACCGCCGAGCGTGTAACCGCCGACGATCTGCGCCATCTGCATCACCTGCTCCTGGTAGACCATGATGCCGTAGGTCTCTTTCAGGATCGGCTCGACACGCGGATCGGGGTAATCCACCGATTCGCGACCGTGCTTGCGCGCGCAGAAGCTGGGGATGAGATCCATCGGGCCGGGGCGGTACAGCGCCACCAGCGCGATGATGTCCTCGAAACGGTCGGCCTGCGCGTCCTTGAGCATGCCCTGCATGCCACGCGACTCGAGCTGGAACACCGCGACCGTTTGCGCCTTCTTCAGCAGGTCGTAGACCTTCGGATCGTCCAGCGGCAGCGACTCGATCACCAGCGGCTCGGTGCCTTCCTTCGCCCGGCGCTTGTTGATGGCCTTCACGGCCCAATCGATGATGGTGAGCGTGCGCAGGCCGAGGAAGTCGAACTTGACCAGGCCCACCGCTTCCACGTCGTCCTTGTCGTACTGCGTGACGACGCCTTCGCCGCTGGCTTCGCAATACAGCGGGGCGAAATCGGTCAGCGGCGTGGGTGCGATCACCACGCCACCGGCATGCTTGCCGGCGTTACGGGTGAGGCCTTCGAGGCTGAGTGCCAGGTCGATCAGCTGGCGCGGTTCTTCTTCCTGCTCGTAGACATCGCAGAACTCCCTGACGATGCGGTCGGGCTCTTTCTTCGATTTTTCCGTGCGGCCGAGCGCATCGCCCAGGGTGAGGTCGAGCGGGCGGTTGGGGATCAGCTTGGCCAGGCGATCCACCTGGCTGTAACCCATGCCCAGCACGCGGCCGGAATCGCGCAGCACGGCCTTGGCCGCCATCGAGCCGTAGGTGATGATCTGGCTGACGTGGTCGCGGCCGTACTTGCGCGAGACGTAGTCGATCACCTCGTCGCGGCGATCCATGCAGAAGTCGATGTCGAAGTCGGGCATCGACACGCGTTCGGGGTTGAGGAAACGCTCGAACAGCAGCTCGAACTGGAGCGGGTCCAGGTCGGTGATCTTCAGCACCCAGGCCACCAGCGAGCCCGCACCGGAACCGCGACCGGGGCCTACGGGAATGCCGTTGTCCTTTGCCCAGCCGATGAAGTCGGCCACGATCAGGAAGTAGCCGGGGAAGCCCATGCCGATGATGACGTCGACTTCGCGGTCCAGTCGCGCCTGGTAGTCCTCGCGAGTATTGCCGGCCGTCAGCGGGTGCTGCTCGAGTCGCTCGTCCAGCCCTTTCTGCGCCTGCGCGCGGATGAAGGTGTCGAGCGTATGGCCCTCGGGCACGGGAAAGTCGGGCAGGTAGTACGTGCCGAATTCCAGGACCAGGTTGCAGCGCTTGACCAGCTCGATGGTGTTCTCGAGCGCTTCGGGGATGTCGGCGAACAAGGCCTCCATGTCGTCGGGCGACTTGAAGTATTGCTCTTCGCTGTAGTCCTTGGGCCGTTTCGGATCGGCCAGCACACGGCCCTGGTTGATGCAGGTGCGCGCTTCGTGCGAATCGAAACCCTCGCGCTCCAGGAAGCGCACATCGTTGCTGGCGAGCACCGGCAGTTCGTGGTCGCCGGCCAGCTTCATGGCGGCGCGCACCCAGTTCTCTTCGTTCTCGCGACCCGTGCGGGTCAGCTCGAGGTAGAGGCGGTCGGGAAACAGACGTTGCAGGAACGCCAGGCGCAGTGTGGCGGCGGGCAGGCCGGCGGTCAGCGCCACGCGCGCGACATCGCTCTCGCGGCCGGCGATGGCGATCAGGCCACGGACGCTTTCCGGGTGCATCCACGCCGCATCGACCAGGGCGCGGCCCGTGCCCTGGCCTTCGCGCCAGGCGCGGGAGACCAGCCGGGACAGGTTGAGGTAGCCGTCGCGATCCTGGCAGATGAGGGTGAGCCGCCAGGGCCGCGGATCGTCGGGGCTGGCTATCCACACGTCGCAGCCGGCGATCGGCTTGACGCCGGCGGCCATGCACTGCTTGTAGAACTTCACCAGCCCGAACATGTTGTTCTCGTCCGTCAGCGCGACGGCGGGCATGCCCGTGCGTACGCAGGCCGCGACCAGCTGCTTGATGCGGATGGTCGAGTCGACCAGCGAATATTCGCTGTGCAGGTGCAGATGGGCGAAACGGACGGACATGGGCGGCGCCGGGTGATGCAGAGGGAAGGCTAACCGGGACAGGGGGTTGGGACAAGAATTGACTTTCCCCCGCGGCCCCGGAAACGGCGCCACGGGGCGGCTGGCGGCTTTACGCCGGGCCGACCCTCCCGGCGTGCCGGCCTCAGCGCATGTGGGCTTCCGGATGCTCGATGAACCAGAGGCCCGCGAACAGCTTGGCGTCGATGGAGAAGCCCTCCTTCGCGCGGTCGAACAGCCACTTGCCGGCCTCGGCGCGCGGCACTTCGTGCACGATGATGTTTTCCGTCTCGTCGCCGCCGCCCTTGCCGACGCGTTCCAGGTCCCAGGCGCGGGCGAAGGCGATCATCTCGGTGCTCATGCCTGCCGACGACGGGCCGTCGTGGACGAACTCGATGCGGCCGCAGGCATAGCCGGTTTCTTCTTCGAGTTCACGGCGGGCGGCCAACAGCACGTCCTCGTCCTCGGCGCCGGCCAGGTCGCCAACCAGGCCGGCCGGCATCTCGATGGTGTTCTTCAGGATCGACACGCGGTACTGCTCGACGAACACGACCTTGTCGTCCGGCGTGACCGCGAGAATGATCACGGCGCCGCCCGGGTTGTTCCGTTCGGCGTATTCCCAGCGTCCGCGCCGCTTCAGGGTCAGCCACTTCGCCTTGTGCAGGACCTCTTCCGGCTCGCTGGCGTCGGCGGGAACGGGCGAGGCGTGGGGCAGCGGGCTGGTCGGCATGGCGGGCTCCTTGGATGGGCAGGTGACTATCCGGCCAAGGGTATATCGGACCACGTGACGTTAGCGATGGAGCGGGATCAGGCGATGGGGCTAGATCAGCGCACGCAGGCGCGAACGCGTCAGCGGCCCGAAGCGCAGGCGCTCGCAGAGTTCGTCGAGGGTATCGGCCTCGCCCCGGCGCCGGCTCAGCGCATCGGCCGTCTCCGCCACGGCGATATCCAGGGCGATGCGGGTCAGCCGGCGGCACAGCAGGGCCTGGTCGGCGTGCTCGCGCAGGCGCACGGCGCAGGCGGCCGCGCCGCGGAAGCGCAGGTAGGGCACCTCGTCGACGCGATCGAGGATGGCGTCGAGGCTGCCGAAATGGGCGAGCAGGGCGGCGGCGGTTTTCGCGCCGATGCCGGGTACGCCGGGGATGTTGTCCACGGCGTCGCCGCACAGCGCGAGGTAATCGGCCACCTGGTGCGGATGCACGCCGAGCTTGTCGAACACGCCGGTGGGACCCCAGCGCAGGTTCTTGGCGAAGTCCCATTGCTCGTCGTGCTCGCCCAGCAGTTGGCCGAAGTCCTTGTCGGCCGACACGATGACGCCACGGAAGCCGTGCGAACGCAGGCCCCACAGCGCACTGCCGATCAGGTCGTCGGCCTCGTACTGGTGGTCGTTCAGCACGGTGAGGCCCAACGCGGCGGAGACCTCGCGGCACAGCCCGAACTGGCGCACCAGCTGCGGTGGCGGCAGGTCGCGGTTGGCCTTGTACGCGGGGTAGATCGCGTTGCGGAACGAGGTGGTCAGCGACGCGTCGAAGGCCACGGCGATGTGTTCCGCGCGGCTGCGTTCGAGAAGTTCGCAGAGGAAACGGGTGAAGCCGTGCACCGCGTTGACCGATTCGCCCTCGTGGTCGTGGAACTCGTCCGGCATGGAATGCCACGCACGGAAGACGTACAGGCTGCCGTCGACCAGGTGGACGAGCGAATCGGAACTCACGGCGACCACACGCTCACGATGTCGTCGTACGACGGGCGATCGCGCTCGGGTGCGTCCATCGTGGGCGTGCCGACGTGGATGAAGCCGACGATGTGCTCGTTCTTCTTCATGCCCAGCAGCTTGGCCACGGCGCGGTCGTACGCCGCCCAGCCGGACAGCCATTGCGCACCGAAGCCCAGGGCCTGGGCACCGAGAAGGATGTTGTAGGCGACGCAGCCGGCGGTGAGGTCCTGCTCCAGTTCGGGCACCTTGCTCTCGGTGTCGATACGGGCGGAAACCACGAGCACCAGCGGCGCGTACTCATAGCGGCGGCGTTCCTTTTCCTGCTTCGCGTCGGAAAGGTCGGGGTTGGCGTCCAGGGCCAGCTTCGCCAGCTTGCGGCCGAAGGCGAGCTTGTCCTCGCCGCGCAGCACGCGGATGCGGAAGGGCTCGAGCTTGCCGTGATCCGGCACGCGGATGGCGGCCTCGAGGAGGCGGCGCAGCGTGGCGTCGTCGGGGGCGGGTTCGCCGAGCTGGCGCGAGGGCACCGAGCGGCGGTCGTTGAGGCTAGCCAGGGTAGGGTCGGTCATGGCGCCAGTTTAACGGAGCGTGGTCTCGCCTGCCGCGACAGGCTGCGTCGCCGCCGTCTCAGTTACCCGGCGGCGGAGGCGGGCGATGGCCGTCCGGGCCATCGGGACCGCCCGGGCCACCGTGGGGCGGGGGCGGCGGCACGATGTCGTTCGGGCCGATCCGGTCCACCGCGTCGCGGCGCTGCTCGGGTGTGAGATTGCGCCACTTGTCGATCAGCGCGCGGCGCTGGTCGGGACCCAGGTTGTTGAAGCGCTCGAAGGCGTCATGCAGGCGTGCGCGCTGCTCCGGCGACAGGTCCTGGAATTTCTGCTGGTTCTTGCGCGCCTCGGCACGCTCTTCCGGGGTCATGTGCTGCCAGCGCTCGATACGATCGCGGATCTCGGCGCGACGATCGGCCGGCAGACCGCGCCAGCGTTGGGCTTTCTCCAGCATCCGCGACTGGCGCTGCGGCGGGAAGGTATCCCAGTCGCGGGCCAGCGGGGCAAGGATGTCCTTTTCGTCCGCGGACAGCGCGCTCCACGGGCGCGGCGGGGGCAGCGGCGCCGTATCGCCCGGCGGGGGCGTGTCCTGCGCGGTGGCCGCAAAAGGTGCGGCGCCGGCGAAGCATAGGGCGAGCAGGAGCGGAAGGCGGCGCATGGCGGTCACTTGCGGGACGAAGACGAGGGGGCGTCGTTATAAGCGAGCCAGCTGTAGAACTGCATGTCCTTGTACAGCGCGGGGTCGGCGATGTCGGCATCCGGCGGCAGGTCGTTGGGTGCCGCGTCGCGCGACGACATGGCGGCTGTGCTGTCGGCCGGCGCGACGCGTGGCTGCGGCTGCCAGATCATCAGCGAGGCCAGCGCCACCACGGCGAAGGCGCCGGCGGGCAGTAGCAGGCGACGCGCCACCGAGGGATGCGGATCGGCCAGCGCCGTCCGGCGCGCCGCGCGCAGCCGGCCCGCCGTGGACGGGTCCACGTCGCGGCTGGCGCGCAGGTAGAGTTCCCGTGCGCGACGTTCGAGGGATCGATCGTGCTGGCTCATCGCCAAGCCTCCAGTTGGTCGCGCAGCGCATGCATCGCGCGCGAAAGGTGGGTTTTCACGCTGCCGTCCGAGCAGCCCATCGCCGCCGCCGTCTCGGCCACGTCCAGGCCTTCCAGGATGCGCAGCGTGAACGCTTCACGCTGGCGGCGCGGCAGCCCGCGCACCGCGGTCACGATGTCGCCGTAGGCCTGCGTGTCCTGCAGCCGGGCCGAGGGATCCGGGGCGTCGTCCGCCGGTTCCCACTGGGGCAGTTCGTCGCCATCGTCGTCCCGGCCGCCACCGATCCAGCCGACGACGATCGAGCGCACCTTTCGGCGTCGCTGCAGGTCGACGATCCGGCGGCGCAGGATGCCCCAGAACAGGGGTGTCCACTCGCCGGCGGGCTTGGCCGAATAATGGCGGACCAGGCGCAGCATCGCGTCCTGCACCGCGTCCATGGCATCGTCGCGGTTGCCCAGATGAATCTCCGCCATGCGCCAGGCGCGACGCTCGATGCCGGCGAGGAACGCATCCATGCTGGCCGGCACCTCGCGCACATCCGCCAGCGAGGCGCCGTCGAGGGCGAGCGAAGCGTTCACGGGCTTCTCCGCGTCGTCTTTGTTCGCATCCTCGTGCTCCATACCGCCAGGTTCACTCCGGTAAACGCGGTCATCGACCGCCGGTTGACGGTCGTCCACCGCGGGATAGTCGCCGTCGGTGGATTTACCGCCTATGAAAGCCGGCGGCGCCGTTCGATCCGGCGTTGCAGCGGCCAGGCGGTCAGCGCGGCCAGCAGTGCGCCGGCCAGGTAGAGCGCCAGTTGTCCCGGCCCCTGGGCAAGGCGGCCCAGGGCCAGCAACATGCCCGGACCCGCATCCGCGATGGCCTGGCCGAAGCCGATGCCCATCATGCCGGAGATGGTCGCGGCGGCGACCAGGCAGGCCGTGTACGCCGCCGCCAGCAGGGTGGCGCCCGCAGCGAGCAGGGCGCCGGCCGGGCCACGAACATGCAGCCAGCGTCGTACCACCACGCCCAGCACCCAGCCAACGGGCAGGGCCAGGGCCGGCAGTGCCCGGCCGAACATCATGGAGGGCAGCATCCACACCGCGCCGGCGGCCAGGCCGAACATGGCCGCGCAGAGCACGCCGAAGAGGAATCCGGCGATACCCGGGCGCTCAGCCTGCATGGATGGGGGTCGTGTCGCGCATGGCATCCGGGTAGGGCAAAAGGAAGCCATCATAGCGGGGCAGGCCGGCGCCCGCTCTTGAGCCCTGCCTCCGGCGCCCCGACCTATCCCGGTGGATGCCTACCTTCGCCTCGCGCGGCGGCGCATAATCGACGACTTTGCGGCCGCGGCGCGGCCTTTACAGGACAGCAATGAGCGGTTTCAGCCTCAGCAGCGAACCCTTCACCCTCGAGCGCGACTGCCAGGCGGTCATGGTGCCGCAGGGCGAGACGGTGACGCTTCCGGCCGGGCAGATCGGCTACATCACCCAGGCCCTGGGCGGCAGCTTCACCGTCTATGTCGAAGGCAATCTCTTCCGCATCGCGGGCGGCGACGCCGATGCGCTGGGCAAGGAGCCGCCGCGTCCGATCGAGCTGGAAGACGGCGCGACCGACGAGGACGTGGAGAAACTGGTGTGGCAGCAGTTGCGCACCTGCTTCGACCCGGAAATTCCCATCAACGTGGTCGAACTCGGGCTGGTCTACGACGTCAGCCTGGCGTCCGGCGACGAGGGCGCCCGGCGTGCGTACGTGAAGATGACGCTGACCGCTCCCGGTTGCGGCATGGGCGACATCCTGGTCGACGACGTACGGACCAAGCTGGAACTGATTCCTACCATCGTCGAGGCCGACGTGGACCTGGTGTTCGACCCGCCGTGGAACCATTCGATGATGTCGGATGCGGCCAAGCTCGAAACCGGCATGCTCTGACCTTCTCCTCCCCGCTCGCTTCCGCCATCGCCCTAGGGAAATCCCTAGGTAGTCGATCGCTAAATCTTGCGCTAGGTTGGCAAGGACTTCCGGTTGGGGGACCGGAAGTCGCGAGATAAAACGGGCAGCGCGCTGCGGCGCGTATTCATATCGTTCGGAATGTGGTCCTCACGGCTGCAATGGCCTCGTGCGGCCCATTCCTGGAGGAGGAACGTAATGGCAAGTCATGTTCGCTTGAAACTCCTGGTGGCGTCCCTCGGGATCGCCGCCACCTCGGTCGCCTCGGCCGCCACGGAACAGGCGCTGCGCGCCCAGAGCCTGGGTGCGGTGCCGGCCAACCAGCTGGCCGCCCGGCTTGGGTTGTCCGCCGACAACGGGTTCGTCGCCAAGGCGGCACTGCCGACGGCGAAGGGCACGCAGACCGTCCGCATGCAGCAGACCTTCAAGGGTGTGCCGGTTTACGGCCGCAGCATCGCGGTGGAGCAGGACGGGCAGGGCAATGCCCTGGTCGCCAACGGCGAGGTCACGTCCGACCTTCAGGTCGACATCGCGTCGGTCGCGCCCCGCATCGACGGCACGCGTGCCGTCGCACTGCTCAGCAAGCAGGCCCCGTCGCTGGCCGGCGTGGCCAGTGTCCAGCCGGAAAACGCCAAGGCCGACCTGTACATCTACCCGGGCGACGGCGCGCCTGCCCGGCTGGTCTACCTCACCTCGTTCTTCTCCGGCGGCGAGCATCCCACCCGTCCCACCGCGCTGATCGACGCCAACACCGGCGAGATCATCCAGCAGTGGGAAGGCCTGACCTATGCCGAGATCGACGCCACGGGCCCGGGCGGCAACCAGAAGACCGGGCAGTACACCTGGGGTGCCGGTGGCAAGCCGGCCCTGCGCGTGACCCAGTCGGGAACGACCTGTACGGCGCAGAACGCCTACGTGAAGTCGTACAACATGAAGAAGGCGACCTCCGGCAGCGGCACGCTGTGGAGCTTCACCTGCAGCGCGGGTTCCAGCGGTGACGCGGTGAACGGTGCCTATGGCCCAATCAACGACGCCCACCATTTCGGTGGCGTGGTGCACGACATGTACACCTCGTACACCGGCGCGGCGCCGCTGAACCAGGTGCTGATCATGAAGGTGCACTACGGCAACGCGTACGAGAACGCGTTCTGGGACGGCAGCTCGATGACCTTCGGCGACGGCGCCAGCACGTTCTATCCGCTGGTGGCCCTGGACGTGACCTCGCACGAGATCAGCCACGGCTATACCGAGCAGCACTCCAACCTCGCGTACAGCGGCCAGTCGGGCGGCATGAACGAGGCGTACTCGGACATCGCCGGTGAAGCCGCGGAGTTCTACGACCGCGGCTCGAACGACTTCCTGGTCGGCGCGGACATCGTCAAGACCAGCGCCGGCATCGGCAACGCGCTGCGTTACATGTGCACGCCGTCGCAGGATGGTGGGTCCATCGACAACGCGTCCGGCTACTACAACGGCCTCGACGTGCATTACTCCTCGGGCGTGTACAACAAGGCGTTCTGCCTGCTGGCCAAGACGAGCGGCTGGGGCACGGTCAAGGCGTTCAAGGTGTTCGCCCGTGCCAACGCCCTGTACTGGACGGCCAGCTCCACGTTCAACAGCGGCGCCTGCGGTGTCGCCAGCGCGGCGACGGACCTGGGCTATACCGCGGCTGATGTCGCCACGGCCTTCAACGGCGTGGGCGTGACCTGCTCGACGGGCGGCGGTGGCAACACCGGCGGTACCGCCCTGCAGAACGGCGTGGCCAAGACCGGCCTGGCCGGTAGCGCGGGCACGGAACTGAGCTACACGGTGGTGGTGGCCGCGGGTGCGTCCAACCTCAGCATCGTGACGAGCGGCGGCTCCGGCGATGCGGACCTGTACGTGAAGTTCGGTTCCGCGCCGACCACGTCCAGCTACAACTGCCGTCCGTACGTGTCGGGCAACAACGAGACCTGCACCTTCGCCGCGCCCCAGGCGGGCACATACTACGTAAAGGTTCGCGGTTACTCGACGTTCTCCGGCATTTCGCTGAAGGCGACGTGGACGCCGTAAGTACGGTGATCAGTGTGGAAACGAAGCCCGGGCGGAGACGTCCGGGCTTTTTCGTGCGGGGCTGGAAACTGTTTGGAAGCGGAAGCCGAAGCAGCAGAAGACTTCGTCGCTCGTAGGGCGCGGCGGTGAGGCGCTGGGTGGTCACACTCTGCGCTCGGGCAGCGGCCACAAGTGGCCGAACTCGCTCAGAGCGTGACCACCCAGCACCTCTGCGACGACAGAGGCGGAGTGGATGGAGAGCAAAGCGTTGGCGACCTCGTACGATACGGGCCCCATCGGGAGATGAGCTTGCCCCGGTCTAATGGATACGCAAGTTATGGGGTAGCCGCTCCGGGTGATGCTGCGAGTGTAGCTTTCCCGGCACGCAACCTCAGTCGTCAGTGAGGCGTCGGGTGGTCACCCTCTGAGCGAGTTCGGCCGCTTGCGGCCGCTGCCCGAGCGCAGAGGGTGACCACCCGACGCCTCCTCGCCGTAGCGGCAACGACGGCGATCCTGTCCCGCAGTTGCTGGTCGCATCACCTACGAAAGCGCAAGGGCGGCAACGCATGTTTGCGACGGATGTATCGACCTACGTTGTCTTACCCGCGGCCATGCCGCGATTCGTAGGACATCGACATGCGCTTTCCCTACCGCTCATCCCTCGTCTTCGTCGCGGCGGCCATCTATCCGCTTGCGTCCCTTGCCGTGGACACGGCGCCAACGCAGTTCATCGTGCACTTCGACAGTCAGCGGTCGGCGGCTACTGCGGTGCGAACTATGTCGATATCGCCATCGCCTTCCCGTGTCGTCGCGGCGCGTGCTGGTGGCATACGCCATGTGCGGTCGCTCGGCTCGGGGGGTGACGTGTTCGAGGTGAGCGACGGCGATGCGGCGCGCCTGGCTGCGTTACCGGGCGTGGTCGATGTCGAGGAGGATCGGATCGTGACGCCTGCGCGCGGGCTGACCTCGCTGTGGCACCGGCAGTGGTACATGCACGATCCGCGCGTCGGCATCGACGCGGAGGTGGCGTGGCGCTACACCCGCGGCGCGGGTGCCGTGGTGGCCGTGCTCGATACCGGCGTCACGGCGCATCCGCAACTGGATGGCCAGCTGCTGCCCGGCTACGACTTCGTCAGCGACGCGGCGGCGGCGCGTGACGGCGACGGGCGCGATGCCGATCCCACCGATGAAGGCGACTGGCACGAGGCCGGTGAGTGCAAGTCCGAAAAGCCGTCGGCGTCGTCGTGGCACGGTACGCATGTCAGCGGCCTGATAGTGGCGCGCTCGCCGGATGGCCGCGGCGTGCTCGGCGTGGCACCGGAGGCGAAGGTCGTGCCCGTGCGCGTCATGGCGAAATGCGGTGGGCGGCTCTCCGATGTAGTGGATGCCATCGCGTGGGCCAGCGGCGGCGAACTGGCGGGTGTGCCGCCGATCACCCGGGCGGTCGACGTGATCAACCTCAGTTTGCGCACGGCCGGGGCGTGTGGACGAGCGCTGGCGGAAGCGATCGCGGGGGCGCGCTCGCGTGGTACGGCGGTGGTCGCGGCGGCCGGCAACGACGGCATTCGTGCTTCGGCGGTGTCGCCTTCCAACTGCGCCGGGGTAGTCAGCGTAGGTGCGCTGGCGCGTGACGGGTCGATGGCCCGCTACTCCAACCACGGCGACGGCGTCACGCTGTCCGCGCCGGGTGGCACGCTGGGAGCCTTCGGTGTCGACGATATCCTCTCCACCGTCGATGCCGGCAAGCAGGGTCGCGAGCGGCCGATGCTGGCCTACTACGCCGGCACCTCGATGGCGGCGCCGCAGGTATCCGCCCTGGTCGCCCTGATGCGTTCGGCCGACCCTTCCATCGCGGTGGATACCATTACCCGCCAGCTGGTGGACAACGCACGACCGCTGCCGGGCCCGTGCCCGAAGGGCTGTGGCGCCGGTCTGATGGATGCGGGGGCGACGGTGGATGCCGTCGTCGAGGATCGCGCCGGTGGTTGACCGGCGCGGGCGATCACACCGCTTCGAAGCGGTTGGCGTCGCGATTCTTGCGGACGGTCTTCGGATCCCACACGCGGCCGTTCATGGCGATGTACACACCATCGGCCAGCGACTGCACCGCGCCTACCGCACAACCGATGTTGAAGACGGCGTCCGAACCCTGGAACCGCGCCGGGTTCAGGGCGCCGGTCAGTACGATGACCTTGCCCGGGATGCCGGCCAGCACGTGCGCGGTTTCCACCATGGTGTCCGTGCCGTGGGTCACCAGCACGTGGCGATGGGGCTGGGCCTCGATGGTGCTGCGCATGAGGGCGCGGTCTTCGTCGGTCACGTGCAGGCTGTCCTTGCGCAGGATCGGAATCACCTCGAAACGGAAGGCGACGCCGAGCTGGTGCAGGATGTCGCCGATCTGCGGTGAGCCGATCTGGTAATCCGACTTGTCGTCGAAGTAGACCTTGTCGATCGTGCCGCCGGTGGTGACGATGGTGAGTTGCTGCATGGTTGACCTGCGAAGCGGGGTGAAACGGGCGCCCATCTTACATGCTGCCGGCCCCGCCTTCAGGGTCGGCCTTGCCGTCAGCCAGGGTCGGGCGCCGTGGCCAGCAGCGCGTCGTCGTCGTTCTCGGGCAACGACAGACGGTCAAGTCCGCGGGCCACGAACCGACGGCAGGCCGCTGCCGGTCGTGTATCGCCGTCCGCGGCAGCCGCCGATCGCGCCAGCAGTGCGGCGGCCATGCAGCGCGCGAGCGTGAACGCGATGCCACGGGCCGAGGCTTCCAGCGACGAGCGGTCGGAGCCGACCTCCGCGAGCAGCGCCTCGGTCGCATCCAGGGCGCGATCGATGGCCCGCCGCGTGGCGTCGCCCTCGGGTGCAAGCCCGGCCACGGCAGTGCGCAGCGGGGCGATGCCGATGCCACCCAGTGCACGCAGCATGTCCAGCGACAGCACGTTGGTGGTGCCTTCCCAGATGGCATAGACCTGCGCATCGCGCAGCAGCTGCGGCAGGCCGGTGTCCTCGATGTAGCCGGCGCCGCCGAAACACTCCAGGGCTTCGGACACCACGCGGATGGCGACCTTGGCGGTCCATAGCTTGGCCAAGGGCGTCAGCAGTCGCAGCAGGGCGACCTCCGCCGGCCCGGCCTCGTCGTGCTCGACGTGTCCGAGTAGTTCGGCCACGTGGAAGGTGAGCGCGAAAGCGGCCTCGTACTCGGCCTGCATGTCGGCCAGCGTGCGCGCATGCAGCGGGTGGTCGATGAGGCGCCGGCCAAATGCATGCCGCCGGGTGGCGTAATCACGGGCGAGCGCCACCGCGCGCGCCATGCTGGCCACGGCGCACACCGCGTTCCAGGTACGCGTGACATTGAGCATCGGCGCAATCTGGCGCACGCCATGCTCGACCGGTCCCACCGGTGTTGCGGGAAGGCCGTCGAGGTGGATCTCGGCGGTGGGCAATTCATGGGTGCCCAGCTTTTTCTTCAGCCGGTCGATAGTGATCCCGCGCCATGCGCCGTGCTCGTCGCGGGTTTCGACGTAGAACAGCCCGAGCGCCGCGGTTCCGGTGCCGGCGCCTTCCGGGCGCGCCAGGGCCAGCGCGGCCTCGCCCACCACCGCCGAGCTGAACCACTTTCGGCCGTACAACCGCCACTGCCCGTCCGCGTCCTGGCGCGCGGTGGTCTCCGACCGGCCCACGTCCGAGCCACCGGGCGTCTCGGTCATCCACTGGCCGGACAGCCAGAAGGTGGACGGGTCGCGGCTGAGGAAGTGCGGCAGGGCGCGTGCCGCCAGCGCAGCGTTGCCGGAAGCGCGGATCGCCGTCGCGGCGCCGTCGGTCATCGCCAGCGGGCAGCAATAGAACTCGCTGGCGACGTGGTAGAGGTAGACACGGGCGAACGCTTCCGCGCGTGCCCAGGGCGATGGCTCATGGCCGGCGGCGAGCACCGCATGCCGCGTGGTCATCGTCGGGCCCTCGTCCCACGCCGGCGTCAGCGCGATGCGGTCGACACGGTTGCCCCAGGCGTCCCATGAGGTGAGCACCGGTTCCGTGCGCGGTGTGCTTTGCCGTCGCTCCCATGCCATGACCGCGTAGTCGCCGAGGGCGTCAAGATCGCCTTCCAGGGCGGCGGCGCGGTCCGGTGGCAGGCGTCGGGCGAGCCAGGCACGCAGCACTCGATCGTGGCGATAGGGCTGGGCCAGCCGGGGGGCGTCCTGCACGAATGCCATGGTGATGTCTCTCGATAACGGAGCGAAGGCCCCAGCCTGCACGGACCGCGCGTGCGCGTCGATGTGCTGCGCAACATGCCGGTCGTCCGGCCGCCCTCGAGGATGGCGTTGTCAGCCCCGCCGGCGCACGCCCACGCCCAGCGTGCCGATCAGCAGCAGGGTGACGACGATTTCCAGGGCGGCCAGCCAGCGGTCGCCCGTGGAACTCCAGGCCTCCGCCACACCGTGGCAGAAATAGAACAGGGCCAGGATGCCGACCCACAGCAGGGCGCGGGTGACCCTGGGCAGCGACAACAGCGGCAGCAGCAGCGGCGGCATCGTGAGCGCGAAAGCCACCCACGTGGGAATCGAGACGGGGGGATACAGCGTGTACCAGAGCACCTGGATGGCGAGCAGCGCCGCCCAGGCCGCCAGTCCGGTCTTCTGGCTGCCGCTCAGTGCCGCGGGCCACCCGGCGGCGTGCTTTGTCATGCGGGCGTGCCGAGCCGGCGGGCGATGTCGGCTAGCCGCTTGCCCAGGGCGCGGGACAGGTCGCGCTCGTGCTCGCTGATCGCGTTCTCGCCGCGAGGGCCGGCGACATGGCTGGCGCCGTACGGGGTGCCACCGGTGGTGGTGCTGGTGAGGGCCGGCTCGGTATAGGGAATGCCGACCATCAGCATGCCGTGGTGGAGCAGGGGCACCATCATCGTGAGCAGCGTGGATTCCTGCCCGCCGTGCATCGTGCTGGACGCGGTGAAGACGGCGGCGGGCTTGCCCGCCAGGGCACCGGAGGCCCACTCCGCGCCCGTGGTGTCGAGGAAGTGTTTCAACGGCGCAGCCATGTTGCCGAAGCGGGTAGGGCTGCCCATCGCCAGGGCCACGCACTCGACCAGGTCGGCGCGAGTGACGTAGGGGGCGCCCTCGTCCGGCTCGGGCGGCATCGCCGTTTCGGTCACCGGCGCGACCGGTGGCACCTGGCGCAGGCGCGCACGCATGCCGGGCACTTCCTCGATGCCGCGGGCGACGAGTCGGGCGAGCTGGGCCGTGTGCCCGCTACGGCTGTAGTAGAGTACGAGGACGTCGTGGGACATGGATTGAGTGCCTTTGCGAAGGCACTAGTCTCGCAGAACTGTTCACGATCCCAAACCATCGGGACAAGGATCCAAGGACCCCCATGCCGTTTCGCTTCGACCGCGACCGCGCCCTGAGCTTCACCCGGTTCACCTGGCTGCGCTTCGTCGACGACAAATGCTTCGAAACCGCGGGCGCGCTGTCGTACACCACCCTGGTCTCGCTGGTGCCCCTGACGGTCGCCGTGTTCGCCATCCTGTCGGCCTTTCCCGTGTTCGCCGAATGGCGGGGCGCGCTGGCTGCCTATGCGTTCCAGAATTTCGTGCCAGCCACCGGCATGAAAATCCAGGAATACATGATGGCCTTCGCCGACAAGGCCAGCCAGCTCACCGGCATCTCCGTGCTGGTCATGCTGTTCAGCGCCGTGTCGATGATGATCAGCATCGAGGATCGCCTCAACCGCATCTGGCGCGTGCGCAAGCCGCGCGGCTGGACGTCGCGCCTGCTGCTTTACTGGGCGGCGCTGACACTGGGGCCGATCCTCGTCGTCGGCGGGCTGGCGCTGTCGTCGTACATCACTGCGTTTCCGATGCTGCACGCGGCCGCCGACCAGATCGCCTCGCAGTTCCGCCTGATCAGCCTGCTGCCCTTCGTCATCACCTTCGTGACGCTGGTGCTGATGTACACCATGGTGCCCAACCGGCGCGTGTCGTGGCGGCATGCGGCCATCGGCGCCTTGCTGGGCGCCATCCTGTTCGAGTTCGCCCGTTGGGGCTTTGCCCAGTTCATTCGCAACTCGCCCAACTACGAGGAAATCTACGGCGCGCTGGCGGCGATCCCCATCTTCCTGCTGTGGATCTACTTGTCGTGGATCATCGTGATCCTGGGTGCCTCCATCGCCGCGTCCATCTCCGCCTTCGAGTACGTGCTGCCCACCGAGGCGCTTCCCGACGGTGCGGAGTTCATCGGCCTGCTGGTGGTGCTCCAGCACTTCGTCGAGGCACAGCGCTGCGGCGACAGCATCGATCCGGCCACCATCCGCGTGCGTGAGCCCTACCTGCCGTCCAACGCGATCGCCAGCTATTTCGAGGACCTGCAGCGCGCGGACATGATCCAGCGCGGCGAGGCCGGCGGCTGGTTGCTCAGCCGCAGCCTGGATACGACCGAACTGGTTCGCGTCTATCGCTGCACGCAGTACCGGTTACCACTGCATCCGCGCGAGCAGGTCGAGCGCATGGGCATTACGCTGCCACCCGACCTGCTGGCGCTGCTGGACCATCTGGCGGCAGCGCTCGACGCCACGCTGGGCGCACGCCTGGACCACCTGTTTCCGCCGACCCCGGCACCCGTCTCCATCGAGGATTCCCCTGCATGATCCTGCGCACCCTTGCGTTCGCCGCCCTGGCCCTCGCCGTGTCGCCCACGGTCGTCGTGGCCGCCACGGCCGCCAGCCCGCAACTGAAGGTCGTCACGCTCGACGGCAAGCCCTTCGATCTTGCCGCGCAGCGGGGCAAGTGGGTGATCGTCAACTACTGGGCCACGTGGTGCGTGCCGTGCATCAAGGAAATGCCGGACATCTCGGCCTTCGTGAAAAGCCGCAAGGATGTCGCCGCCATCGGCCTGGCGTTCGAGGACACCGACGCGAAGGAGATCAAGGCCTTCGTCGACAAGCATCCCGTGTCGTACCCCATCGCGCAGGTGGACGTCACGGCGCCGCCGAAGGATTTCGACGCGCCCAAGGGCCTGCCCACCACGTACCTGATCGCGCCCGACGGCCATGTGGCCAAGACGTTCATCGGGCCGGTGACGGGCGAGAAGCTGGGCGAGGCCATCGCCAAGGGCGGCTGACCCCGCCGTCAGCCGGTCAGTCCGTCGGGCCGGTCGCGTTGGCTGGCCGCGCGACGAACGTCGCCGGCAGTTTCTTGCCGTCCGACAGTTCGAAGGTGATGGTGAGCCGGTCGCCCGGCTTCACGGCGTGCGTCGGTTTCTCCAGCATCACGTGGTAACCGCCGGGCGTGAAGGACACTGTGCCTTCGGGCGGCAGGTCCACGCTGTCCACCATCTCCATGCGGCCCATGCCACCCTCGGTGCTGCTGCGGTGGATCATCGCCTCCGCGTAGTCGGCGCTCTCGGCGCCGACGATCTTCAGCGCGCTGGTGGAGTGGTTGCGGAAGGTGACATAGGCACCGGCCGGCAGGCTGCCCGGTAGTACGCGTATCCAACCCGCGCTGGCTTCCACCGCCGTCGTATCGGTGGCGCCGGCGGTGCTGGCGACAAGCAGGAACAACGAGGCGGCGAGCGAGCGAAACGTCATGCGTGCGGCTCCAGGGAGGTGAGCAGGGTCAGGTCGTGGACCATGTCGTCCTGCGAGGACGACGGCGTGGCAAGCAGGCGCGCCTTGCCGGCGGCGTCGAAGACATAGATGGCCGAACTGTGGCTGACGTCGTAGGCGCCGTCGCCCTTGTCCGGCTCGCGGGTGAAGGCCGAGCGATAGCGCTTGGCCAGCGCTTCCACATCCGCGCCCGAGCCGACCAGGCCGACCGCGCGCTTGTCGAAGGCGTTGACGTAGTCGTGCATGATCTGCGGCGTGTCCCGCGCGGGGTCGACGCTGACGAAAAGGATGCGCACCTTGTCGGCGGCGGGGCCCAGGCGGCCCAACACCACGTGCAACTGGGTGAGCGTCAGCGGGCAGACATCGGGGCAGTGGGTGTAGCCGAAATACATCAGCGTGACCTTGCCGCGGTAGTCGGCACCGGTGACCGCCTTGCCGTTGTCGTCGGTCAGCTTGAAGTCGAGATCCGGCAGGTGGCCGGCTACGTCGTTCAAGCGCCACTCGGGCTGCGGCTCGCGCTGACAACCACCGAGGGCGACCACGGCGAGGAGGACGAGGAGGGTCAGCACGACCCGGCGGGGAAGGAACGGCTTCATGCGACACTCCGCGGGATATCCTGCGCAGGATACGCCACCCGCGCCGGCGATCAGGCGCACCCGACCGCGGAACCTTGCGAATGCGACAACCTGTCAGCGGTACCCATGCCCTCCTGGTCGGCCTGGCCGGCGCCAGCGCCGTGGCGCTGGGCGCGTTCGGTGCCCATGCGCTGCGCGGCATCGTGGACGAGGCCGGCCTGCAGGTCTGGCACACGGCGGTGCAATACCATTTCTGGCACGCCCTGGCCCTGTTCGTGGCCGTCGTCGGCCTGGCACCGGGCCGGGCGCGCACGGTCGCCATCGCCCTGTTCGCCGTCGGCATCGTGTTGTTCTCCGGCAGCCTCTATGCGCTGGCGCTGGGAGCACCGCGCTGGACCGGCGCGATCACCCCGCTGGGTGGCGTGGCATTTATCGTCGGCTGGATCGCCGTGGGGCTATCGCTGCGCCGCGTTCGGTAGTGCGGCGCGTTCGGTAGAATGCACGCCTTAAGTTCACCAGGATTCCCGCATGACGACCTTCGGCACGCCGCACGCTTCCAATGCACTCAAGGTGCTCCTGTTGGGTTCCGGCGAACTGGGCAAGGAGGTGGCGATCGAGCTGCAGCGCTTCGCCGTCGAGGTGGTGGCGGTGGATCGTTACGCTAATGCACCGGCGATGCAGGTGGCTCATCGCAGCCATGTCATCGACATGCTGGACGCCGATGCGCTGCGTGCGCTCATCGAACAGGAGAAGCCGGACCTCGTCGTGCCCGAGATCGAGGCGATCCACACGCCCACGCTGGTGGCGATGGAAAAGGAAGGCCTGCGGGTCATTCCTACCGCCAAGGCCGCCTGGCTGACGATGGATCGCGAGGGCATCCGTCGACTGGCCGCGGAAGAACTCGGCCTGCCGACCTCGCCCTACCGCTTCGTCGACACACACGAAGCATTCGTCGACGCGGTGGCCGCGCTCGGCACGCCCTGCGTCGCCAAGCCGGTGATGAGTTCGTCGGGCAAAGGCCAGAGCGTGCTGCGCACGCCAGCGGATGCGGATGCGGCCTGGGAGTACGCCCAGGCCGGCGGTCGCGCCGGGCGGGGGCGGGTCATCGTCGAAGGTTTCATCGACTTCGATTACGAAATCACCCTGCTTACCGTGCGCCATCGAGACGGCGTGTCGTTCTGCCCACCCATCGGCCATCGCCAGGAAGACGGCGACTACCGCGAGTCGTGGCAGCCGCAGGCGATGAGCGACGCGGCCCGCGCCTCCGCCGAGCGACAGGCGGATACGATCACCGCGGCCCTGGGCGGCTGGGGTGTGTTCGGCGTGGAGTTCTTCGTCCGCGGCGACGAGGTGATCTTCTCCGAAGTGAGCCCGCGGCCGCACGATACCGGCCTGGTCACGCTGATCTCGCAGGATCTTTCCGAGTTCGCGCTACACGCGCGGGCCATCCTCGGCCTGCCCGTGCCGGAGATCCATGCGTTCTCGCCCGCCGCGTCGTGCGCCGTGCTGGTGGAGGGGGAAGGGCAGGCGCCCACCTACCATGGCGTGGCCGAGGCACTGGCGGAGCCAGGCACCATGCTGCGTATCTTCGGCAAGCCCGAGGTGCGGGGCCGTCGCCGCATGGCGGTCACGCTGGCGCGTGCCGCCACCGTGGAGGAAGCCCTCGCCAAGGCCAAGCGTGCTGCCGGCCGCATCCGCGTCGAGCTCTGAGCCCACGGGCCCGACAACGGCCGTTCACGCCCGAATGTTAAGCTGCTGCGCTTCCCGGTAAGACCCACGCCCATGAGCGGACGCAAAGACAACCACGATCACGAACGTCGCGGTCGCACCGAGCCGACCCTCGGGCGGCTGGACGACCTCGACCGTCCCGCGCCGCCCGTCGACGACGGGCTGCCGCATATCGTGGTGGATACGCCACGCCACCGCCCCGGCCCGACGGCGCCCCCGCCGAAGCGCCCGCGCAAGCGCGGCTGGCTGATCCCGGTGCTGGTGCTGGTGCTCATCGGTGGCGTCACTGGCCTGTGGCTACAGCAGGATCGCCTGCGCACGCTGATGCCCGCCACGGAACTCAACGACATCCTCGGTCAGGCCAACCGTGCGCTGGCTGCCGGCAAACTCGACGGTACCGCGGGCGACAGCGCTCGCGAACTGTTCGAGAAGGCCCGCGACCAACAACCGGACAGCGACCAGGCCAGAGACGGGCTTCGCCGCGTCGGCATGGCGGAGGTGGCGCGCGCGGATGCGGCCCTCGCCGCCGGCAACCTCGACGAGGCGCAGGCGGCACTGGACGTTGCCCGCGAACTGCTGGGTGGCGGCAGCGACGTGGAACGACTGACGCAACAGCTGTCGCAGGCGCGCAATCCCCAGGGACGCACCGCGTCGCTGGTCGACCGCGCGCAGGCGGCCTTCGCCGCCGGGCAGCTGGACGGCGACGAGGGCGCCGGTGCCCTTTATCGCCGCGTGCTCGATGCCGACCGCAACAACACGGTGGCGGCGCGCGGCCTGGACAAGGTCGGCGATGCCCTCGCGGCGCAGGCGCGCCAGGCCATCGCCGCCAACGACCGGCCCAAGGCCAATGCCCTGGTCGATCGCATCGCCATCCTCGTCCCGGGCTACAGCGACCTGCCGTCGCTGCGGGCGTCGCTGGCGGAAACCCGCAAGCAGGACGACCAGGCCACCGCGGCCTTGATCCAGCAAGGCAACGATGCCATGCGCGCCGGGCGTTTCACCGGCGACGGCGACGACACCGCACTGGCCCGGTTCAAGGCGGTGCTTGCCGTGGACCCGGACAACGCCGCTGCCAAGGCCGGTCTGGGCCAGGTGGCGCAGGCGCTGATCGTGCAGGCCAATGCGGCGCTGGACAGCGAGGACGATGCCCAGGCGGCGAAACTGCTGGAACAGGCGACCAAGCTGGCGCCGAAGTCGGCCGAGTTGGCCGCGGCCCGCGCTCGTCTGGGCGGCGGCGACACCGGCACGCCGCATGCTGCCGTGCCGCCAGCGCGTGCAACCCAGGGCGCGCCCGTGGCCGCCGCCGCTGACGACGACACGTCCGAGGCGTCCCTCGCCGTCAGCCCGGAGCAGAAAGCGCGGGTCGCCGCGCTGGTGCGTCGTGCGCAGGCCGCCACATCGCGCGGCGACATCATGGACCCGCCCGGCGACAGCGCCTACGACCTCTATCGCAACGCCCTCTCCATCGACGGCAACGACCCCACCGCACGCGCTGGCCTGCAGGGCTTGCCGGCGCAGGTCGAGAAACAGATGCAGCAGGCCGTGGCCAGCGGCAACGTCAAGCGCGCCGAAGACCTCTACGCCACGATGTCCGATCTCGCCCCCGGCGACGCCGCGCAGGGCGAGATGCGCCATCGCCTGGGCAGCGCGCTGATCGACAACGCCTTGCAGCGCTCCAGCGCCGGCGACCGCCAGGGCGCGTTCCAGGCCCTGGACCACGCGCGCCGCTACGTGCCCGACGATCCTCGCCTGCAAAGCGCCTACGAGCGCATTGCGACGGGACGCTGAGCGCGATGACGGTACTGGTACTGGGCGGCTCCGGTCAGATCGGACACTTCCTGCTTCCCCGGCTCGAGGCCGCCGGCTACGCCTGGCAGGCGGTGAGCCGGCAGCCCCTACCGGGCGACGCGCGCTGGGTGCGTGGCCAGTTGCCCGATCGCATGCCCGACCTGCCGCCGCTGCGTGCCGTGGTCTCGCTAGGGCCGATCGACCTGCTGGCCGCCTGGCTGGCCGAGATGCGCCTGCCGGGCGTGCCGCACGTCATCGCTACCTCGTCAATGAGCGCGGAGACCAAGCGCGAATCCGCGGTACCCGAGGAGCGCGAGGTATCGCGGCGGCTGCGCGATGCCGAGACCACCCTGATCGCCACCTGCGCGTCGCGGGGCATGCCCTGGACGGTGTTCCGGCCCACGCTGATCTACGGCGCGGGCATGGACAAGAGCCTGACCCCGATCGTGGCATCGGCACGCCGGCGTCACGTGTTTCCGCTGCCCCCCGGGCGTGGCCAGCGCCAGCCCGTGCATGCCGACGACATCGCGGCGGCGGTCGTTGCGGCCCTGGGTACCGCCGCTGCCCGCGGGCGCACGCTGCCCATCGGGGGTGGCGAGCGCATCACCGCGGCGGAGATGTTCCGGCGCACGCAGCGCAGTGCCGGGGGACTGGTGTTGCCGGTGCCCGTGCCGCGTGTGGTACTCGACCTGGCGGCGGCCCTTTCGCCTGCGATTCGCGGCCCTGTCGCCCGGCTGGATGCCGACCTGATCGCGGACAATGGCGACCTGGAAGCGCTGCTCGACGTGCATCCGCGGGCTTTCCGCCCTGTCGCGGCGACCTGGCGGCCGGTGCGCTGACCTTGCTTGCCCTCGCTTTGCCCGCTTCCGTTCAGATGACTGCCGGTGAACTGCCCCT
This sequence comes from Luteibacter sp. ME-Dv--P-043b, assembly GCF_030209605.1. NCBI lineage: Bacteria > Pseudomonadati > Pseudomonadota > Gammaproteobacteria > Lysobacterales > Rhodanobacteraceae > Luteibacter > Luteibacter sp. ME-Dv--P-043b. Next base: position 47,624 of record NZ_JARVRT010000017.1, read on the forward strand.
ATCATCGGTCCCCGCCCCCTTCCGCAGGACTCTTCCGCGTTGGCTTTCCTGAACCGTCTTGGCTCCCTCCTGCGCACGGCCTGGCCGTGGCTGCGTATCCCTTTCTGGCTGGTCATGGGGCTGCTGTTCGGCTTCCTGCTGCCCTACACGCTGATCCTCAACGCCCGATTGCAGGATCGCTTCAACGACCTCGTGTTCGCGGTGCCCACCCGCGTCTACGCGCGACCGCTGCCGCTGGAAACGGGCAGGGCGCTGACCCCCGCCGCGCTGGAGCTGGAGCTCACGTTCGCCGGCTACACGGCCGAGGGTGCCGGCAAGGTGCAGGGCAGCTATTCGAAGAACGGCTCGCGCTTCGTCATTGCCTCGCACGGGTACTTCGGGCCGGACGGCGGCGAGCTGCCGCATCGCATCCGCGTGGCCCTGGCCGACGGCCAGGTGGCCTCGGTGGTGGATGACACCAACAACAAGCCCATCGCCTCGATCCACCTCGACCCCGCACGCATCGCCACGCTGTACGGCGCGCAGCAGGAAGAGCGCCGCATCGTGCGCCTGGAAAACGTGCCGCCGCTGCTCGTGCAGGGCCTGCAGGCGGTGGAAGACCGCGACTTCAAGAACCACATCGGGCTGGATTTCTCGGCCATCGCGCGCGCCTCGTTCGCCAACCTGCGCGCGGGCCATACGGTGCAGGGCGGTTCCACCCTGACCCAGCAGCTGGTGCGCAACCTGTTCCTGGATCGCAACCAGACCATGCTGCGCAAGGTCAACGAGGCGATCCTCTCGCTGCTGATGGAAGCGCACTATTCGAAGGGCCGCATCCTCGAGGCATACGTCAACGAGGTGTTCCTCGGTCAGCAGGGCAACCAGGCCGTGCACGGCTTTGCCGCCGGCGGCGAGTTCTTCTTCGGCCGCCGCCTGGAAGACCTGCGCCCGCAGGAAATCGCCCTGCTGATCGGCCTGGTCAAGGGCCCCAGCTATTACGATCCGCGTCGTTATCCGGATCGCGCGCTGTCCCGCCGCAACCTCGTGCTGCAGCAGTTCCACGACACCGGCCTGCTCGACGACGCGCAGACGAAGGCCGCACAGGCCACCCCGCTGGGTATCGCGCCGAACGCGCAGCTTCCGCATAACCGTTTCCCCGCGTTCATGCAGCTGGTCCGCTCGCAGATCACCGCCGACTTCGACGAAGCCGCGCTGCGTGACGGCAGCCTCAGCATCTTCACCACGCTGGACCCTGCCGCGCAGCTCTACACCGAGCAGGCGATCATCACGACGATGAAATCGCTGGGCAAACGCGGTGCCGCCGCGCAGGCCGCGGCCGTGGTCACCGACACCACCAACGGCAGCGTGCTGGCCGTGGTCGGCTCGCGCGATCCCGGGGAGCAGGGTTTCAACCGTGCGCTGGATGCCCGCCGCTCCATCGGTTCGCTGGTCAAGCCGCTGGTGTACCTGGTGGCGCTGGCGCAGCCGTCGAAATGGTCGCTGGCCTCGATCGTGGACGATTCACCGATCAACATGCGCCAGCCCGACGGTACGCCGTGGACGCCGCAGAACGACGACCACGAGGTGCATGGACAGGTGCCGATGCTGGACGCGCTGGTGCACTCGTGGAACCTCGCCACGGTGAACCTCGGCATGCAGGTGGGCGTACCGCGGATCAAGGGCTTCCTGGAGTCGTTCGGCCTGGAGGGCGTCAATCCCAGTCCGTCGCTGCTGCTGGGCGCGATCGACCTGTCGCCGCTGCAGGTGGCGCAGTTGTACGAGTACATCGCCGCCGATGGCCACGCGTTGCCGCTGGTGGCCGTGCGTGGCGTCATGGATAACAAGGGCCAGGCGATCAAGCGTTACGAGGTGAAGGGTGGCGATGGTGAGTACCAGACCGCCGCGCGGCTGACCACCTGGGCCATGCAGCAGGTGGTCAACGGCGGCACCGCCGCGGCCATCGGCAACTCCAGCCTGTCCTGGCTGCATGCGGCCGGCAAAACGGGTACCAGCGACAGCCAGCGCGACAGCTGGTTTGCGGGCTTCACCGGCGATCGCCTGGCCGTGGTCTGGATGGGTCGCGACGACAACAAGCCCACGGGCCTGTACGGCGCCACGGGAAGCATGCGCGTGTGGCAGGAGCTGTTCCGCAAGCTGCCCACACGTCCGCGCTCGGCCGCGCCGGGCGAAGGGCTGGAGATGGCTTACGTGAACCCGCAGACGGGCAAGCGCACCGATCCCTCGTGCGAAGGCACGCGACAGTTCCCGTTCGTGTCCGGTTACGTGCCGGAAGCGGAAGAGGGCTGTTTCTGGCAGCGATTCAAGGGTATGTTCGGCGGTGGCGACGGAGCCCAGCAGCCCGCACCGCCCGTTCCCAGTAATCCTACGGATTGACGCCATGCATCGCCTTCGTTTCTGCGCCATCGCCGCCGCCACCCTCGTCGCCGCCTGCAGCCAGCCGGCGCCGCCGCAGGCCACGCGGCCCAGCAAACCCGTCTACGACATCGTGGCGCAGATCCGCGCCGCCGGAGAGCGCGAGAAGTCGGCCATCGAGGTCGCGCCGTTGCGCGATCCCGGCGTGCAGGGCCTGCAGCAGGCCGCCGCGGCCGACGAGCGCGCCGGCAGGTATCCCGATGCCGACGCTAAGCTCGCCCAGGCATTGAAACTGGCGCCGCAGGCGCCCGAACTGATCCAGGACCGCGCCGAAGTGGCCGTGCGCATGCAGGACTTCCCGCGCGCCGAGCAGCTCGCGAAGCAGTCGTTCGACATGGGCCCGAAGTCGGGCAGCCTCTGCGCCCGCAACTGGCAGACGGTTTACGAAATGCGCATGCAGGCCGACGACCAGGCCGGCGCCACCGCCGCGAAGGCGGAAGGCGGCAAGTGCCACATCGCGGGCCCCAACCGGTTCTGACCCGCCATCGGGCCATGTAGGAGCGGACGATGTCCGCGATGGTTTTCGCATGACATGCGGTCCGGGTGCCCGGATTACCCGGATTACCCGGATCGCCCACATCGTGGGCTCCTACACGAGCACGAGCACGAGCACGGGCACGTTGTCGTATCGCCCGCTTTTACGGCGTGCGGAGGGTGCGGCCGTGGGCGTGCACGGTGTCGACCAGCACCTTGACGTTGTCCGGGTCGACTTCCGGCGTGATGCCGTGACCCAGGTTGAACACATGGCCGGGGTGGTTGCCGAAGCTGTCGAGCACGGCGCGCGCCTCACGCGCCACGATCTCGGGTGAGGCACGCAGCACGGCCGGGTCGAGGTTGCCCTGCAGGGCCACGCGGTCACCCACGCGCCGGCGCGCTTCGCCGATGTCGATCGTCCAGTCCACGCCGAGGCCGTCGCAGCCGGTGTCGGCCAGCGCTTCCAGTTGCCCGTTGGAACCCTTGGAGAAGAGGATCACCGGCAGCTCGCGGCTGACCGGGTCCGCCTTCAGCGCATCCACCACCTGCGCCATGTAGCGCAGCGAGAACTCGCGGAATGGTGCGGGGCCGAGCATGCCGCCCCACGTGTCGAAGATCATCAGTGCCTGGGCCCCCGCGTGCGCCTGGGCGATGAGGTAGGCCGAGACCGAGCGCGCGATGGTATCCAGCAGGCGGTGCGCCAGCGCCGGGTCGTTCCACGCCAGTGCCTTGACCCGTGCGAAGTCGCGCGAGCCCTCGCCCTCGACCATGTAGCAGGCCAATGTCCAGGGGCTGCCGGAGAAGCCGATCAGCGGCACGCGGCCGCCCAGCTCGTGGCGGATCAGGCGCACCGCGTCCATGACATAGCGCAGTTCCTTGTCCATGTCCGGCACCGCGAGGCGATCGATCGCGGCGGCATCGCGCACCGGGTGCGCGAAACGCGGGCCCTCGCCCTGCTCGAACGACAGGCCCAGGCCCATGGCATCGGGAATGGTGAGGATGTCGGAGAACAGGATGGCCGCGTCGAGGTCGAAGCGCGCCAGCGGCTGCAACGTGACCTCGCACGCATACTCGGGGTTGGTGGCCAGCCCCATGAAGCTGCCTGCGCGGGCGCGGGTGGCCCGGTATTCCGGTAGATAGCGGCCGGCCTGGCGCATCACCCAGACGGGTGTGGTGTCGACGGGCTCGCGGCGCAAGGCGCGGAGGAAGCGATCGTTGCGCGGCGTGTCAGCGACCATGCGCCGACTCCTGGCCTTGGCTGAACATCACTTTGAAGCCTTTTTTCAGTTGGGCGTCGCGGGCTTTCTCGAAAGCCGCCAACGCCGAATCGCGCGCGATGTGCACTTCGCGCTTGAGGGAGGCCTTGCCGCCCTGGACGCCGCTCTCGCGGTAGAGGGTCCAGCCGCCGAACAGGTCCTGCTCCAGGGTGATCTGGACGTAGCGGGGCGCTTCCGTCGCGACCTCGGGCAGGGTTTGCATGTAGATCCGCATCGAACGATCCGGGCTGGCGCAGGGCCGATCATTGTAGGCGTGTCAGCCCAGCACCGCGAGCACGTCGTCTTCGGCGACGCCGGACACGATCTCCGCGCGGCCGATGCCGCGCCAGAGGATCAGGCGCAACGTGCCGGCTGTGTTCTTCTTGTCCAGCCGCATGAGGTCCAGCAATCGCGTGGGTGCATGCCGCGGCGAGCGCTCGGTGGGCAGGCCCAGGCGGTGCAGCAGGGTGACCAGGCGTTGCGTGTCGTCGGCGGTGGCCATGCCCAGCCGCTCGGACAGGCGAGCCGCCAGCACCATGCCGACGGCCACGCCCTCGCCGTGCAGGATCTCGCTGTAGTTGCCGGCGGTCTCCAGGGCATGCCCGAAGGTGTGCCCCAGGTTCAGCAGTGCCCGTTCGCCCTGTTCGGTTTCGTCGCGCGCCACCACGCCGGCCTTGTACCGGCATTTGCGGGCGATGGCCTCGATCAGGGGACGGGTCTCGCGCGTGGCCAGGGTGTCGGCGTGGTCTTCCAGCCAGGCGAAGAACGCGGGATCACCGATGGCCGCGCCCTTGACGACTTCCGCCAGTCCAGCCTGGAATTCACGCTGGGGCAGGGTGTCGAGCAGGTAGGTGTCCGCCACCACCGCGCGCGGCTGGTGGAACGCACCGGCCAGATTCTTGCCGGTGGGCAGGTTCACCCCGGTCTTGCCGCCGACGGAGGAATCGACCATGGCCAGCAGGGTGGTCGGCACCTGGATGAAGTCGATGCCGCGCATCCAGCAGGCCGCCGCGAAGCCCGCCATGTCGCCGACCACGCCGCCGCCCAGGGCGATGATGCAGGCGTCACGCGTGGCGCCCAACTCGCCCAGCGCCTCGAGGATGCGGCCGATGTTGGCGAAGGTCTTGTGCGTCTCGCCATCGTCGAGCAGGTAGGACGCCCAGCGCAGGCCGTCCAGGCCCTGCGCCAGCGCATCGAGATACAGCGGAGCCACGGTGGTGTTGCTGACCACCAGCACGTGGCGCCCGCGGATCATCGATCGCCAGCGCTCGCTGTCCGCGAGCAGACCGGGGCCGATCCATACAGGGTAGCTGCGACCGGCAAGGTCGACGTCGACGGTTTCCATCAGGGGCGTCTCCAGTGACGGTCGAGGAGGGCGACGGCGCGCGGCACGGCGGCGTCCACGTGCTCGTGGCGCCCGTGGAAGATGAGGTCGGCGACCTCTTCGTACAGGGCGTTGCGTTCGGCCGCGAGGGCTTCCAGTCGCCCGCGGCGGTCGGTGCCGGCGATCATCGGGCGGGCGGTATCGTGCGCGAGGCGATCGAACTGCTCGGCGACGTCGACCGACAGCAGCAACACGGTGCCGCGCGACATCAGCCGATCACGATTGCCGGCGTCCAGCACGGCGCCGGCGCCGGTGGCGAGCACGACGCCGTCGGCGCGGCTAGACTCGTCCAGGTGCGCGGATTCCAGCGCACGAAACGCCGCCTCGCCTTCGCGTTCGAAGAGGCTGACAAGGGTCGTGCCGAGCCGCGCTTCGATCTGGACATCCAGATCGACGAACGGCAGGCCGTAATGCGCCGCGAGGCGCTGTCCGATCGTGGTCTTGCCGGCCCCCGTGGGGCCGACCAGGAACAGGTTGGGCGAAGGATTCATCGCAAGCATGCTAGCAACAAGCCACCCCAAGAGGTACGAGAGCGTGCTGGTCGCCGGCGCGGGCGACGTGGGCCGTCGCGTGGCCAGGCAACTGCTCGCCGACGGGCATCAGGTGTTCGCCCTGCGCCGGGGCGAGGCCGCTGAAGCCGACGGTATCCGCTGGTTGCGGGGCGACCTGACGCAGCCAGCCACCCTGCGCGACATGCCGGCGGTGGACGCGTTGATCTACGCCGCCGCGCCCGATGCACGCGATGAGGACGCCTATCGGGCCCTCTACGTCGACGGCCTGCGCCATATCGTCGATGCGCTGCCGGTTCCGCCGCGGCGCACGGTGTTCGTGTCGTCCTCGGCCGTCTATGGGGAACACGGTGGCGACTGGGTGGATGAAACCACGCCCGTCGCGCCCGGGGCGTTCAGCGGTCGCATCATGCGCGACGCCGAGCAGTGGCTGGCGTCGCGAGGGGTGGGCGGCGTGAGCCTGCGTCTGGCCGGTTTGTACGGGCCGGGGCGCACGCAATTGTTCGAGCGGTTGCGCGAAGGCCAGGCCCGCGTACCGCGTGGCCAGGGTGTGTATGCCAACCGCATCCATGTGGACGACGCGGCGTCCGCGCTGGCGCTGGTGCTGTCGCTGCCGGACCCCGCGCCCGTGTACGTCGGCGTGGACGATACGCCGCTGCCGATCGACGTGCTGTATGACCACCTGGCCGGATTGCTCGGCGTGCCCGTGCCGGCGGAAGGACCCGGGCCAGCCGGCATCGGCAACAAGCGATTGTCCAATGCTTTGCTACGCGCGTCCGGCTTCCGCTGCCGGTGGCCGGACGCACGTGCCGGCTATGCCGCGCTGCTTGCCGGCTGACCGCGACGATACGCCCCGGAAGGGCGCGGACCGGCGTGCTAGCATCGAACGATCCCCTGGCCCGAAACCCAGCCACGATGCTCACACCCGATATCCTCGATACCTTCCATGGCCTGCTCGACGAGGCCAAGGCCAGCGGCGATCGCGAGCCCACGGCGATGAACCTCGCCACCGCCGACGCCAGCGGGCGCGTGCACTCGCGCATCGTGTTGCTCAAGGGCATCGATGCGCACGGCCTGCGTTTCCATACCAACCGCGAAAGCGCCAAGGGCCGTGAAATGGCCGAGCATCCGCAGGTCGCGCTGTGCTTCCACTGGAAGCAGATCCGCGAAGGCGTGCAGGTGCGCTTCGAAGGCCGCGTGCAGTTCCTGGACGACGCGGAGTCGGATGCCTATTTCGCCAGCCGCCCGCGTGGCAGCCGCATCGGCGCCTGGGCGTCCAGGCAAAGCGAGACGCTGCCCGACCGCGCCACGTTCGAAGAACGCGTGGCGCACTACGAGGCCGAGTTCGAAGGCCGCGACGTGCCGCGTCCGCCACACTGGGGTGGCTACCTGATGCAGCCGGATCGCGTGGAGTTCTGGTACGGCGCACGCTACCGCCTGCACGAGCGCTTCGTGCACACCGATGGCGGCACGGCCTGGTCCAGCCGGATGCTCTACCCCTGAATCCGCGCGCCGAACGGGGCTAGAGCAACAGCCCCAGGTCTTCCGAGCGGCGCACCAGTTCCAGCGTGCTGTGCACGCCCAGGATCTGCATGATCATGTATTTGTGCGCCTCGACCGTGCGTGCCGACAGGCCCATCCGCTCGGCGATCTCGCGCGAGCGCAACCCCTGGCCCACCATGCGTAGCACCTCGCGCTGTTTCGGGGTCAGCTCGCGCATCTCGTTCGGCAGGCGGGCTGTCGCATGCACGCCGAGCGACGGCGTGACATAGGTGTCGCCCTCACGCACACGGCGCAGGGCCAGCAGCAGTTCCTCGCCCGCCGACATCTTCAGCACGTAGCCGTTCGCGCCCGCCTTCATCGCGATGTTGGCAAGCGATGGCTCGGCATGCATCGTGAGGATCACGAACGGCGTGGTGTCGCCACGTTCGCGCAATGCCTTGAGCACTTCCAGGCCGTTGCCGCGGGGCATGTTGATATCCGAAAGCACCAGGTCGGGCACCTCGCGACGAACGGCCTCAAGCAGCGCGCCGCCATCCTCCGCCACCGCCACGATGTCGTAGTCGGGTTCCAGCAAGCGGACGATGCCCTCGGCGACCATGCGATGGTCGTCGGCGAAGATGAGGCGTGGACGGGCCTGCACGTTCACGGGCTTGCCAGGGGCAGATGGACGCATAGCTGGACTCCTTTACCGGGCGCGCTGCGGAGATCGAAACGACCTCCGAGCAACCTGGCCCGCTCGTTCATGCTGATAAGGCCGATGCCGGACGCGTGGACCGGCAACCGCTCGGGATCGAAACCGCGTCCATCGTCGGCGATGTGCAGGGCGGCGTGGTCGGCGCCGATCGCCACGGCGATGGTCACCTGCGATGCCCCGGCGTGGTCCAGCGCATTGCGCAGCCCCTCCTGGGCGATGCGGTAGACGCACAGGGCGACCTCGCCGGGCAGCGTGGCGGCGTCCGGCGGCACGGACAGGTCGATGCGCGGCGGCCCCGATCGACCGGTCGACGTGCACAGCGCCTGCAGGGCCTCCTGCAGGCCGGCATGGCTGAGCCAGCCGGGATGCAACTGGTGCGACATCAGCCGCAGGTCTTCCGCCAGCGCCATGACCTGTGCCTGCACGTGGCCGACCTCGCCGGCCAGTGCGGCGGGAACGCGGCGGCGCAGCGCGCTCAGGTCGATGGAGGCGGCGGCCAGGCGCTGGTTGATGTCGTCGTGCAGGTCGCGCGCCAGGCGGGCTCGCTCCTGCTCCTGCGTCGCGATCAGCCGCCCGGCCAGCTCGCGCATGTCGTTGCGCGCGTTGTCCAGCGCGCGTTGGCCCGCCTGGCGTTGTTCCACGAGGGCGCTTATCGCGATCGCGCACAGCGTGGCCCCCAGCGTCCACAACTGCACCGCGAGCGTGGTGTCCTGCAGGCTGGCGGCGACGAACGGGCCACGGCCGCCAACGCTCAGTTGCGCGGCCATCACCACGATCACGAACATCGCGGCCGAGCTGCCGGCCATCTGCGCGCGCAGGCAGGCGGCGACGAGGATGGGTGCGGGGGCCAGGCACAGGAGCGGTAACAGCCCGGGACGCGCCCCCACGGTGTACCAGACCACGCCCAGCAGGGCGATGGCACAGGCCATGACGGCCACGAATACCGGCGGCACGCGCCCGGCGTGCCGTACGGAAGCATCGGGGCTGCGCAGGCTGGTCCACGCGGGCAGGTAGAGCACGTAGCCCAGGGCATGGGCCAGCGCGAGGTTGGTCCCGTCGCCCAGCACGGATCCGGTAAACGCGGTATGCGGTGCGACCAGCCCGATCAGCAGGGCGGAGCCGATCGGCAGGGCGACGACGGCGATGGCACCGCGGACCAGCAGCTTGCCGATGTCCTGCAGCAGCGGTGTATCGCCATGCACGTGGCGCAGTGCCCAGGCGGCGGCAGGCGTAGGGGCCAGCGCGGCGCCCAGCACGGCCATCGTATCTCCCAGGGGCAGGCGGAACAGACCCACGCAGACGACCAGCAGCCCTGCGAACGCGGACGTCACCAGCCACGGCCAGCGACGCGGCGGCGTGGCCAGCAAGGCGCCGAGCAGTACCGCGCCCGGAAACCAGACGATGTGCGTGCCGCCTTGCCGGCTCCACAGCGCGTATGACAGCAACTGCGCCGCCATGCAGCCAACGAACACGCCACCCAGCCACATCGCGCCGCGGCCGGCATCCTCGTCGCGGCCGGCACGCGCCTCAGCCATGCCGCACGCTCCAGCCATGGATGATGCGGCGCAGGGCGGCCAGGCCGTCGGTGAGCGCGGCCGGGCCCGGTTGCAGGATCAGCGGCGATTTCACCTCGTGAAGTTCGCCGTCGCGGATGGCCGGCACGCCTTCCCAGCCGGCGCGGGCAGCCACCTGTTCGGGCCGGAAGCGCTTGCCGCACCACGAGCCGATGATGATCTGCGGCGCGGTGGCGATGATTTCCGCCGGATCGCCGACGATCCGGTCGCGGGCCAGCGACTGGATGGCCCGATGGGGCAGCACGTCGTCGCCGCCTGCGATCGCGACCAGTTCCGAGACCCAGCGGATGCCGGAGATGCAGGGATCGTCCCACTCCTCGAAATACACGCGCGGACGGCATGGCAAGCGCGCGGAGGCCTCGCGCACGTCGTCCAGTCCGCGTGCCAGCTCATCCGCCAGCTGGTTCGCACGAGCGGCCGCACCGACCAGGGCGCCGAGACGGCGGATGTAGTCGAGGATGCCTTCCACGCTGCGGTGATTGGAAATCCATACCTCGACCCCGGCCTTGATCAGGGCCTGGGCGATATCCGCCTGGATGTCGGAAAAGCCCACGGCCAGGTCCGGCTGCAGCGCGAGGATGCGGTCGATCTTCGCGCTGGTGAAGGCGCTGACCTTGGGCTTGTCGCGGCGTGCTTCCGGCGGCCGCACCGTGAAGCCGCTGATGCCCACGATGCGATCCTGCTCGCCGAGCCGGTACAGGGTCTCGGTGGGTTCCTCGGTGAGGCAGACGATGCGGCGGGGGCCCATGACGACTCCGGAGCGTGACAGGCCCCGATTGTCACCGTTCCGGACGCCCTCGGCCAACGCCGCCGTCAGGCATCGCGATCCAGCGACCCTGTTGCCGGATTTCCAGGGGGTGAAAGCGACGCTTGTAGTCCATCTTCGGGTGCCCCGCGATCCAGAAACCCAGGTAGACATAGGGAATGCCGCGACGCCGGGCGAGGGCGGCCTGCTGGAGGATGCCGAAGGTGCCCAGGCTGCGTGCCGCCTCGTCGGGTTCGAAGAACGTGTAGACCGCCGAGACGCCGGTAAGGGCGATATCGGTCACCGCGACGCCGAGCAGGCGGCCCTCACGGCGCATCTCGAGGAACATGGTGGGACTCCACGGCGCGGCCAGGAAACGCTGGAAATCCTCTTCGTCGGCCGTGTCCATGCCGCCGCCGGCATGCCGCGTGCGCAGGTAGCGTTCGTAGAGCGCGTGGCGTTCGGCGGTGAACCCGGGCATCGCCTCACTCACGTCGATATCGGCGTTGCGCTTCAGGCATCGCCGCTGGGTGCGATCCGGCGTGAAGTGTTCCACGTCGATACGGCAAGGCACGCAAGCCTGGCAGGTAGCGCACTGCGGCAGGTAGAGGTGGCTGCCGGCCCGGCGGAAGCCCTTCGCCAGGGCCTGGCCGTAGAGCCGGTCGAGATGGGGCGCCCCCGGATCGATCACCAGGTTCTGTGCCGTCCGCTCGGCGAAATAGCCGCAGGCGTGCGGCAAGGTCTGGAACAGGCGGACGCGATCGGTCATGGACCGATCTTATCGCGTCTATTTGGGGATGTCGGCGGTGCTCAGGCCGGGTGGTAGACCGACATCCAGTGGGTGATCACGCCGGCGGCATCCAGCACCGGTTCCAGTTCGAGTCGACCGTGCAGTACCCCGCCGTCGGCCTTGCGCATCGAAACGGCGATCCGGGCGGCTTCGCCGGCGTCCACCGTACCCGTACGCCGCGCGAGCAGTGCCAGGTCGCCGACCAGGAGGTTGCCGATGATCAGACCCGCCACGCTCTCGGCACGATGGCCGGTGGCGCGGACGAAGGCGTCGTTGACGAAGACGATCTGGCACTCGCGCCAGTCCGCGTGGCTGGCGTCGGTGATCGCGATGGCATCGGGAAGACGCGCCAGCGAGGCGCGCATCAGCGCGAAGCTCTGCTGGTAATGCTTGCGCTCCATCATCTCGATGAGCACGCGCAGGCCGCGCGCGGAGTCCAGGTGCTGGCGAGACCACGGCCGCGAGCGGCCGCGTACGGTCTCCTGCCACGACGAGAAGCTCTGTCGGGGCGACAGCCGCGCGCCGGGGATGACCTCGAGCTTGGTCAGGGCCGGGTTGCCGGCCCAACGCACGTTGCGTACCTGCTCCGCGCGCGTCCAGATCAGCACGTTGTGCGAATCCGCCTGCAGCGGCATGAAGATGATGCCCGCGGCCAGGCTGGCGAACTCGGCCTCCGCCAGTTCGGGATAGTGCCTGCCGATCTCGTCGGTGTTGAGCACGCCCGTGATGCCATCGGCTCCGGTCGGGGTGTCGGAGGTGGCCACCACGTCGCGAATGCGCAGCAGGGCGTCCTCGGCGGGCAGGTGGCCGTGGCGGATGACGTGGTTGCCCGAGAAGATGGCCACGCCGTCGGCATCGACCACTTCCAGCAGCTCCGGCGCCAGCGTGGCCAGCAGGTCGGGATCGATCCGGTCGCTTTCGTTGAACGCGGTGATCAGTTTCTCGCGCACGGTCAGCAGCGTGCTCTCCACCTCCACCTTGTCCATTTCCTCGATGGCCGCCACGCGCATGGCGAACGTCCGGGCAACGGCATCAGCCACTTCACGCATGCGATGGTCGGCGAAGAACGGCCGGTAGTGGTGGCACGACACCAGACCCCACAGCCGGCCGTTGGTGATGATCGAGGCGACCAGGGTGGCGGTGACGCCCATGTTGCCCAGGTATTCCAGGTGCACCGGCGACACGCTGCGCAGCGAGACGTCGCTCAGGTCCGTGGGGGCTCCGGACTGCGGGTCGAAGGCCGGCAGGATGGGCGAGGGAACGTAGCGGCAGTCGCTGATCTGGCGGACGCGGTTGCGCAGGTAGAGCGCGCGCGCCTGCACGGGAATATCGGTGGCGGGGTAGTGCAGCCCGAGGTAGGCCTCCAGGTCGTCGTCGCGGGCCTCGGCGATCACCTCGCCGTGCCAGTCGTGGTCGAAGCGGTAGACCATGACCCGGTCGTAACCCAGCGCGCCACGGATGGTGCGGGCGACGCGGGACGCCGCGCGCTGCACGTTGCCGTCGAGTTCCAGCTTGTGCGCGAAGTCGAACGCGATCCGCAGCGGGTCCTCGTCGAAGGCGCTTTCGCGTGGCTCCAGTTCGATCATCCAGCGGGTGTCGTAGGCATGGACGCTGGCATGCCAGCCACCGCGACCGGCGTCGTGCGGGAAGGTCACCGCGACCCAGGGCGTATGCGCCGGGCGCTCGTCGTCGACGAACAGGTCCGAGGGGAGGCCGAGCAACGTGTCCAGCGGGGCACCCAGCGCGGCGGCGAGGTCGACACCGAGCAAGGGGGTCACGTTCTCGCTGACCTGGAGGATCGTCTGCGTCGCCGCATCGACCACGATCAGCATGCCGTGGGGCTGGACGGATCCCGGACTATGGATGGGCTCGCGATCGCAGGCGGTGAGGTCGGGAAGGTCAGACATCGGTGGGTTCCTTCAGCGTCCGGCGAAAACGAGCGAACATCCCTCGTGCGCCGTCGACGGCGGCACGGCAGGAGGCATCGTCGGGCAGGTGGGTGTCGAGGAGGTGCTGGAAACGGCGCCATGCGGACGGGGCGTCTTCGCCCACGGCGTAGAAGCGGTGTTCGCGATCCGGGTAGAGCTCGCGCAGGCGGCGTGCGATGAGGCGGCCGCCGAGGGCGGAGCCTTCGACGACGTAGAGTTCGCCCCAGGCGGTGGGGGTGTCGTGGGTTGGATCGCCCACATCGTGGGCTCCTACAGGGGCGCGGCCAGCTTGCGGTATCTCGCGGGAGGGATCGCCCACATCGTGGGCTCCTACGGGGGCGCGGCCAGCTTGCGGTACCTCGCGGGGTGGATCGCCCACATCGTGGGCTCCTACAGGGGGGCGGCCGGCCTGCGAATCCTCGCCTGTGTAGGAGCCCACGATGTGGGCGATAGCCAGATCGCCATCACGCCCCGGCTCGCCACGCCCCATCCCCAGATCCTCCCGCAGCAACCCCGCCCGCGACACATACGCCCATCCGGCCCCGGCCGCAGCACCTCGCAACCACGCCCCCCGCTCCGCCTCCCAGGCCTCGAACAGGCCCAACTGCGCACGCAGCAACGCGGCGTATCCCGCTTCGCTAAGCATCCCGTCCATCAGCCGGCGCATGCCGTCCGATGCTTCGGTGTCCTCGTGGTCGTCACGGGTCGCTTCGCGCAACAGCACGTGCGCGGCGCGATGATCGACGGTGTCGTGCACTCAGAGGACCTGCGTGGCCTTGAGGATCACGATCAACATGACGCCCACGACCACGGCCAGCACCATCAGGCGCACGCGGGAGGCCGTGCGCTGGGCCACCGGACGACGGTCCGGATCGCGGTGCATCTGCAACTCTTCCTGGAAGCGGATGACCGGCTCGATGCCCATCTCCTTGAGCAGGGTGCGGGCCTGGGGGAAGTCGTCGGCGCTCTTCACCCACACCTGCGGCCAGCTGTCCCGGTCGGACTGCCGCTGCGAGTAGCTGAAGCGCTGGTAGGTCGGGCGGTTCCAGGTCGAGCGGTTGGTGACAGTCGTCTCGATCGCGTGCTCGGTGAGCAAGGCGACGATCCGGTCGATGTTCTCGGGGCGGGGTGAGGTATAGATCTGGCGCATGGCCGGATTCTACGGGATTGCCGGCCCCGGCGCGCCTCAGTGGGGCGGTGCGACGAGGGCGGCGCGCAGGTCGTCCAGGTGGCCGTCGTTCGGCAGCGGGTCGATGCCGAGCAGGTAGGCCAGCAAGGGATAGACATCGACGTTGGGGAACGGCGCCAGCGTGACGCCGCGGCGGATCGACGGGCCGCGCGCCACGAACAGCGCGCGCATGGTCGGCGCCAGGTTGTCGTAGCCGTGCTCGCCGCGGGACATCGGCACCGTGCGCTTTGCCAGCGCCTCGTGCGAGATGATCGCCCAGCCCGTGTCCGCCATGCAGATCAGGGCGGGAACACGCGGGTGCTTGCCGTAGTTCAGCCGCGGGGGCAGGTCCTGCTTGCGGTAGCAGCGCATGTGCGCATGCGGGCCGAGCAGGCGGGCCTCGGCGGCCGATGCGTCCACCCCCGGCTTCGGGTTGAAGGCGGAAACCACGCCGAAGGCCACCGGGTCCAGGGCGTCCAGATCGGTTTCCTCGTCGGCGAAGACGATATTGCCCACCGGTACGTCGGCCATGCCGTGGTCGGACACCACGACCAGGTTGGTCCGGTCGTACAGCCCGCGGCGGCGCAGTTCGTCCACCAGGTAGCCGAGGGCGTCGTCCACCTCGCGCAGGGCGGCGTTCACCTCCGGCGAGTCGGGGCCGAACGCGTGGCCGGCGTGGTCCACGGCGTCGAAATAAAGGGTGTCGAACGCCGGCTTCGGGCCCGGCTCGTCGATCCACGACAATAGCTTGTCGACGCGGGCCCGCGAGGTCAGCGAATCGTCGAAGGGAATCCAGTGGTCGGGACGCACGCCGTGGATGGCGGCCTCGGTGCCCGGCCAGAACATGGTGGCCGTGTGCAGGCCATCCTTCTGCGCCGTGACCCAGATCGGTTCGGCATCCGACCACCAGCGGCCGTCGCTGGTCGCAGCATGGTTACCCAGGCTGAACTTGCCCAGCACCGGATCGACCATGGTGTTGTTGACGATGCCGTGGTGGTCCGGCACGCGGCCGGTGACCAGCGTGTAGTGGTTGGGGAAGGTCAGCGAGGGAAACGAGGGCAGCATGTAGGTCGCACGCGCGCCATCGCCGGCCAGGGCCAGCAGGTTGGGCGTGACGCCGCGCTCCAGGTAATCGGGGCGGAAGGCATCGATCGACACCAGCAGCACGGCGGGGCGGTCGGACGCGGCAGGGTGGGTGACGCAACTGGCGAGGACAAGTGTGGCGATCAGCGTGAAGATCGCGGCGCAGCGGGAAAACGTGGCGTTCATGGGGAAAAACGTAGGCTCACTATCGAACAATCCCCCCATGATGGCGGAGTCTCATGACCAATTCATCACGCAATCTCGTGCTGTCGATGCTTTTTCTTGCGATTCCGGTCGCGGCACTCGCCCAGACCCAGCCGGTGAAGCCCGCCGCTGCGCCGCCGCCGCGCCCGCAGGCGGTGATCGCCACGCCCTCGCATACCGAGCAGTGGCAGCGCCAGGTGGATCGCCAGCAGTTGCAGAACGCGCAGAACCAGAACGCGGTACGCCAGCAGCTGCAGCAGAACAACAGCACCATCCAGCGTAACAACACCACCGACCCCGCGATGCGCAATCAGATC
The DNA here is from genome assembly GCF_030209605.1 of Luteibacter sp. ME-Dv--P-043b. Taxonomy (NCBI): domain Bacteria; kingdom Pseudomonadati; phylum Pseudomonadota; class Gammaproteobacteria; order Lysobacterales; family Rhodanobacteraceae; genus Luteibacter; species Luteibacter sp. ME-Dv--P-043b. The sequence continues at coordinate 63,665 of NZ_JARVRT010000017.1, forward strand.
GACAATGCGCAGCGCAGCCAGGACCAGCTCAATCGCGCTCGCCAGGACGCGGCGGACCGCCAGTACCAGAACGACTCGCTCAATCGCGGCAGTACCGCGCCGGCACGCACGGGTTCCGCCGGCCGCTGATCCGCTGCAAGCGGCGCCGACCCGACGGGCCGGTGATTGCTGCGTCGCCGCTGGCGGGCAATGGCGTGGCACGCCCATAATCGGGATTCCCCGCATTCCGGAGTTTCCCGATGACGGCTGCCACGCGCATCGACACCACCCGCACCGTGCGCGCCCCGCGCGGCACCGACCTGACCTGCCGCAGCTGGCTCACCGAAGCCGCGTATCGCATGCTGCAGAACAACCTCGACCCCGAGGTGGCGGAAAACCCCGCCGAGCTGGTGGTCTACGGCGGCATCGGCCGCGCGGCCCGGAACTGGGAATGCTTCGACGCCATCCTGCGCAGCCTGCGTGAACTGGGTGATGACGAAACGCTGCTGGTGCAGTCGGGCAAGCCGGTGGGTGTGTTTCCTTCCCACCTGGATGCGCCGCGCGTGCTCATCGCCAATTCCAATCTCGTGCCGGCGTGGGCGAACTGGGAGCACTTCAACGAGCTGGATCGAAAGGGCCTGATGATGTACGGCCAGATGACGGCCGGTTCGTGGATCTACATCGGCTCGCAGGGCATCGTGCAGGGCACCTACGAGACCTTCGTGGAAATGGGTCGCCAGCACTACGGCGGTTCGCTGGCGGGCCGTTGGATACTCACTGCCGGCCTGGGCGGCATGGGTGGCGCGCAGCCGCTGGCCGCGTCGCTGGCCGGTGCGTCCTCACTCTCCATCGAATGCCAGCAGAGCCGCATCGATTTCCGCCTGAAAACGCGCTACGTCGACGAGCAGGCCACCGACCTGGACGATGCGCTGGCGCGGCTGGATCGCTACGCGAAGGAAGGACGCGCCGTGTCGGTGGCCCTGCTGGGCAATGCGGCCGACGTGCTGCCCGAGATGGTTCGCCGTGGCGTGCGTCCGGATGCCGTGACCGACCAGACCAGCGCGCACGATCCGGTCAACGGTTACCTGCCGTCCGGCTGGACGGTGGAACAATGGCTCGAGCGTCGACGCACGGACCCGGCCGGTACCGCCGCGGCCGCCAAAGCGTCCATGCGCGTGCACGTCGAGGCCATGCTCGCCTTCCACCGGCAGGGCGTACCGACCTTCGACTACGGCAACAACATCCGCCAGATGGCCAAGGATGAAGGGCTCACCGACGCGTTCGCCTTCCCTGGCTTCGTGCCAGCGTTCGTGCGTCCGCTGTTCTGCCGCGGCATCGGCCCGTTCCGCTGGGTGGCCCTGTCCGGCGACCCGGAAGACATCTACAAGACCGACGCCAAGGTCAAGGAGCTGATCCCCGACGATCCGCACCTGCATCGCTGGCTGGACATGGCGCGCGAGCGGATCAGTTTCCAGGGCTTGCCCGCCCGCATCTGCTGGGTCGGCCTGGGCCAGCGGCATCGCCTGGCGCTGGCCTTCAACGAGATGGTCCGCCATGGCGAACTGAAGGCGCCCGTGGTCATCGGACGCGACCACCTGGATTCCGGCTCGGTCGCCAGCCCCAACCGCGAGACCGAGGCCATGCGCGACGGCAGCGATGCGGTGAGCGACTGGCCGCTGCTCAATGCCATGCTCAACGTCGCCGGCGGCGCCACGTGGGTCAGCCTGCACCACGGTGGCGGCGTCGGCATGGGTTACAGCCAGCACAGCGGCGTAGTCATCGTGGCCGACGGCAGTGAAGCCGCCGACCGCCGGCTGGCCCGCGTACTCTGGAACGACCCCGGCACCGGCGTCATGCGTCACGCCGACGCGGGCTATGCCGACGCCATCGATTGTGCCCGGGAGCAGGGCCTCAACCTGCCGATGCTGTAATCAGCGCCCGTTGGCCCACGAGGTCACGTACCGCTCCGGGTAGATCCGCTGCAGGGCCAGCACCTTGGGGCGGTCGTTGATCGCGATGTACATGGCATCCGGGTTCAGGCGCATGTAGTCCTGGTGCTCCGCCTCGGCCAGGTAGAAGCCCTTCAGTGGGGCGACTTCCGTGACGATGCGGCTGGGGAACGCCTTGGCCGCGGTGAGCTGGGCGATGTAGGCCTCGGCCAGTTTCTTCTGATCCGGCGAGTTGTAGAAAATGGCCGAGCGGTACTGCGTGCCGCTGTCGGGTCCCTGCCGGTTCAGCAGCGTGGGGTCCTGCGCCACCGAGAAGAACACCTGCAGCAGCTGGCCGTAGGTGACCTGGGTGGGGTCGTAGACCACCTTGACCGACTCGGCGTGGCCGGTATCGCCCTCGCTCACGTCATCGTAGTTGGCATGCTGCGCATCGCCACCGGCATAGCCCGTGCGAACGCTTTTCACGCCACGCACGTGCTGGAACACGCCCTCCACGCCCCAGAAACAGCCGCCGGCGAAGACGGCGGTAGCCTCGCCCGAGGCCGGCGTGGCATCCACGGCAGGCGCCGGCAGCCGTACACCTTCGTCACGTGCGGACGCGGCCGAGCAGGCGGTGAGGGCGACGAGCAGCGCGGGCAACAGGGAACGACGAGACATGGCTTTTTCTCCCGGTCGGCATGACCTGATACATGAGACCGGTGTACCCGCGAAAACCTGACAGGATGTGAAGTCCGCCTTCACGTTCGTGTACCTACAGAATCGGCCAAACGCGCCGTTAAGCACCCGATGCGCGTGACACGGTAGAGTCCGCCGCTCGTTCGGCGACGCACCCGACAGGGATCTCACATGCGTCGAGAATACCGTTGAGAAAGGAGGGAAAACGTGGCGTATGACCTGGTAGAACGACGTGTCTTCGTGACCGATCTCGAGATCGGCATGTACGTCAGTCGCCTGGACTGCGACTGGTCGGACACCCCCTTCCCGTTGCAGGGCCTGCCCATCACGTCCCGTGAGGACATCGAATCGCTCAGCCGGTTCTGCAAATACGTGTTCGTGGACACGCAGCGCCACGTCGGCCCGGATCGTTCGCTCAGGCCGCCCAGCGTGGTGGCCAAGGCAAAGCCGGCTGCCGTCGTCCGGCCGGCTACCAGCACGCGCCTGGTCAGCCGCCATGCCTATACCGACACCGCGTCGTTCGACGACGAGATGCCGCGCGCCAGGGCGGCTTACGACACCGTGGCCGATTTCGCGATCCAGATGGTGGATGACCTCCGTCAGGGCCGCCCCGTGGAACCGCAGGCCATCGAGAACGCGGTGCGCCCCATGGTGGAAAGCGTCCTGCGCAGTGGCGATGCCTTCTTCTGGATCGAGAGCCTGCGCCGACGGGACGGCTATACCTACCAGCACGCGATCGGATGCAGCACCCTGGCCGCCGCCTTCGGTCGCCACATGGGTTTCGAAGGCGACGCCATCGTCAGCCTGGCGGCGGGCGGCCTGCTGATGGACGTGGGCAAGTCGCAGTTGCCCGAAGAGCTGCTGGGTCGTGATGGCCCCCTCAACGACGACGAATGGGATCTCGCCCGCCAGCACGTCGGCGAGGGTGTCGCCATCCTCGATCATTCGGGCGTCCTCGACGACGAGGTACGCGACATGGTGCTGACCCACCACGAACGCTTCGACGGCTCCGGCTATCCGTCCGGCCTGGCCGGTACCTCGATCCCCCTGGCCGGCCGCATGGCGGCGATCATCGATACCTACCACGCGATGTCGACGCCGCGGCCCTACCGGGCAGCGGTGTCCCAGCACACTGCGTTGCGGGAGCTGTACAAGGGCCGCGACCATGGGTTCCAGGGCGAGCTGGTCGAACAGTTCCAGGCGTGCCTGGGCGTGTATCCCACCGGCACCCTGGTGGAACTCAACACCGGTGAGGTGGCGATCGTGATGGTGCAGAACCAGTCGCGGCGTCTGCAGCCACGCGTGGCTATCCTCACGCGGCCGGACAAGAGCCACCTCGACGATTTCCTGATCGTGGACCTCATGCGCCAGGTGGATGTGGTACGCCGGGAAATCCTGCGTACGTTGCCGTCCAATGCCTACGGCATCGATCCACGGGAATATTTCACCGCATGAACGAGCGGGCGCACATCCTGCCGGCGGTACAGGCCATCCTCGACAGGTCGTCGGTGGATGCGGGCCCGTGCGCGGTGCTGATCGTGCGCCTGCAAGGCATGCGCGAGGCGCAGCTTCGCTTCGGCTACGACTTCGGCAGCGAGGTGATGCTGGCATCGCGCGAGCGCATCGTGGACGCGGTGCGCCACGTGGACACGGTGTTCGTCGCCGGCGACGACACCTTCGTCGTCGTGCTGCCGATGGTGCGTAACCGCACGCATGCGTTGCTGGCCGCCACGCGTATCGTGGCCGCGTTCGACAAGGCGCTGCTGCGCGGCGAGCGCCCCTGGCACGGGCGCGCCGTGGTCGGCGTGGCCATCCATCCGGACCATGGCGTCACTGCCGAATGGCTGTACCGCCGCGCCGAACTGGCCCACGACGAAGCACTGCGTATCGGCGAAGCCTTCGCCATCTACAAACCGGACGTGACCCCCGTCGAGATCCTCTACGGCGAGCTGCGCGAGGATATCGAGGCCAACCGGCTGCAAGTCGCCTTCCAGCCGCTGCACGACCTGCGCACGGGCGAGATCAGCCGGGTGGAGTCGCTGGCGCGCTGGACCACGGCCGCCCAGGTGGTCGTGGGGCCGAACGATTTCATCCCGTTCGCCGAGCGCAGCGACCTCATCGTGCCGTTGACCCGATGGAGCCTCAACGCATCGCTGCGCCATGCGGCCGCGTTGCATCGGGGTGGCTGCCCGATGGACGTGGCGATCAACCTGTCGCCGCGCGTGTTCGTCGAACAGGGTTTTGCCGAGCAGGTGCTGGGCGCCATCGAGATCTGGGGCGTGCCGCCACAGTCGGTGATCGTGGAGATCACCGAAACGGCCCTGCTCACCGACATGGACATGAGCGTGCGCGTGCTGCGCCGCCTGCGCGACTGCGGCGTGCGCGTGGCCATCGACGACTTCGGCACCGGTTATGCTTCGTTCGCCTACCTGCGCCATTTCCCCGCGACCGAACTGAAGATCGACCGCAGCTTTGTCGACGCCATGCGCGGCGACCGCCGTACCGAGCTGCTGGTGCAGGCCATGATCGACGTAGCGCATCGCCTCGGCCTGGAAGCCATCGCGGAAGGCGTGGAAGACGAATTCACCCTGCGTCGCCTGGTCGAGATGGACTGCGACCTGGTGCAGGGCTACCACATCGGCCGTCCCATGCCCGCCGAAGCCTTCGTCCAGGAACGCCTGGCTGCCGTGTCGATGGTCTGACGCCGTCGCGGCGTGCAACCGTGCCGCCGTGCACCACGATGCCATCGCCACGCCCTACCGTGCCGTTGCCCGCCACGCTGCCATCGCCACTTCCTACGGTGCCGCTGTAGGAGCCCGCCCTGCAGGCGACCCCCATCCGCGATAACGCCGATCCAACGCCTCGATCTCCGCGTCCAGCGCCCCCTCATCCCCCTCGTTGACCAGCACATCGTCGGCGATCGCCAGGCGATCCTCCCGCCGCGCCTGTGCCGCGATCATCTTCCGCGCCAGCGCCTCGTCGATGCCGTCGCGCCGGACCAGCCGCGCGATCCGTGTCGCTTCCGACGCATCCACCACCAGCACGCGATTCACCCAGTCGTAGTGCGCCCGGTTCTCCACCAGCAGCGGAATGGACAGGATGCAGTAGGGTCCGGTGTCGGCGTCCGCTGCCGCCCGCAGCCAGGCACGGATGCGCGGGTGCAGGATGCCTTCCAGTGCCGCCCGGGCCGAGGGATCGTCAAACACCCGCTGGCGCATCGCCGCTCGGTCCAGCCGGCCGTCCCGGTCGAGCGCGTCGGCACCGAAGACACGCGTCACCTCGGCCAGCGCGGGCGAGCCCGGCTCCACCACGGCGCGAGCCGCCACGTCCGCGTCGTAGGCATGAATGCCGCGTGCCTCGAAGCGTCGCTCGACGGCGCTCTTGCCGGAGGCGATACCACCGGTGAGTGCCACCACGAAGCCGCTCATCGCAGACCCGTGGCGCTCAGGTAGGCCCCGAGCAAGCGGTCGCCCAGCAGCAACCAGACCCAGCCGGCGGCCGCGATGTAGGGGCCGAAGGGGATCGGCACCTCACGCCCATGGCGCCGCAGCAGGATCAGCGCACCGCCCACCAGGGCACCGATGAGGGACGACAACATGACGATGGGCAGCAGGGACAACGGGCCCATCCAGGCGCCCAGCGCAGCCAATAGCTTGAAGTCGCCATGGCCCATGCCTTCCTTGCCGGTCAGCAGCTTGAACAGCCAGTAGACGCTCCACAGGCTGAGGTAGCCGAGCAGGGCGGCGAGGATGGCCGAGGTAGGCTCGACGGGCAGCGGCTGCCAGGCCGGCACCAGGCAGAGGGCCAGGCCGATCCACAGCAGCGTGTAATTCAGCTCGTCCGGCAGCAGCTGGGTGCGTGCGTCGATGCCGGACAAGGCGATGAGGAAGTAGGTCAGCACCAGGCTGGCCGCCGCGCCGGGCGTCGGCCCGAACCGCCAGACCACCGCGGCGCTGGCCAGTCCGGCCAGCAGCTCGACCAGGGGATACTGGATGGAGATCGGCTCGCGGCAGTATCGGCAGCGCCCGCGCAGCAACAGCCAGCCCAGCAGCGGGACGTTGTCGCGCGCGGCCAGCGGATGCTTGCAGCGCGGGCAGTGCGACGATTCCACCACCACGCCGGGCGGCAGCGGCTCGTCCACCGTGTCCAGTTCCAGCACCTCTCGCGCCTGTCGGCGCCACTCGGCCTGCATGCGCGCGGGCACGCGCAGGATCACCACATTGAGAAAGCTGCCGACCAGCAGGCCGAAGACGCCGGCAAGGCCGATCCAGAGAGCGAGGGGCATGTCGGGCATGGAAGATCCGTGGTCAAGAAAAAACCCTCCGCCCGCGAGGGCGAAGGGTTCCTATTGTGCATGGCGTGGCCGGTGCGCGGTCAGACCGTGCCGGCCAGCTTGAAGATCGGCAGGTACAGGGAGATGACCATGCCGCCGACGAGGACGCCGAGGATCACCATGATGAACGGCTCGAGCAGGCTGCTGAGGGTGTCCACCGCGGTGTTCACTTCTTCTTCGTAGAACTCGGCCACCTTGAACAGCATGGAATCCAGCGAGCCGGACTCCTCGCCGATGGCGGTCATCTGCACCACCATGTTCGGGAACAGGTTGGTCTGGCGCATGGCCAGCTGCAGCTGGTGGCCGACGGCGATGTCGTCGCGCATCTGCTTCACCGCGTTGCCGTAGACCACGCTGCCGGTGGCGCCCGACACCGCGTCCAGGGCCTCCACCAGCGGCACGCCAGCGTGGAAGGTGACGCCCAGCGTACGCGCGAAGCGGGCAATGGCCGACTTGTGCAGAAGATCGCCGATGACCGGGATCTTCAGCGAGAACCGATCCAGGAAGTGAGCGAACTTCTGCGAGCGGTTCTTGGCGAAGATGAGCGCCGCGACGGAGCCGACGATGCCGCCGATCACCAGCCACCAGTACGACTGCATGAACTTGGACGCCGAGACGACGAACTGCGTGGGCGCGGGCAACTCGGCCTTGGCCTCGGCGAAGGTCTGCTGGAACACCGGCACCACGAACAGCAGCAGGATCATCGACACCAGCAGGGCCACCACCAGCACCATGATCGGGTAGAAGAGGGCTTTCTTGATCTTCTTCTTGATGCCCTCCATCCGCTCCTTGTAGGTGGCCACCGTGTCCAGCACGGTATCGAGCACACCGGCGGATTCACCGGCGTGGACCAGGTTGCGGTAGAGCTCGTCGAATTGCACCGGGTAACGGCCCAGGGCCTCGTGCAGCGACGCGCCGCCTTCGATGTCGGTCTTGACGTCGATCAGCATGTTCTTGAAGCGGACGTTCTTCTGACCCTGCGCGATGATGTCGAAGGCCTGCACCATGGGCACGCCCGAGGCCATCATCGTGGCGATCTGGCGGCTGAAGATGGCCACGTCCTGCGGTTTCACCTTCTTGCCCGAGCCGCCGAACATCGGCTTGGTCCGCTCGCGCACCTGCTGGGGGTTCATGCCCTGGCGGCGCAGCTCCGCCTTGACGAGGGAGGCGTTCTTCGCCTGCATCTCGCCCTTCATGCGCTTGCCGCGCTTGTCCAGTGCGATCCAGTCGTACATGACGAGTGCGCTTACGGTGGCTCGCGCGGCGCCCATGGCGCGCGCATTCTTGCTGGCGGTGGCGATAGCCATGACGCGGTGTTCCCCCCGGGGTTGATGCTTCAGGTGGCCGCCGCCGTGCGGTCGGCCCCTGCTCTTATTCTAGTTTGAACGGAGCGCCGGGTGGGTTTCTGCCATCTGACGCACATCTTTACCGGTCTCGTCGGCTGACGAGACCGTCAGTCCTTGGTGACACGGTTGATCTCGGCCAGGCTGGTGACGCCGTTGCGGACCTTGAGCAGCGCGGAGGCGCGCAGGTCGTTGATGCCGGCCTTCTTCGCCACGTCGGCGATCTGCATGGCGTTGCCGCCCTCCAGGATGATCTGCTGGATATCCTCGACCAGCGGCATGACCTGGTAGATGCCCACGCGGCCCTTGTAGCCCTCGTTGCAGCTGTCGCAGCCGACGGCCTCGTAGATGGTGATCCCGGCGTCGATTTCGTCCTGGCTGAAGCCTTCGGCCAGCAACGCTGCCGGGGGCAGCTGGATCGCCCGCTTGCAGTCGTGCAGCCGGCGGGCCAGGCGCTGGGCGATGATCAGGGTGACCGACGAGATGATGTTGTAGGGCGCGATGCCCATGTTCATCAGGCGCGCGATGGTCTGCGGCGCATCGTTGGTGTGCAGGGTGGACAGCACCATATGGCCGGTCTGCGCGGCCTTGACCGCGATCTCCGCGGTTTCCAGGTCGCGGATCTCGCCGACCATGATGACGTCCGGATCCTGGCGCAGGAACGAGCGCAGGGCGGCGGCGAAGGTCATGCCGCGCTTGACGTTCTGCTGGACCTGGTTGATGCCCTCGACGCGGATTTCGACCGGGTCTTCCACCGTGGAGATGTTGCGGCCCTCGGTGTTGAGGATGTTCAGCGCGGTGTACAGCGAGACCGTCTTGCCGGAGCCGGTGGGGCCGGTGACCAGCACCATGCCGTAGGGTTTCTCGATGGCGTTCAGGTAGAGGTTTTTCTGGACTTCCTCGTAACCCAGCTTGTCGATGCCCAGCTTGGCCGAGGAGCCATCCAGGATACGCAGCACGATCTTCTCGCCGAACAGCGTGGGCAGCGTGCTGACGCGGAAGTCGATGGCGCGGGTCTTGGTCAGGTTGAGCTTGATGCGACCGTCCTGCGGCACGCGGCGCTCGGCGATGTCCAGGCCGCTCATGACCTTCAGGCGCGAGGCGATGCGGTTGCCCAGCTTGTTGGGTGCCGTGGCGACGATGCGCAGGATGCCGTCCATGCGCAGACGCACGCGGTAGATGGCTTCGAAGGGCTCGAAATGGATGTCCGAGGCGCCGCGCTTGATCGCGTCGACTAGCACCTTGTTCACGAACTTGACGATGGGCGCGTCGTCGTTGGCGTTGGCGTCGATGCCGGTGGTGACGTCGCCTTCCTCGTCGCTGCTTTCCAGGGCCAGCTCGTCCAGGCCGCCGTCCTCGAAGGCCGGCACCGAGTTGTTCATGGCCGCCAGCGCGGTGTCGATCACCCGGCGCAGCTGGCCGCGCTCGACCAGCACGGGCTCGACCATGTGGTTGGAGTGGAACTTGATCTCGTCCAGTGCGTGGGACTGCATCGGGTCGGCGATGCCCACGAACAGGCGCTTGCCGCGCTTGAACAGCGGCAGCGCCTGGTGCTTGGTGATCAGCGCCTCGGTGACCAGGTCCAGGGGCATGTTGGCCGTGGCCATGGCGCCGATGTCCATCAGCGGCATGCCGAACTCGGCGGAAGCCACCTGGGAGAGCTTGGCGCTCTCGACCAGGTGGTGGTCGACCAGCCAGGCGGACAGCGACGATCGCTTCTCGGCGGCATCCTGTACCGCCTTGCGGACGTCGGCCTCGGCCATGACACCCTCGTTGACGAGGCGCCGGGCCATGCCGGTCAGTCCCGCCAGCATGGGGGAGTGCATTTGTGAAGCCATGTAGGGTCCCGTCTTCCCCGAGATATGCGCCTGAATCTACTCTAGATTGTGGGTTTGGTCACGTCGGAAGATGTGAGTTTAAACGGAGCGGCGGCAGCTGGCGTGAAATCCTGTACGATGCGCCGGCCCTGCTGCCAAGGTCGGGTGCCGGGGCCTGCCGACAGGGCGGCACGTTTGCATTCGAGGACGCGTGCGTGCTCTTTAATTCGCTGACTTTTCTTGTTTTTTTTGCCATCGTTTTCGTGCTTTTCCAGCTCATCCGTAGCTGGAAACCGCGAAAATGGCTTTTGCTGGTGGCGAGCTATGCGTTCTATGCGGCATGGAATCCTCCCTATGTCTTCATCTTGTTTGCATCGACTTGCCTGGATTGGTGGCTTGCGCGCCTGATCTGGCGTGAGGAGCGGACGTCGCGCCGACGCCTGTGGCTGGTCGTCAGCCTCGTCGCGAACCTGTCGCTGCTTGCCTTCTTCAAATACGGCGCATTCGTGCTTGGCAATGCGCAAGCGGCCATGGCGTGGCTCGGCGCTACATATCAGCCACCGCTCTGGAATATCGTGCTGCCGGTGGGCATCTCCTTTTATACATTCGCATCGTTGTCTTACACGATCGATGTCTATCGCAAGGAGATTGCGGCGGATACGCCATGGGCTGACTACGCGCTGTTCGTAGCCTTCTTCCCGCACCTCGTCGCCGGACCGATCGTGCGCGCCCGGGCACTGCTACCTCAAATTGCCCGCCCCACGGATCCCTCCCGTGAGCAGATCGGTTGGGGTCTCACCCTCGTCGCCATCGGGCTGTTCTGCAAAAGCGTACTGGCGGACAGCTTGCTTGCGCCTGTGGCCGACCTTTTCTACGCCGCCCCTGCGGCTCACCCCGGATTGGGTGCACTGGCCGGAATTTTTGCGTTTTCCGGACAGATATATTTCGATTTTGGTGGTTATTCGCTTTGTGCAATCGGCTTGGCGATGTGCTTCGGCTTCGCGTTTCCGGACAACTTCAGGTTCCCTTACGCCGCCCGGGGATTTTCGGATTTCTGGCGTCGCTGGCACATCTCCTTGTCCACCTGGCTTAGGGACTACTTGTATATTCCGCTGGGTGGCAATCGGGGTGGTGAATGGCGTACATGTCGGAACCTCATGCTGACGATGCTCCTCGGTGGCCTCTGGCATGGCGCGTCGTGGATGTTCGTACTCTGGGGCGCGTTGCATGGTGGTTTCCTTGTCGTGGAGCGCATCGTGCGTCGCATGCGGCCTGGCTTGTTCACTGACACCGGTGCCGCCCCGGTGCTTACTTGCCTGACTTTCCTGGCCGTATGCCTGGCCTGGATTCCGTTCCGTGCTCCCGATCTGGCGACGTGTGTCGCCGTGCTCCGGTCCGCTTTCCAGCTCGCGTTGCCTTCAAACGACGAAGCCATCGCGCTGATTGTGATGGTGGCCGCGCTGGCATGGCAGTGGCGCATGCGTGACCGGTCACTCGAGGACGTTGCTTCCGGCTGGTCCGAAGGCTTGCGTGGCATGGTTGTCGCCGCATGCCTCGTTGGCGTATTCATGAGTTCGGGGGGCGACAGTCGTGCGTTCATCTACTTCCAATTCTGATATCCACCTTACTCGGCGCGTCATGCCCGGCGGCCGTTGGCTGGTTCCTTTCGCGACAGGCCTTCTTCTACTGCTGATCATGGCCGGATTGCTGGAAGGGGCGCTTGCCGCGCGAGGCTTCAAGCCAACCGTCGTCGACTCCCCCGCTGTGTGGGCACGGGAGCGTCTGCATGCGAGCGAAGCCGGATCACGCGCACTTATTCTTGTGGGCGCCTCACGCGCGCAGCTCGATGTGGACCTGGGTGCGCTTGCCGAGGCTACCGGCAAGCAACCGGTACAGCTCGCTATCGACGGTAGCTCGTATATCCCGGTGCTCGCGGATCTCGCGGCCGACGATCGGGTCACGGGAACGGTCATCGTTGATTACCAAGGTGGCGTGCCGGATCCGGACTATCAGGATGCCTCGAACCGCTATGTCGACTACTGGCGACTACACGAACGCGCGGGGTCGAGCTACGATTTCGCGAGGATCGAGAGCGCGCTATCAGCTTGGCGTCAGGGGACCATGCGTAGCTATGCCGACGGTGCGGGGCCTTTTGCGGCCCTCGTCGCCCGGGTGCTTGCCCCCAAGGCGACGCCGCAGTACCTCATTACCCTGCCGAACAGGTCGCGGGATGCCGACTATTCCCGCGTCAGTATGCCCGCGTTTTATTATCAGCGTGTCATCCGGAATGCCGGAATTGCTGCGCTGCCAGCCTTGCCGGACTATGCTGCCGTCGATCGCGAGCTGGCGGAGCGTATCCAGGCGCTGCCGCAAGCTTCTACGGCAAATCTCGAAGCGAACACCGCCCGGCTGAATGACATGGTGCGAAAAATCGAGGCAAGGGGCGGCACAGTGGTTTTCGTCATGTTTCCCCGTTCGGGCCTCGTGCGCGCGGCAGACGACGCCATCTATCCCCGCGCGGTATTCTGGGACCGTATCGTGCCGCTGGCCGGCGGCAAAGGCCTCTACTACGCGGACGAGCCCGCGTTGCGGGACTTCACCTGTCCGGACGGATCGCATCTGGACGTTCGGGACAAGCGCCGGTTTACCCTGGCGCTGGCGAGGTCGCTTGAGACTCGGGGCTGGATAAGGGCGGGGGGCTGAATCGTGTCTTTTATTGCATCGAATTGGAGCAGTCGTTGAGCCGTCTAAGCATCATCATTCCCGCCAAGAACGAGAGCGCAGCCTTGCGTGCTCTCCTGCCGCAGGTGCGTGGTCTGTACCCAGACGCTGAAATCCTCGTCATGGATGACGGTTCGACCGATGACACCCGTGCTGCCTGCGATGGAGTCGGCGTCACTTGTGTCTCGGCACCGTACTCGATGGGCAATGGTGCTGCGATTAAGCGTGGCGCGCGTGCCGCTACGGGTGACGTCCTGGTTTTTATGGACGGTGACGGCCAACACGATCCGCGGGATATCTTGCGCCTTGTTGGCCGTCTGGACCAAGGCTATGACATGGTAGTGGGTGCTCGCGACTGGGACAGCCAGGCTGGCGTGGGTAGAGGCCTGGCCAATACCCTCTATAACTGGCTGGCAACCAGGATGACCGGACACGTCGTCGCGGACCTTACTTCTGGATTCCGGGTTGCGCGCGCCGAGCACTTTCGCGAATTTATCCACCTCCTACCAAACGGTTTTTCCTATCCGACGACCAGCACGATGGCTTTCTTCCGAAGCGCGTATGCGGTGGCATATGAACCGATCAAGGCAGCACAGCGTGTGGGCAAGAGCCATATCAAGCCGTTGAAGGATGGTATTCGTTTCCTTCTGATCATTTTCAAGATCGCGACGCTTTACTCGCCGTTGAAGCTCTTCGTTCCCGCGAGTGTCCTGTTTTTCTTACTCGGGCTGGCGAACTACCTCTACACATTCATTACCGAGGGGCGCTTGACCAACATGTCCACGCTGATGTGGAGCGCGGCGGTTATTGTTTTTCTTATTGGTCTGGTCTCCGAACAGATCACTTCCCTGATGTACGTGAAACAGCGTGATTGACCGATCGGCCCATGCTGCCGGATCCCCGCGGGTACAGGTCTTCATACCGACCTACAACCGTGCCGATCGTCTCGAGAAAGCGGTGTCGAGCGTGCTCGGCCAAAGCTGGGCGAACCTTGATGTCATCGTGCTCGACAATCATTCGACCGATCATACCGTCGATGTGATGCAGCGCCTCATCGCCCGGGACGCGCGCGTCCGGCACGTCCGCCACATGCAGAACATGGGGATGCTCGCGAATTTCAACGCGATTCCATCCCTCGTGGACGGCGACTACTTCTGCATGCTTACCGATGATGACACGTACGAGCCCGATTTCCTGACCACAGCATTGGGTTGGTTCGACAGATATCCGGAGCTCGGCTTCGTCGCCTGCGACGCGCCCACTAGGAAATACGGCGTCATCCAGGGAAGTCAACTCGACTACTGGCCGGAGGGCCGTCACGCGGCGGGCGCGGGAACTCTGAAGTGCCTGCTTGGACACTATCCGATCATTACCAACTGTTTATTCAGGGCAGATCTCCGTGATGAATTCCGTTTCGAGCCCGACCTAGGTAATACGGGCGATGGCTACATCCTTACAGAGATCTGTGCAAACCATCCGGTAGGCATCTCTCGCTATGTGTCGGGTAGCTGGAACAACGACGGAGATAATGCCTCTTCGTTGCAAGGTTTCGACGCAACGCTCATTACACGGATCGCCATCGCCGAGTACGAGCTTTACCGCGGCCTGTTTGCCAGCGGTCGCTTCGCGCGGCGCTGGCTCGTCGTGGCTTGGTTCAAGCGTTGCCTGAGCGTACTTGTGGCTGCCGACCGCGCGGGCGTGCGGATATTGCGTTCAGACACTCCACTGGACAGCGCTTTTGGTCCGGCCTCCCGTGGCGTGCTGACGGCTATTGTGGCCACGCGTGTCATCCGGTTCTTTCCGTGGTTGTTGTCTACCTGGCGCAGATACACGAAGTCGCGCGTGCGTCGCGATGATGGGCGTCCTATGCGTTTACCTTCAGATCGATAGCGGAGCTTCCGGCAACCATGAAAGCGGTCATTCTTGCAGGCGGCCTGGGCACGCGCATCTCGGAAGAGACGCATCTGCGCCCAAAGCCGATGATCGAGATCGGTGGCAAGCCGATTCTCTGGCACATCATGAAGATGTACTCGGCTCACGGAGTCAACGACTTCGTGATCTGTTGCGGATACAAGGGCTATCTGATAAAGGAGTACTTTGCCAACTATTTCTTGCATACATCGGACGTCACCTTCGACATCGCGCGAAACACGATGGAAGTGCACGAACGCCATGCCGAACCTTGGCGAGTGACCCTTGTGGATACCGGCGAATCGACGATGACGGGCGGTCGCCTGAAACGCGTAGCTCCATACCTGGAAGGCGAGGACGCCTTCTGTTTCACCTATGGGGACGGTGTATCCAATCTGGACATCGGCGACTCCATCGCCTTTCATCGAAACCATGGAAAGCTCGCTACGATTACGGCGGTACGTCCGCCGGGGCGTTATGGCGCTCTGCGCCTCGACGGTCGACGTGTCGAAGGCTTTATCGAGAAACCCGACGGTGATGGAAGCTGGATCAATGGTGGGTTCTTCGTGCTATCGCCGAAATGCATCGAGCTGATTGTGGATGACACGACGACTTGGGAGGCCGGGCCGCTCTCCAAGTTGGCGGAAACGAACGAGCTGGTTGCATATGAGCACGCCGGATTCTGGCAACCAATGGATACCTTGCGCGAGCGTAACCTGCTCGAGCAGCTCTGGTTTTTGGGACACGCACCGTGGAAGGCATGGTGAGTACGTTGCGTCGAAGCGATTGGGAAGGGCGTTCGGTTTTTCTTACCGGGCACACAGGATTCAAGGGCAGCTGGCTGGCGCTCATGCTCGAGGCCTTCGGTGCTCGCGTGCACGGCTATGCGCTTGACCCCGACACGGGAACGTCGATGTTCGGCGTTGCCAACGTCGAGGCCCTCGTTGCATCGGACACACGTGCCGATCTGGCCGACCGTGATCGCCTCGCCGCGGCGATGGCGTCGGCAGTACCCGACCTTGTCCTGCATCTGGCGGCCCAGCCGTTGGTCCGGGAAAGCTACAAGCAGCCCGTCCGTACGTTCGCGACGAACGTCATGGGAACGGCACATTTGCTGGAGGCGGTGCGGTCGACACCCTCGGTAAAGGCCGTGGTGATCGTCACGACGGACAAGGTCTACGAGAACGACGGTCGCGGTATTCCGTTTGTGGAAACCGACCGACTCGGTGGCGATGATCCCTACAGTGCTAGCAAGGCCGCTGCAGAGTTTGTGACAGCAAGCTATCGCCATAGCTTCTTTCGCGAACCGGCCGCTCCGCGCGTGGCATCCGCACGCGCGGGTAATGTCATCGGTGGAGGCGACTGGGCACCCGATAGGCTCGTCCCGGATTGCATGCGGGCCTTTACCGAAGGAGCGCCAGTACGCCTGCGCTATCCGGCGGCAAGCCGCCCCTGGCAGCACGTGCTGGAGCCGCTCAGCGGTTACATGACGCTCGCCCAGGCTCTATTATCCGGCGCGGACGCCGCACATGCGTGGAACTTCGGTCCACCCGCGGCCGACCAGGCGGCGGTCGGCGATGTCGCCAGGGTCGTCGCGGAGTTGTGGGGTGGCGACGCAATGGTGCTTACCGATGACGTCACGGTCCACCCGCATGAAGCCGGGCTGCTCGCCCTTGACAGCGCGCGCGCCGTACATGACCTAGCATGGCAGCCGCGCTGGCCGCTTCGGCGCGCCCTGCAAGAAACGGTGGCCTGGCAGAAGCAGTGGCTCGCTGGCGGCGACATGCAAACGTTCAGCCGCAAACAGATTGCGGCCTATCTGGAATCGACAGCGTCATGACCGATCGTTTTACCCACGTCCACGAACCGATCCGGGGTTTGCATGTGTTAGACAGGCGTCGGCTGGGCGATGACCGAGGTTTTCTCGAGAGGCTTTACGATTCCGATGCCGCGGGGCAGCTCCTGCCTTTCGCCCGGATCGCACAGATCAATCGGACGATGACCGCCCTGGAAGGAACGGTCCGCGGCATGCATTTCCAGCGACAGCCTTACGCGGAAGTCAAACTCGTGCACTGCATCCGGGGTAGCGTCTTCGACGTAGCCGTGGATTTGCGCGAAGGCTCGCCGACTTACTTGCACTGGCATGCTGAGGTACTCAGTGCGGACAATGGACGCTGCCTGCGTATCCCCGAAGGCTTCGCGCATGGATTCCAGGCTCTGGAAGCTGGCTGCGAGCTAATCTACGTGCACAGTCAACCCTACCGGCAGGATGCCGAATGCGGCGTGTGGCCGCTCGATCCGCAGCTCGGTATCGCCTGGCCGCGCGCCATCGCCCTTATGTCGGACCGGGATGCCCAACATGGCCCGATCGATGCGACGTTCCAGGGAGTCATCGCATGAAGTGCAGGCATTGCGCGCAGCCTCTCACCGACCGTTTTATTGACCTCGGCAGCGCGCCGCCGTCGAACGCCTATCTCAGTAAAGCCGGCCTGTCCGCACCGGAGAAGTGGTACCCACTCACTGTACTCGCCTGCACCCATTGCTGGCTCGTACAGACAGAGGATTTCACCAATGTGAGTGAATTGTTCGATTCGGAATACGCCTACTTCAGTGGCTTTTCGACGAGCTGGCTGGCGCATTGCGAGCGCTACGCCGCCACCATGGTCGAGCGTTTCGGCCTAGATTGCGTATCGCTCGTGGTCGAAATCGCCGCGAATGACGGTTCCCTGCTTGGCTGTTTCCATGATCGGGGCATAGCCAGTCTCGGCGTCGAGCCGACGGCAAGCACAGCCGCCAGTGCCCGGGCTCGTGGGCTGGATATTGTCGAAGCATTCTTTTGCGTCGACCTAGCACGGGAACTGGTCACAAAAGGACATCGCGCCGCGCTCATGGCCGCCAACAACGTGCTGGCGCATGTGCCGGACATCAACGACTTCGTCTCCGGCTTTGCGATACTGCTTGCGGACGACGGCGTCGCCACATTCGAGTTTCCGCATCTGCTGAACCTCGTGCGAGAGCGCCAGTTCGATACGATCTACCACGAACATTATTCCTACCTCTCGTTGCTGGCGGTGGCGCGGATCTTCGCGGCCAACGGTCTGACGGTTTTCGACGTGGATACGTTACCGACACATGGAGGCAGCCTGCGCGTATACGCGCAGCGCGCCACGACCGGGGCCCGGCCCGTCGGGCCCCGGGTAGGGGTGATACTCGAAGCGGAGCGCCATGCTGGCATGAACTGTGTCGACTTCTATCGGCGGTTCCAAGTCCAGGCGGAGACGGTGAAGGACGATTTCCTCGCCTTTCTGATAGAGGCGCGACGGGCTGGCAAGCGCGTCGCGGCTTATGGCGCAGCGGCGAAAGGCAATACGTTGCTTAACTTTGCGGGGGTCCGTTCCGACCTGATCGGGTTCGTGGTTGATCGCAATCCGAGCAAGCAAGGCAAATACATGCCGGGAAGTCGCATTCCCATTCGTGACGAGGCGGCCCTGCTCGCCGAACAGCCTGATTACATCGTCCTGTTGCCGTGGAACCTTCGCGCTGAGCTGGTTCAGCAACTCGACTATGTGCGCGAATGGGGCGGTCGATTCGTGACCGCCATCCCCTCACTTGCTGTGTTCGATCCGTGAGCGAGTCGCAGGGTATGACGCGGTTCTGCGGCGGTTAGCGTCAATGGGGCTTCGCCGCAACATCGTTGCGAATTACCTAGGCGCTGGCTGGAACGCGCTCATGAATGTCGCCTTCATTTCTGCGTACATCCATCATCTTGGTCCTGCAGGTTACGGGCTGATAGGCGTCTTCACATTGTTGCTTGGCCTGATGGCGTTGCTTGATCTAGGCATGGCGCCGATGGTCAGCCGCGAGCTGGCTCGGCTGGGCGCGATCGAGCCGGGCGGGTCGGCCGCTCGGCTGTTGCTGCGCGGTGCCGAACTGGTGGCGGTGGTGCTAGGTGTCGTCGTGGCTGTAACGATGATCGTGGCAAGCCCGTGGCTCGCATCGCACTGGCTCGATACCCGCGGCCTGCGCCAGGAGGAGGTCATCTTTGCGTTGCGTATCATGGCGCTGCTCGTCGGGCTGCGCATACTTGAGAATGTGTATCGAAGCGCGCTCATAGGATTGCAGCGTCAAGTCGTACTCAACGCCGTGCTTGCGGCGTCTGGAACGTTGCGTAACGGTGGCGCATTTGTCGTCGTGGCCTGGATAGCGCCTGAAATCCGCGCGTTTTTCCTTTGGCAACTTGCCACAGGGGCGGCCACGGTCGTGGCATTTGCCATGGCGGTCCATATCAGCTTGCGGACAAATATGCGGCCGGGCCGATTCTCACTCGCCCCGCTACGAGCTACCTGGCGTTTCGCGGTCGGCACGATGGTCGTAGCGAGCCTATCGATCATACTGGGTAACCTCGACAAGATCCTGCTCACCCGGCTTCTTCCGCTCAATGCATTCGGTTATTACGCGCTCGCTGTGGTGGTCGCCCAGGCACCGCTTGGGTTGATCACGCCCATCGCGCAGGCGTTCTACCCGCGCTTCATCCAATTGCACGCCGCCGATGACGAACGGCTTTCGAGCCTGTACCACTCTGCCACTCAGGGCGTCGCGATCCTAATCGGCACGGCGACTGCCTTCCTGGTGCTGTTGGGACGGCCGGTGCTGCAACTGTGGTTGCACGACCCGATGACTGTGGATCGTGTGGTCGGCTTGGTGGCCGTGTTGGCCGTCGGCAGCATGTTCAACGGCATCATGACCTTGCCGTATTTTCTGCAGTTGGCCGCGGGCTGGACTGCCCTGACGATCCGCGTCAATCTCTTGGCGGTGTGCTTGGTCGCGCCCGCGCTAGCGTTGCTGGTGCCTACCTACGGCGCAATGGCGGCTGCCTGGATCTGGCTATGCCTCAACGCCGGTTACGTGCTGGTCGCGGTGCCGCTGATGCACCGCCGCCTTTTGCGCGGCGAACTGGCGCGGTGGTATGTCCACGACGTGATTCCCCCGGTGCTCGCTGCCACGGTCGTCGGTGCCACATGGCGCTGGCTGCCATTGCCGCTACCCGCAGGTATCTTGGGTTGGGCTTTACTGACCCTGGAGGGCGTCGTGATGCTCGTCGTGGCCGGTCTGGCCACACCCGTCTTGCGACATCGATTGGGTCAGTGGCGCACCCGCGGCACACCGTAACGCAGCAGCATCGAGAGTTTTCGTGGCAAGGGCGAAAATGTAGACAGGTAGGCACCCAGGCCGACGCGTCGGCGGCGCATGTTGCGCTCGCGATGTGATATCAAGGAGCGCCAGTGCGCGCGCAGTTGGCACGGGACGTTGAGATAAATGTCGAAGAAGATCCGCCGGTCACGGCGAAGCAGGGCCATTAGCGTGCCTTCGGCCATTAGCAGCACGATGTGCAATGCCAGCAACGGCCAGACCACAGGCCCTGGCGTGCACGCGACCATCGCGAACGACTTGTTGCGCTCACTCAGCCGGCGCCGCTTCAGTGTGGTCACCAATCCGTCGCCGGTGACGCGGTTGCCGCCGAAGGTCTTTCCCTGCCAGTGACGATACCCGCTGTGCGCAAGCGCGATCACGCGTCCGCCCTGCAAGCGGGCTAGGCAACACAGATACAGGTCCTCGCCGATGGATTCCATCCATTCAGGAAACCCGCCCAATGCGTGCCAGGTATCGCGGGCGATCCAGAGGCAGGCTCCGATGGTCATGGCAACATCGCGCATTCCCTCGCGCCGGTTAGGTACCGGGTTGTAGAACAGATCCAGCGCGCAGCCGCGGTCGATCAGCGCGCCGTCTTGCCAATCGTATTGCGGCAGGGTCAGTACGTCGCCTTTGCCGTGAATGACTGCCGCTTCCAAAAGAGCTTCGATGGCGTCTGGCAGCAGGGCGGCATCGTTGTTGAGCAGCAGCAGAAAAGGCGCGGACGCCATCTCTGCCATACGGTTGTTACCGATGCAGAAGCCCACGTTAGACTCGCTCACGAGTATAGCTACCTGCGGATAGCGTTCTCGAATGAAGGCGACGGAATCGTCAGTCGATGCATCGTCGTGCACGAGGATCTCGATACGCCCGGCGACGGTTTGGGAAAGTAGCGAGTCGACACAATCGGCCAGCAGCGCTCGGCCGTTGTAGTTGGCGATGCAAACGGTGCACACCGGGTCTTTCGGGCCGCCTAGGGCTCGATGGAGCGATACCATCGCCAGGTCTCCTCAATGCCTTCGTGAAGACCTATTCGCGCGTACCATTCGAACCGAGCGCGCGCTTTGCTCGCGTCCACCGCTACATGGATCGCGTCGACGGCACGCGGCTCATGGTAAGTCCGTGGCAGAGTGAGTCCGGCCACGTCTTCCATGACCTGAAACAGCTTGTTGAGACTGGTGCTGCATCCACTGGCGGCGTTGAATACCGCCATGCCCGCCAGCGGCGGCGCCTTAGTAGCAGCGACGCAGAGGTCGACCAAATCGTCGACATGAATGTAATCGCGCGTCTGCGAGCCGTCGCCCCAGACATCCATGGCCTGCTCATGGCGCATATGCCAGAACGCAGTTGGGATGACGCCGAAGCCGCGGCGGGTGACTTGGCCCGGACCATACACATTGGAGGGGCGCAACACCGTCGCGGATGCATCGAATTGCGCGCACCACGACCCCACGAATGCCTCCGCTGCCGCCTTGCTGGCGCCGTGATATGACCGTGGGCCCACTGCATCGTCCTCCGCGGAGGCCTTGCCGTCCGCTGGCACGTAGAGGGAGCCGGCGGACGACATGTATACAAGTCGCACACGTGTATGCGTCTGCAGCGCTTCCAGAAGTGTAAGCAGGTGAGTCAGGCTGACCGCTTCGGCCACGGGGCGTCCGGCAGAGCCCCCTGGCGTAGACACACTGGCGAGATAGATCACCGCGTTGACGGACTTCAGTAGCGTGCGCCACGCGTCCACCGACGGTGTCTCTTCAGCGCTCCAGTGGATGGACGTGTGGGATATGCCGGGGTCACGCCTAGTAATGGCGGTGACCTGATAGCCGTCGTCCGCAAGGCGCAGTGCGAGATGCCGGCCGATAAACCCGCCGGCACCAACGACGAGGATCGAGTCATTCATGGGTGTGTCCCGAGCAGTGATGCGTATACCGCTGCGTAGCGCGACGCGGCATCATCCCAGTCGCCGAAGAGATTTTTCGCCCAATCGCGCGCGCGAAGGGACATCGAAGCTTGCGTGGCCGGGTCTTCGAGTCGCTCAATCGCTTCCGCATACTCCTCGCGAGTGTCGCACAGCATGCCGGTGGTGCCATGCTTGACGATGCTCGCATGCGCAGGCATGGCGGAGGCGATGATCGGAAGCCCCGAAGCCATGGCCTCGAGCATGGCCTGGGGACGCCCCTCGGAGTGCACGCTCAGGGTGATGAGCCCGACGGCTTTCGGGAACCAGTCAGAGGCGAGTGAATCAGGCGTGGCTGCGCCGTGGTAATGCACCCAGGAAGGTACCTGTACTTGCTCCTGCATGGGTCCGAATAGATGTAGCTCGCGCGCTTGGCCAAGGAATAAGGATTCGGACCAATCGAAGAGCGGACCGAGCTTGTTTGCGGTGAGCCGCGTCACGGCAATCCACCGGGGCGGGTCGAGCGGTAGCGGCCGAATCGCATACCATCGTTCGTCGATCCCGAACGACACGGGAATCACCGTTGCGATATCACCGAAGGCCTGTTCCAGCACGGGTACCATCCATTCCGCATTCGGACAGAGCGCCACGCGGCGCCCACGCATGGTACGCCTCAGCAAGGGGCGCATCAGCGGTAATTTCATAAGGTTGAGGTCGTTTCCCAGAACCGAGATAACGAGGGGTTTCCCGTTCGCCGGGAGTGGTAGAGCCGACTGCAGCCAGTTTATGTGATACAAGTCGGCCTCGGTCTCGCGACAGTAGCAGCGATAGAGCATGCGCAGCAGGCGGATCGGCGCGAAAGGTGCCCGCCAGCCCCGCTGGCGCATGAGGTGAGAAATGCCGCCGGCCTCCATCAGTCCACTTAGCCAGGTCCTCTCGTTGGTTGTAGCCGCATAGGTGACACCCGGCGGCAGTTCACCCGGCGGCGCCCACAACCGCACAGATATACCCTCGCGACGACCGATCGCTGCCACCAAATGACGAATGAACACGCCCCGCCAGTCACCGCCGTTCGCGGGGTAAGAGGTGCTTGTCATCAATACATTCATGTGTAGTCACCGGGTGCTAGACGAGGGTGGTGCGCTATTCACTTTTTCTGCGTCGATCTCTTTGCGCAAAGGCGTAATCATCGCCGTCAGTCGGTTGCCCACGTTCAACGTTTGGAGAAATTCCATTTGCTTCTCGGCGAGGTTTCGATCGCCCATCGCCAAGGCGAAACGGATAGCCGTGACGTGATAAGCGGGTTCATGAGGTTCGGCTTCACTAGCGCGTCGAATCATGTCGTAGCCCAACTTGTGATCATCGAGACCGCTCCAGGCGAAGTCTGCATAGGCGGCCAGGAGGCGCGATCTCGGCGAGGGATGCGAAAGCGCTGCTTGATACATCTCGAGTAGTTTGTCGGCCGGCAAATCGCAGTTCTGCTGGAGTGTGCAGTTCGTGAGCGACATGATCGCACTTTCGTCCTCGATGCTGACAGGGCCTGCTCGGAGCTTGGCCTCCATAGACACCCACCACGCATCATTGATCGGTTGCTTAAGCTTCGCCGCGAAGAAAATGAGGGCCTGTTCGGCTAGCGTGGACGATCGGGGTAGCGCAGCGGCACGCTCCAATGCGGCATATGCCGGCTGTACGAAGGGCGACGCCTGTCGATATTTGGAAACGATTATGTACGTGCGACCAAGTTCGTACTGAGCACGCGGAGAGTCGGGAGCTCGAATAGCGAGTTCCTGAGCGAGCGACAGTGGGTTTCCCCAGCGAGT
The DNA here is from genome assembly GCF_030209605.1 of Luteibacter sp. ME-Dv--P-043b. Taxonomy (NCBI): domain Bacteria; kingdom Pseudomonadati; phylum Pseudomonadota; class Gammaproteobacteria; order Lysobacterales; family Rhodanobacteraceae; genus Luteibacter; species Luteibacter sp. ME-Dv--P-043b. Next base: position 87,297 of record NZ_JARVRT010000017.1, read on the forward strand.
GGCTGTAAAAGCTGTGAGCCCCAGGTCGTATAGCCACAAAAGGGAAATTAAGACGGTGGCCGCGAGACGCAAGCGCGTGCGATCGGTATTCGCGTCGCGACCAATCGCGAGGACAACGATTGTTAGGGCAAGTCCCAGACTCGAAAAGTAATTGCGATGCTCGTAAATGAGTTCTAGCGGAACGATGGTTGCCGTCAGCGTATGACAGGCGAAAAACCACGCGATGCCCACGGTAGCGAGGGGGGTTCGCTTGCGAAGTCCCCAGGCTGCCACGACCAGTACGAGGAGCAAGACCGCACACACCAGTGTGCTCCACGGTTGGGTCCACCCAGTGGAGACAACGAAGTCGTCGTGATAGAACGACAAGTCCGGCAATGTCGGAAGTATCGTCCAAACGATGTAGTCGACCACGATGCGGAATTCGCTGAGGAGCCGTTCCGGCATGGTGAAACTGCGCGGTGCCCACGTCGACTGTGCGAAGAGCGACGGCCCCACTAGGATCGCGCCGGTAATGACAGGAATGACTAGGACGACGATAAAAAGCGCGACGACGCGGCGACTGATTCGCGCCGTGTCACTAGCAATTAAGTCGCACCTTCCTCGAAATATAACCACTTCGATGATTGCCGCATATAGCGGCGTAAGTACTGCTGTCTCTTTGGCTAGCAGGCCGAACGCAGATCCTGCCACGATGCTTGCGGCGGCGAGAGCGAATCCCCGCCCGTGGAACAGCATCCTGCGCCGGCCGACGACATAACCCAGCAATCCAAGTAGAACGAATAAGTTGGCCAGGCTCTCCATGCGCTGGACGACGTAAAGCACAGCCGTCAGATTTATCGGCATGACAAGCCATAGGGCCACCACGGAGGCGGCCAGCACGTCATCGCAGCGAGCAAGCTCACGATTTGCACCGACGGATAGCAAGCGCAGTAGCGCGAATGCCACTATGCCGTTCAAGAGATGTATGGCGATGTTCGTCAGTTTCATACCCGCCGGGTCAGCACCCGTAAGCAGGTAGTTCATCGCAAAGCTGAGTGATGCCAGCGGACGTTTGAACTCGCTGGATGGAGAAGACAGGGCGGCGTTCAGTAGTGCCGGCGCCGACCAGCTAGTCACATGCACCCCTTCGTTGTCGACGATGTTCGGGAAGTCGTCGAAGAGGAAGCCGCCGGAAACGCCTGGTGTATATGCCGCAGCCGTGGCAAGCAGTGCGGCTAGCATCCAGAGCCATGGGTGTGTCCGAAGGCCGGCAACGAAGCGAAGTGTCATAAGCGAGCCTTGTAGAACTACGTCAGGGTCGGCTCGCCCCAGAAGGCGAGCGGCTCGTAGTCGGGATAGGGATAGTGTCCGAGATTCATAGTGATCGAAGAATTACGCGCAGTTATGTGCCGTTCGACCAGTCGTCGTATCGAAACGGGCTGTCCGCTGCATATATTGAAAACACCCTCTTGCCCGGAGCGGGCAATGGCAAGAAATTGCCGGGCGACCTCTTCGATTGGCAGGTAATCCCGTAGTTGTTCGCCACCGCTCATGTCAAAGGTCGCGTCACCACGATCGATCGCGGCATCGAGTTGCGCAAGGATGGAACGAGGGTTCTGCCCGTCGCCGTACATGTAGAAGAGGCGTGCCCACTGGAGGCCAAAGGGGAAGTCCCCGCGAAGAAAGCCGAGTTGGCGCCTAAGCATATCTTTCGCCGACCCGTAGGGAGTGGACGCACGCGGCTCGGTCAACGCAGAGAGACATCCGTTTTGCATCCCATACTCAAGGCAGGTCCCTGCCACGAGTACTTGGCTGGCGCCGAGCCTGACCATCTGCTTGATGAAGGCGTAGCTCCGAGGCAGGTTTTCCTCCAGATGCAACAGCGTCCGATAGTTGGGTAGGCCGGACCAGGCCAGGTGGATCAGGAGTGCGCCCGGCCGTGGATTAAAGCTGCGGACGTCCTGGCCCAGTTCCATGGGCACGAAGAGAGCTCCATCGAAGCCAGGGAGATCACGTGCCTTCTCCCTGGAGCGACCCATCGCGACCACGTCCCAGCCATCCGCCACGAGCAAGGGCACGAGATGGCGGCCCACGAAACCGGTGGCGCCGCTAACGATGACCTGCCGGGGGGGGGCTTGGGAAGGAATGTGGTTCATCCTGGCCACTTTACCCCCCAATCCGCGGAGACGACAGCGCTACTCATGCGACGGTACTGCACTGTCCTGATCGCGCGCTTGCTGAGTGAGCGCGTCGCGTAGATGTTCAATCTCACGGGGCCAATACCGGTCGCGGCGGAGAATTTGCGCATGAATCCATGCCATACCATCCGACGGTGAAGGGCCGGGTTCGACGGGAAGCGTTTCGAGTAATTCGAGATGCTGTAACCCTCGTGCTGGATATCCGGCATTACCGAGGAGTGCTGCTTCGTTCAAGGCAACTTTCGCTGTCGGCTCTTCGGCTAGGGCCTGTGCAAACATGCCCTGCGCCTTTGCCGCATCTCCGGAGCGCAATGCTATGGTCCCACGCAGGTGCGCGATATCTTGTCGGCGGCCAGGTAGAGAGGTCGCGCGCTCGTTCCTTGCCATCGCTTCGACGAGGCTGTCGAGGGCAGTGTCGTCCAGGCCGGTGCAAGGTCGCCTGGAAAGATCCTCGATACGGGATTGGAACCACCGGGTAAGGAGCGCGCCTGGGTCGCGCGGTGCCGTAGCGAAGGCGCGCGCCGCAAAAGTTAGGTCGGACGTCGAAACACCACCTGTTGCGCAGTGGATATCGATCAGGTTGATAGCAATCTGAGGCTCCGCGGGAAATCGAAGGCTTGCCCTGTCGATGCGCTGACGCGCCGCTCGCAAGAGCCCTCGTGAGAACTCGGCCTGTGCCGCATTTGCCTGGGCGCGAGGCGACCCGAGTTGCTGGTCTGCCCATACGGTCGCCTGGGTCAATTCATCCCCCCAAAGCATGGCCTGTGATCGAGTAAGCAGGAACAGGCCGGATAAGAGCACGGCCGGTAAGCCGAGCCGTAGCCAGCGGTAACGCGAAGTAAGGATCGCCAGCGACAACGGCCAGAACATCAGTGCGGCGGGAAGATAATTGCGATGTTCGAAATAGAGTTCCAGTGGTACGGAGGTCGATTCAAGGACCTGGCCTGCACCGAAGAACAGGATAGCGACCGCAACTGAAGGTGCTCGACGACGCAGGGCAATGGCAGCGCAGAGCGTAGCGATCCACACGAGCGGTGCTATCCAGGCGTACCATGGATCGAAAAGCGAATTTACCGGGACGAGTTGGTCGTGGAAAAACGTGCCGGCCGCTGGCTTCAATAGCCACAACCTTGCTAGATAGTCGAACAGGATAGCTGGTTCGGTAATTAGGCGCTGGTCAATGCTCCAGCCGCGAACCAGCAAGGGTGGTTCGCCGAACGCGGAGATCGCTAGCCAGGCGAGCGCCGCCAATAAAAGCGCGCTCGGAACGACCAGGGCGATGCGACGATGCCATGTGTAACGTTGTGCGACGGGGTGTGGCATAGCTGGCAGCGTGATGTCGATCACCATGGCGAGCAATGGAATAACCACGCCGTTAGCCTTACACATTATCGCCAACAACGTGGCACCACCTCCGCCGACGTATAGCCACGCTGCGGCGTACCGGCCTTGCTTGGCAAAAGCATTGCGAGCAGTAAGCCATGCGATCAGTGCAACTAACGCAAAAGTGCTCACAAGCATCGCTTCGCGTTGTACGACGTATAGAACCGTCGAGACGAGAAAAGGATGCAAGGCCCACATGGCTGCAGCGAGCCACGCGGCCGTATGGGTTAGGCGATGTCGAAGTTCGTATCTGCGGCCTAGAAGGGTAAGGAACTGGCCGAGTAACAATACATTTAAGAGATGGATTGCGAGATTAGTAACTTTGAATGGCAACGGGGCGGCGGGCCAGTCACGCGCGTTTAGTACAAAGCTGGCTAGGGCGATCGGGCGCCCCGTGGGATCGGCTGTGCCGGAAGTGACGTAGCGAAGGAAACTGCCAATGTCATGAATAGGTCCATTCTCCCCCAAGACGGGGAGACTGGCCCAGTCGTCGAAGAGGAATGGGCCCCTGATGCCAGGCAGGTAGGCAACGGCGGTCACCGCCAGAATTGCGGCTACGAGAATTAAAGTAGCACGGGCTTTAAAGATCATGTGGCGAACATAAAAAAGGGGCCGGAATCCGGCCCCTTTGTCATACCTAAAACCCGGATTACTTGCGGCAAGCGGTCGGGAGGTAGGCGTCGGCGACGTAAGTACCGGCAGCCTTGGCACCACCGCTCGCGGCCTTGCAGTTCCAGGCGATCGTGCCGCCATTGTCGTAGGGCGAGAGAACGATGATGTTGTTGTTGATCTTGCTGTTTGCTTCCTGCGGGGCGGAGCTATTAAACGTCGCGACAATGATGCCCTTCGAAGCGTCAACCTGCGACACGTACTTGCCCGTGATCGACTTCGCGGTGGCGAGGCCGGCCGTGACGTTCGACGGCGGGAACACGCCCTTGTTGTTGTAGTACTCGGCCACGGCCGTCTTAGCACCGTCAGCGAGGTTCATGCCTTCCGTCACCTGGGTACGGATGATGTAGTTCTGGTACTGCGGGATGGCGATGGCAGCCAGGATCGCGATGATGGCGACCACGATCATCAGTTCGATGAGCGTGAAGCCCTTCTGGACGTTCTTCATGGAATTCCTCGTTATGTATTGACTAACCGAAAAAGTGACGCCCCCTGAGCCCTAGCACCCTCCCCGTTGCCGGGATCAGACGCTCCCTCACTTACTTTGGTCAGGAACGACCAGGAAGCTCGCCGCAGAGCTTGCATTGAACATGCCATGCGTCGCGACCGGCCTATTGCCGCATATTGCCGGTGTTGCGATTGTGCATCGGGTCACGCTTGAGGAGCAACTGGAAAATTTCACGGATTCAGCGGATTAGCTCGAGAACGGGCGTGACGTGCAATGTCACAAGGTGACGTAAAAGGTCAGCTCGACCGGCAGATTGATGGCAAATAGCGGTTGGCCATTGTCGAAGAGCAGGACCAGCCAATGCTGCCGCCGTTGTCTATCGGAGACAGCGTCAGCGTCTGCCCTTGTAGGCGTATGTTGGCATCAGGGCGAGCGTAAGCGATCTGCACCTTGCCTGTTGACAAGAGGGTGATGGACGACACGTATTTGCCATTGATCGACGTGGAAGCTGGTAATCCCGCCGAGAGGTTGGAGCCTGGGAAATGCCCGGTGTTGTTTCGGAACTCCCATATAGCCGTTTTTGCCCCCGCCACTGTCTCGAGCCCTTCCGCCGCCTGTGCACGTATCAGGTAATCCTGATATTGAGGAACGGCAATGGCGGCCAGAATGGCGATGATGGCAACGACTACCATCAACTCGATGAGCGTGAAACCGGATGTGGCTCGCGTGCGGAATGAGTGCATGGTGGAGCCCCTTTGGTCTTATCGGGAGCGTAAAAGCACGGTTCGTACCAAACGACCGGGCATTCCTTTCGCGTCACTTGAAGTGCGACATTGACTGCGAAAGATGGTGTAAGACGATATCGCTCCGTGCTTGGTGCCGAGTTGCGTCCTTCCTTTTGGCCCCGTACCGTTCCACAACTGACTAGATAACGAAGGGAACCCCATGAAGCCAGTCCTCGCCGTGCTAGCTCTCGCGCTGGCATCCGGCCCCGCCCTGGCGGCCGACGCCGACACCGTCGCGTTGCACCCTTTCTCCATCCGCGACCTCGTGATGATGGACCGAGTAGCCGACCCCCAACTCTCCCCAGATGGTCGCTACGCACTCTTCACCGTGCGTTCCACGGACTACGCCGCGAACAAGGGAACGACCTCCATCTATGTCATGGACCTCAACAAGCCACCGCAGCCGATCAAAGTGGTCGATAAGGGCTCGTCGCCACGCTGGGCTCCCGATGGCCAGTCCATCTACTATTCCGCGCCAAAGGACGGCGTAGCCCAGGTCTGGCATCGCACGTTCGACGCGGATAACGGTAAGGGCTTGGCCCTGACCGTCCGAGCTGGCGATGCCGTAACCGACGCCCAGCTGGACGTCGGCTCTTTCAAGCTGTCGCCCGACGGCTCCAAGCTGCTGCTCAGCTACGAGGTCTTCACGGACTGCCCGGACCTGGCCTGCACCAAGGAGCGCCTCGACGGCCGCGAGAAGGACAAATCCACCGGCACCGTCTACGACAAGCTCTTCGTCCGCCACTGGGATACCTGGGCCGACGGTCGCCGCAACCAGCTCTACATCGCGGATGCAGCCGGTCCCTCCCAGCCGCTTCTGCTAAGCCGCGGTATCGACGGCGACGTCCCCAGCAAGCCCTTTGGCGGCGAGGACGAGTTCACTTTCTCCCCGGACGGCAAGACGGTTTATTTCGACGCGCGTATCGCCGGCACCACTGAGCCTTGGTCCACCAACTTCGACATCTACAGCGTCCCGACCGACGGCTCGGCGGCACCGACCAACCTCACGGCCGACAACCTGGCCTGGGATGCCAATCCGCTGGTCTCCCCGGATGGCAAGACGCTTTTCTACACGGCCATGAAGGAGCCGGGCTCCGAGGCTGACCGCTTCGGCATCTGGGCGCTGGACCTCGCCTCCGGCCAGAAGCACGAGGTGGACCCGTCATGGGATCGCTCGGCGGGCGCGCTGCAGGTATCGCCGGACGGCAAGACCCTCTACACAACCACCGACGACAACGGCCAGCACCCGCTGTTCGCGATCGACGTGGCGACCGGCAAGGCGACGATGCTGGTCACCGATGGCGCCGTGGGCGGCTTCGCACTTTCGGCAAAGAAGATCCTGCTGACCCGCGACGACCTCAAGCGGCCGGCCGACCTGTACACGGCGGACTTGAGAGGGAAGGGCCTGAAGCAGGTCTCACATTTCAACGCCAAGCGTATCAAGGGCGCGCAGACGGGTGATTTCGAGTTCTACACCTTCAAGGGCGCCAATGGCGACACCGTGCAGGGCTATGTGGTCAAGCCGGTCGGCTACAAGAAAGGCAAGACCTATCCCGTTGCCTTCATCATCCACGGCGGCCCGCAGGGCGCCATGACCAATAGCTGGAGCTATCGCTGGAACGCGCAGACTTATGCGGGCCAGGGCTTCGCCGTGGTCACGGTCAACTTCCACGGTTCCACGGGTTACGGGCAGAAGTTCACGGACGCCATCTCCGGCGATTGGGGCGGCAAGCCGCTCGAAGACCTGAAGCTCGGTTGGAGCGCCGCGCTGTCGAAGTACAACTTCCTTGATGGCGACCGGGCCTGTGCCCTGGGCGCAAGCTACGGCGGCTACATGGTCTATTGGATCGCCGGCGTCTGGAACCAGCCCTGGAAGTGCCTTGTCGATCACGACGGCGTCTTCGATGCGCGTGCCATGTACTACGACACGGAAGAACTCTGGTTCGAAGAAAAGGAGAACGGCGGCACGCAGTTCGACCATCCGGAAAACTACGAGCGCTTCAATCCGATCAATCACGTGAAGGACTGGCGCGTGCCGATGCTGGTCATCCACGGCGGTAAGGACTTCCGCATTCCCGAGACACAGGGGATGGGTGCATTTACAGCCCTGCAGCGTCGCGGTATCCCAAGCAAACTGCTGCATTTCCCGGATGAGAACCACTGGGTACTCAAGCCGCAAAACAGTGTGCAGTGGCATGAGACGGTGAATGCGTGGTTGAAGGAGTGGACGGCTCCCACGGCCGGCGCGAAGTAGCTAAAGACAGAAGCGGCAGCCGGCTTGCCGGGCGCCGCTTCTCGGGTTCCGCAGATGGTTCGATTCAACGTGGGTGGATCATCGGGATAATCCGCAATAGCCCCGGTTTAGTTGAATCAGTCTCTGGATTCGCAGAGCGCACCCACCCAAATCGCCACCGCCACAGCCCCACCATCCGCAATCCCCATCACCCGCTCACCAAGATAAGCCGCACGCCCCGCATTAGCACGCAACGTCGCAGTCTCATCAGCTCCCCGACTCGCACCAACATGCATCGCCTCCAGCGCCTGCGATGCACTCATCCCCGCATCCAGCGCCTCCTTGTAAGCCCGCGCAGCCGGATACAACGCATCCAGCATCGTACGGTCCCCAGCCTTAGCCCCACCCAGTTCCGCGATGGCATCCGTAGCCGCCAATAACGCGTCATGCCACTGCAACGGCTGCGGGTCATCGGCACCGTCAAGCTCCCTGGCCGCGCGCATCAGGCCCGTGGCATAGAACGGCCCCGAGCTTCCGCCGATAGCTTTCCGCACGGCATCGGCCATGCTCCGCAAAGCCATCGCCGGCGTGTGCCAGGCATGGTCGGGCAGTTCCAGGATCGCCTCGGCTCCACGCCGCAGGCTGGCCCCCAGATCGCCATCGCCTGCCTTGGTATCCAGTTCGGTCAGTTCGTCCTCGGCCGCCAGCAACGCGCGTGCCGCAGCATGGCTGGCTTTTCGAACGGCATCCCCCATCGGCGTGGGTGCGGTTATCGCCAACGCTTCATCAGACGCGTGTTCCACCTGCAACACGGGCGCATCGTTGAGCTTGCCGCCACCCGGCCATGCCGGAGCCGAAGCCGGCGCATCAAGCAAGGCAAGCAGTTCGTCGTCCACTTTCAGCAGCGACAGCGATGCGCCCGGCATATCCAGCGCCGTGAGGAAATTGCCGCACCACGCTCGGGCGACCTCCATGCCCCTGGCCTCAAGAAAACGCAGCGCACTGCGAAGCAGAATGTCCAGCTCCATGGGCGGAGTCGCGCCCAGCCCGTTCACCAGTAGCGCAACCCGCTGGCCGCGCGCAAGACCAAGGTCATCGATGATCGACGTGAGCACGGTATCCGCCAGGCCGTCGGCCGTCGCGATGGGCCCTTTGCGTACCCCAGGCTCGCCATGGATGCCCAGGCCATATTCGACCTCCTGCTCGCCCAGTTCGAAGCCGGGACGGCCGGCGGCGGGCACGGTACACGAGCCGAGCGCCACGCCCATCGAACCCAGGCCGGCCACCGCGCGACGGCCTGACGCGGCTACGTCGGCAAGAGACTTGCCCGCCGCCGATGCCGCACCGACCACCTTGTGTATCAACACCGTACCCGCGATGCCACGGCGCTTGTCCGGCGCCACGGTGTCCCGCAACGCCACATCGTCGGCCACCGTGACAACCTCTACGGGGATGCCCTCGCTCCGCGCGATCTCCGCGGCAAGGCCGAAATTGAGTCGGTCGCCGGTGTAGTTCTTGACGACCAGCACGGCACCCGCAGGACCACCGACGACGCGAAGGGCGGCGAGCACCGCATCGACGCTGGGGGAGGTGAAGACGTCTCCCGCGATCGCCGCCGCCAGAAGTCCTTCGCCAACGTAGCCCGCGTGAGCCGGCTCGTGCCCGCTGCCGCCACCGGAAAGGATCGCCACCGTCGAATCGCCATCATGCCGTTTGCGCACCACGACGTTCTGGTCTGAAAGCAGGGCTTGCCCCGGTGCGCGGGAAACCGCGCCTTCGAGCATCTCACGGACGACATGGCGTGGATCATTGATGATCTTCTTCATGGTCTACCGGACCTTTGGGTGAACAGCGAGGAAGGCCCGAGCATAGGCCCGACCATGCCCTGTGCGAAAGGCTCTCAAAACGTCGGCCCCCCATCAAAGCCGCCGACACATCAACCCGCCCATCCGCTCCTCCGCAGCAACCGCTTCCTCCTCCGCCACCTCCCCCGACACGGCAAGATCTTCCGTCGCCAACGCCTCCGCGAATTCCGCCACCGCCAACACATCCAGCATTGCCCCGAACGGCACCAGCAACGCAAGCAGCTTCGCCAACGGTGACGTCTCCGCCTGACTCTCCCGCACCAGCCCGGCCTGTCGTCGAAATGCTTCGTTGTACCAGGCGTATACAGCGCGGTCGTTCGCATCGACGAAGCACACCGGTTCCCGCGTCGGGTCCAGGCTGGCCACGCCTTCCCGGTAGCGGAAATCGTCCGTGCAAGGTGGCGCGACGTACGACTGGTTGTCCCGGTACGCCGCTGCCACGCGTGCGATGCGAAACGGCGTGGCGATCTCGCGGATGCCACGGAAGGACGCGCGTGCCACGGTATGGCGGTTGATTTCGGATTCCAGCAGGGCACCGAGGTACTGCGCATCGTAAGCGTCCAGTGGGCTGCCTTCGGGCAGGCTCATGAAGCGCGCCAGCACCTCGGGTTCGACGTTGCGCACCTCGCGCTTGTCCTCCGGCGTCGCCGCGATGCGTTCGCGCAGGATCTGCGCCGCCACCGCGTATTTGGCGGCAAACGTGCTGTGTGCATTGCCGAAGAGTGCGAGCGACTGCCGGAAGATGTCGGCTTCCACGCCGGCCTTGATCGCGTTCAGCGCCGCCTGTTCACTGCCCCAGTCGTCGGTTGTGTGGGGCAGCCTCACGTCCTCTGGGCGCGCCTTGGTGAAACCCAGGTCCCACTGGAGCATCCTCCAGGCCTCGTGCAGGTAGATCAGCCGTGTCGGGCTGTCGAGTCGTGCGGCGGCGGACCTGAACGTGTCGTCGATGCGCTGGCTGTCATAAGCGGCCGGCTCCGTATACGCGTGCGGTGGCAGGTGACTGGGTACCTGCAAAAGCTGTGACCAGTGGGTGTCGTCGAGCACCTCGCTATCCGCATGGTCGTGGCGTTCGGCAAGGTAGGCCTTGAGAAAATCGACGGGTGGCAAGTCGTTCGCAACCACGATACGCGGCAAGGCAAGTAGCAGCCATAGCGACGCCTTGAGAGCATGGGCATCCATGTCGTGAGGGTCTCCGATAAAGTCGGGTGGGGCGTCGTGCGACGCAGGTGAGGCGAGGGTCTAGGAGCGAACGCACTGCGGTGCATCCGGCACCGTCCGCTCGTTCGACACCCGTTGGTGGAAATGACGCAGCATCCTGTTTTTCGTCATCTGCAGCAGGCGAAACACCTGCGGCGATTCCTGCGTGGGTGCGGGAAGATGAAACACATGGATGTCCAGGTCGTACGCATCGGCCACGATCTGCATGGCACGCCGACACACCGGGCAAGGCGGGCTGGACGTCCACATGCTCACGCGGCCGCCCGGCGTCAGGTGGTTTTGCACGATGTCACGCTCAAGCGTGCGCAGCCCGCGCATTTCCGCGTCGAACCGATGTCCCACACCCGCCGCTTCGCCGGGTAGTCGAAAATCCTCGATGGCATCCAGTACGGACGGCTCGTTCTCGACCACATGCGCATAGACGCTGGGGTTGCGCTCCCGGTAATAACGTTGCCATTCCGGCATGGCGTAGGCGGCATCGCCTTGTGCTTCACCGACACCCATGGCGGCCGGCGGCGCCCTGCCCGATAGGGCGTGGTACAGCGTGGTGCGTGGCTGCCCCGTTGCGTTGCGCCACTGGTACTTCAGCTGGGCGACATTGGCACGCGACCACTGCGCCGCGAACGGATCGAAGTCCGCCTGCGTCGTCAGCTGTGTTTGTGTGGCCGCGTAGCGCTGTGCACCGCGAAGGTTGAACTTGAATGACTCGATGAGGCGCTGCCCGGCATCATAGGCATCGCTGGTGTCGACCTGGGTGAACTGCACCGTGCCCGCCTCGGCGGGGCGCCATGAGGTACTCGCTATCAGCAGTAAGGCGACGGCAAGGCGTGGGTGGTTGACCATCAGAGGGGCGCCGTGTCGGTGTCTCCGGGGGGACGGGGCGCCTATTTGGCCCGAGCGGAGCCGTCGGGTCTGTCAGTCCCTGCCGCTCATCACGCGAGGCAGGGCGAGGCCATGTACGTCGGCGCGACCACTCAGAACCACTTGTTCCGCTTCAGGGCAATGAAAATCCCACCCACGATACACGCCACCAGACAGGTGATGGCCGGATACGCCCAGGGCTTGTCCAGCTCCGGCATATGCACGAAGTTCATTCCGTACCAGCTGGTGATCAATGTCGGTGCCGCCAGCATGGCCGCCCAGCCGGCCAGCTTCTTCATCACCTCGTTCTGCCCGAACGTCACCAGCGCCAGGTTCACGCTGATCGCGGCCCCCAGCATCTCGCGCATGGCGGAAATCGACTCGTTGACACGGAACACGTGATCGTAGATGTCGCGGAAGTACGCGCGCAGTTCGTCGTGGATCAGATGCGGGTGCAGTCGTACCAGCTGCGCCACGATGTCCTGCAATGGCACCACTGCCAGCCGCAGCGTCATCAGTTCGCGCTGCATGTCGTACAGCCGCTTGATGGTCAGCCGGTTGTACGTCTCGGCGAAGATGTCGTTTTCCAGCTCGTGCAGTTCCTCGCGGAAGTCGCGAACGATCGGCAGGAAGTTGTCGACGATGAAATCCAGTACGGAATACAGCGCGTAGCTGGGCCCCATGCGCAGCAGCTCCGGCGACTGCTCACAGGTGCGCCGCGCCGGTGCGTACGAGAGGGACGCCCCGTGGCGCACCGTCACGAAGTAGCGCTGCCCGACGAAGATCTGCGTCTCGCCGAAAGCAATGTTGCCGCCAACCAGTTGCGCGGTCTGGGCGACGATGAACAGGGAGTCGCCGTAGGTCTCGATCTTGGTGCGCTGGTGGGCCAGCTGTGCATCCTCGATGGCCAGGTCGTGCAGGTTGAACTCTTCCTGCAGTTTCAGCAGCAGCGGCTCGTCCGGTTCGTGCAGCCCTACCCAGACGAAGGTGTCGGGTTCCTTGAGGACATCGCTGATCGCGTCGAGGCTGATGTCGCCGATCCGGCGACCGTCGGTGCGGTAGGCGACGCAGTTGACCACCATGCCGCCGGAGGCAACGTAGGTGGGCGCGGATTCGGGGAGGATCGAGACAGAGGCCATGGGCGGCATGATGCCGGGCCATGTGTGACGGGGCAATGTTACGCGGGGGCCATCGAGCGACTCCGCAAGAACGTGCGGATCAGTCGTGCCGGCGACAGAACGTCACGAACAGCGCGGCCCAGCAGGGCAATGCGAACAGCAGCCAGGGCATGTTGCGCTGGGGAAAGTCCGGCCACAGGTGCAGCAGCATCCCGATCACCGCGGCGGCGAACGAGAGGGCCGCGATGCGTGGCGCGAAGCGTCCCATGGGGCGGCCAGCACGGCGCAGGCGCCAGATGCCGGGTATCAGCAAGAAGGCCAGTGGCTGGTACGCCAGCAGGTTGAAGTTGCCCCAGGCCGAGCGATGCAGGGTCAGGGTCCACAGGCCCAGCATGAACAGCCCGGCGAGGCCGGCGAACACCGTGAAAAGCGTGCCCGCGGCAACGAAGACACCGCGTGCCACGCGATGCCGGCTGAAGGCGGGCAGGGCGAGCGGGATCGCCAGCAGCAGGCCGGCCAGGAGCAGCGGCCAGCGCAGGTCGGGGGCCTGTTCCGGGGGCGGCACGAGGCGGGCTTCCGCGAGGGTGGTCTCGCCATCCACCAGCGGCCGGGCGTCGTCGCCTTCGCCGATCCGCACATGGCGCAGCTCGTCTTCCAGCACCATCGGCAGGAAGGCTTCCTTCCAGGCTGTCATCGGCTGGTCGGCGTAGGGTCCCAGGCCCAGGTCCATGCCCAGCATCAGCCAGGCTTGGTTGCTCATCAACCGGGCAGTCTGTTCGCGATACGTCATGCCGCCTTCGCGGGCGCCCAGCTGGCGACCGAGTGCGCCACCCAGTGCCGCGTCCAGCGCATCGCGCACGCGCGTGGTGCAGTTGTCCGCGTAGTAGTCGTAGTGGTAGCCGGCGTTTTCGGGTCGGACGTTCCAGAGCATGAAGCGACGCAGGTCGTCCTTCTGGGCATCGTCCAGGCTGAGGTGCTGGCGACGCACGTAGCGCCCCTCACCTGCGTAGAAGTCCACGTCCGACTGCGTGGTTTCGGCATCCATGCGGTAGGCCATGATGCCGCGCGCGAAATTGAGGATGAAACCCTTCTGGTCGAAGTCGAACACGCCGTAATTGAAGGCGATGGCCTCGCCGCTCATCCGGTCGCGTACCTCCAGCGCATCATGACCGAAGCGCTCCCAGTAGATGTCGCCGGGGCCGTAGGTCATCAGCGAGATGTCCAGGTCCGAGGCCGGCGCATCGACGATGCCGGCGCGGGACAGGGGGGCGAAGCACAGGGCGAGCAGGAGGATCAGGGCGTGGCGCATGGTCGGGCTGGAATCCTTGCCCGCAGGCATGGCTGTCAGGAACCGCCGGCCCGGAGGCCGGCGGCAGACGTCAGGCTGCGCGGTTGGCGCGTGCGACGTGGAACTGCTGGACGCGGCGGTCGTCCGCTTCGGTGACACGGAACAGGAAGTCGCCCACGGCGATCTCTTCCCCGGCGGCCGGCAGGTGACCGAACTCCGAGGTGATCATGCCGCCGACGGTGTCGAATTCCTCGTCGGAGAAATGGGCGCCCGCGATCTCGTTGAAATCGGCGATGGGAGTCAGCGCGCTCACGGCGAAACCGCCGTCTTCCAGCGCCTGCACCAGTACCGGATCTTCCTCGTCGTCGTGCTCGTCGTCGATCTCGCCGACGATCTGTTCCAGCACGTCTTCGATGGTGATCAGGCCGGCCACGCCGCCGTATTCGTCCACCACCAGCGCCATGTGGTTGCGTGTGAGGCGGAACTCCGCCAGCAGCACGTTCAGGCGCATGGACTCGGGAATGAGCACGGCGGGGCGGAGCAGGGCACGCACGTCGCCCCCTTCGCTCTGGCCGTAGTACTTCAGCAGGTCCTTCGCCAGCAGGATGCCCAGCACTTCGTCCTTGTCCTCACCATGCACCGGAAAGCGCGAGTGGCCGGATTCGACGACGGCGGACAGGATCTCGGGGAGGGAGGCATCGGCCGGCAGGCTGACGATCTGGGCGCGGGGCACCATGACATCGTCGACGCTGAGCTCGGTCACCTTGATGGCACCCTCGACCATGGTCAGGGTGTCGTTGGAGAGCAGGCCGTTGGCCTGGGCGGTCCGCAGTTCCTCGATCAGTTCGTCGCGGTTGCGTGGCTCGCCGGAAAACATATGGCCCAGACGGTCCCACCACGATCGGTGGGTCGGGCCATGGGTACTGCCAGGGTCCTCGTTCATCACTCTTTGCGTTTCTGCCCGGAAGGGCGGAACGGCCAGTCTAGCGGAATTCTCATGACGGTTCAGGGCTACAGTCGCCTGGGGGGCGCGTAGGAGCGCACGATGTGCGCGAAAAGCCAACAAAGCGATGAAGCGGCATGCTCCCCATTCCTCCCTCCCCCCTCGCAAGCCGCCACATCAGCCATCCGGCCCCGACACGTCAGCATCGGGCGTTCCGGATCGCGCACATCGTGCGCTCCTACGAGGTAGGTTGGTCAGAGGGTTTCGGCGGGCAGGGGCTCATAGGGGTTGGCAATGCCCAACCCCGCCAGGATGCGCGTTTCCAGGGCCTCCATCGCGTCGGCTTCGCCGTCGTCGATGTGGTCGTAGCCCAGCAGGTGCAGGATGCCGTGCACCGTGAGGTGGGCCCAGTGATCGGCGGGCTTCTTGCCCTGCTCGGCGGCCTCGCGTGCGACCACAGGGGCGCAGATGACCAGGTCGCCGATCAGGGGCAGGTTCACGCCGGGGGGCAGTTCCACGGGGAAGGAGAGCACATTGGTCGCGTAGTCGCGGCCGCGGTATTGCAGGTTCAGCGCCTGGCCTTCCTCGGCATCGACGATACGGATCGACACCTCGGCGGCCTTGCGGCGGCGGGCGCCCTTCAGCGCGGCCTCCACCCAGCGGCGGAAGCTGGCGGAGGCGGGCACGCCCTTGCGTGAAGCGGCGGCGTAGCCGACCGCGACGTCCACGGGAATCAACGCGGCGGTTCCTGCTTGTCCTCGAAGGCCTCGTAGGCGCGCACGATCTTGGCCACCAACGGGTGGCGGACCACGTCGCGCGAGGTGAAGAAGGTGAAGCTGATGCCGTCCACGCCGCGCAGCACCTCGATCGCGTGGCGCAGGCCCGAGCGGATGTGGCGGGGCAGGTCCACCTGCGAGACGTCGCCGGTGATGACCGCCACCGAGCCGAAGCCGATGCGGGTCAGGAACATCTTCATCTGTTCGACGGTGGTGTTCTGTGCCTCGTCGAGGATGACGTACGAATCGTTGAGCGTGCGGCCGCGCATGTAGGCCAGCGGGGCGATCTCGATGACGTTGCGCTCGATCAGCTTGCCGACCTTCTCGAAGCCGACCATCTCGTACAGCGCGTCGTACAGCGGCCGCAGGTAGGGGTCGATCTTCTGGCTGAGGTCGCCGGGCAGGAAGCCCAGTTTCTCGCCGGCCTCCACCGCGGGGCGCACCAGCAGCACGCGCTGCACGCGGTTGGCTTCCAGCGCCTCGATGGCGCTGGCCACCGCGAGGTAGGTCTTGCCGGTGCCGGCCGGGCCCACGCCGAAGTTGATGTCGTGGGTGGTGATGGCGTGCAGGTAGCGGGCCTGGTTGGCGCCGCGGCCCTTGATCACGCCGCGCTTCACCTTGATCACCACTTCCTGTGCGGATTCGGCAGCCTGGTCGTTGAGCGCGTCGATGCCCGATTCCGCCAGGCGCAGGTGGATGGCCTGGCCGTTGAGGATCTCCGTCTCGGTGGCGGCATACAGCGCGCGGATCACTTGCTCGCCGGCGCGCGCCGAAGCTTCGTCGCCGATGACACGGAAAATGGCGCCACGGTGGTCCACTTCCACGCCAAGGCGCAGTTCGATCTGCCGGACATGTTCGTCCAGCGGTCCGCAAAGGTTGGCGAGGCGGGTGTTGTCCTCGGGATCGAGGGCGAAATCGCGTTGGGTCAGGCCTGGATTCATAGGGTCCGGTGCGTCACGTTAGGGGCGAGGGCTTACGACGCCAGCGCGACCTCGTCGTCCAGGCGCACGCGGCCACGCAGCGAGTTGCTCATGGCTTCGGTGATCGTGACGTCGACGAACTGGCCGATCATGCGAACGTGGCCGGGAAAATTCACGTACCGCATGTTTTCGGTGCGGCCGCTCATCTCGTTGGGGTTGCGGCGGCTGGGTTTTTCCACCAGCACGCGCTGCACACTGCCGACCATGGCCTCGTTGATCCGGCGCGCGTTCTCGTTGATGGCCGCCTGCAGGCGGGCGAGCCGGGCCTGCTTCACCTCGGCCGGCGTGTCGTCGGCCAGGCTGGCGGCCGGCGTGCCGGGCCGCGAGGAGAACACGAACGAGAAGCTCTGGTCGAAACCGATGTCGTCGATCAGCTTCATGGTCTTTTCGAAGTCGTCGTCGGTCTCGCCGGGGAAACCGACGATGAAATCCGACGAGACGCAGATGTCCGGGCGCACGGCGCGCAGCTTGCGGATGCGCTGCTTGAATTCCAGCGCGGTGTAGCCGCGCTTCATCGCCGCCAGGATGCGATCCGAGCCCGCCTGCACGGGCAGGTGCAGGTAGTTGGCCAGCTGCGGCACGTTGGCGTAGGCCTCGATCAGCGAGTCCGAGAACTCCAGCGGATGCGAGGTGGTGAAACGGATGCGGCCGATGCCGTCGATCTGCGCGATGGCGTGGATCAGCACCGAGAGGTCGGCCACGTCGCCGTCGTGCATCGGACCGCGATAGGCGTTGACGTTCTGGCCCAGCAGGTTGACCTCGCGCACGCCCTGTTCGGCGAGCTGCGCCACCTCGACGATCACGTCGTCGAACGGGCGGCTGATTTCCTCGCCACGGGTGTAGGGCACCACGCAGTAGGAGCAGTATTTCGAGCAGCCTTCCATGATCGAGACGAAGGCGGTGGGGCCTTCGGCGCGTGGCTCCGGCATGCGGTCGAACTTCTCGATCTCCGGGAAGCTGATGTCCACCTGCGACTTGCCGGTGGCGCGCTGGGCTTCGATCATCTGCGGCAGGCGGTGCAACGTCTGCGGACCGAACACCAGGTCCACATGCGGGGCGCGCTTGAGGATGGCATCGCCCTCCTGCGAGGCGACGCAACCGCCCACGCCGATCAGCACCGGCTTGCCGTTGGCCTTGTGGGCCTTCCAGCGGCCGAGCTGGCTGAAGACCTTTTCCTGGGCTTTTTCGCGGATGGAGCAGGTGTTGACCAGGATGACGTCCGCGTCGTCCTCGTTCTGGGTCAGCTCCAGGCCATGGGAGGCGAGCAGCACGTCGGCCATCTTGGCCGAGTCGTACTCGTTCATCTGGCAGCCGTGGGTCTTGATGAAAAGCTTGCCGCTCATGCGCCGGGGTACCGTGATTCGTGGGAGTTGCCGAACCGCGCAGTTTACGCCCCCGCCGGGGTGCGTGCCAGTTGCCCGCAGCGGATCAATGACTTGCGTGACGATCGTCGGCCTCGAGCCCTTGGCAGGAAAAGGGGGCTCGGGCACACTCGCGCCCATGGTTCACGACGCGACGCCAGGGGAAAGCGCCGGCCATCGCGCCCGCCGTTTTCATCCTTCCGGCACGGCCCTGCGCAGGGCCGCGGGTACGTGCGCGCTCCTTTTGATAGGCCTGATGGCCGGCCCGGCCGCTGCGGGCTCGCTGTATCGCTGCACCGGTTCCACGGGCGAGACGGTGTTTTCGGGTACCACGGCCGGCTACAAGGACTGCAAGCGCATCGGCAGCACCGGGCCCTCGCGTCCGGCCCGCTCGATCGCGACAGTCGCTCCCGCCGCCCAGGCACGGTTGCCCGCGTCGCCGTCCGGCCAGACCCGTTCCAACAACGGCCAGTCGTCTTCTGCCCCGACCGCCGTCTTCGAGCCGGTCGCCGGGCCGCCCTCGCTCAAGGGGGTGATCGGGTCCGTGGCCCTGGCCCCCACCGTAGCCGGCCCCTCGCTGGCCGGCATCACGGGGGGCGTGGTCGGCGGAATGGAAGGTAATGCCCAGGAGCCGCTGGTCCTGCCTGCCGTGACGGCGGCGACGCCGTCCCCCGCGGTGCCGAAGGGGCAATGGGACTACAAAGAATCGGCCAGTTCTGACCTGACGGCCGCCGTCGCGCCCGAGACGCCGAAGGGTTCCCGTGTACTACGCGGGGCGGTCTATCGCATCACGCGGGCGGACGGCGGGGTGGAGTACACGAACATCCCGCAGGGCGGCGGCGGGAAGGGCGGCACCGTCAAGATGCTCTTTACCTATATCGCCACCTGCGCCGCCTGCGACGTCCATTCGAAGGTCGACTGGAACCGCGTCGCCCTCAACGTGGCCGCCTATGGTGACGCGATCCGCGCGGCCAGCAGCGAGTTCAGCGTGGACGAGGCCCTGCTGCGTGCGGTCATCCATGCCGAAAGCGCGTTCAACCCGCGGGCCCTGTCGGTGGCCGGCGCCCAGGGCCTGATGCAGCTGATCCCCGGCACGGCGCGGGACATGGGTGTCATGGACGCGTTCGACGCCAGTCAGAACATCCGTGGCGGCGCCCGCTACCTGGCCCTGCTGCTGCGCACCTTCAACGGCAACGAACGCCTCGCCGCCGCAGCCTACAACGCCGGCCCCGGCGCCGTGCAGAAGTACAACGGCGTGCCCCCTTACGACGAAACCCAGGTCTACGTCGAACGCGTCGGCGTCCTCCGCAAACGCTACAACGACCTCCTGAAGCCCCACGCCGCGCTGTAGGAGCGCGCGATGCGCGCGACATCTTTTCGCGATGACCTGGGGGCTGGCGCGTGGGCGGGAAGGTTGTCGTTTAGACGATTTCGCGCACATCGTGCGCTCCTACCCCGCGCGTTCCTGCCCACGGCGCGTCTCCTACACCCGGCTCACGGCGCGCCGTAGGAGCGCACGCGCGTGCGCGAACCGCCACACCTAAACGCCTGCGCCTACCTCAATGCCTGCATAGGCGCCGTAGGCGGCCGCTGCGTGGGCGTTACCGTGGTCGCGAACGCCGCTCCATTGCGCAGCCCGGACACCTTCACCGCCACGCCCGGCTTCAACGAGGCCTCGTGCCGCCGCAAATCGGACGGATCGAGGATGTCCTCGTCCCCGATACGCAGCAACACGTCGCGCTGCTGGATACCGGCCAGCGCCGCGGGCCCGCCGGGCGATACGTCGTTGACCACCACGCCCCGGGCCGCGGAGGGCAGGCCGCTGTCGGCGGAGATGGGCACCGCGCCGTAATCCGCGCCGATCCAGCCGCGCACCACGTGGCCCGTCTGGATGATCTGGTCCAGCACCTCGCGGGCGCTTTGCACGGGAATGGCGAAGCCGATGCCCTCGGCGCCCACGGCCTGGCCGATCAGCGAGGTGTTGATGCCGACCAGTTCGCCATGCGCGTTGACCAGTGCCCCGCCGGAGTTGCCGAAGTTGATCGCGGCGTCCGTCTGGATGAAGTTCTCCAGGCTGGACAGGTTGAGCTGGCGCCCGATGGCGCTGACGATGCCCATGGTCACGGTCTGGCCGATGCCGAAGGGGTTGCCGATGGCCAGCACCACGTCGCCGACCCGGGGCCGGCTTTCGGCGTCGGTCATGTGGATGGCGGGGAGGTTGCCCGCATCCACCTTGAGCACGGCCAGGTCGGTCTCGTCGTCCGAGCCCACCACGCGGGCCTTGGCGACGCGGCCGTCGTAGAGCAGCAGCTGGATGTCGTCGGCGTTGGCGATCACGTGGTTGTTGGTCAGGACGTAGCCGTCTTCGCGGACGATCACGCCCGAGCCCAGGTTCTGCTGGCGGCGGGTACGGGCCGGGCCGGTGGGCACGCTGAAGATACGCTGCAGCACCGGGTCCGAATACAGCTCGCGCGGCTGCTCGGTCACCATCTTGTTGGCGTAGATGTTGACCACGGCTGGCGCGGCCTTGGCCACGGCATCCGCGTAGGAGGCGGGCGCGCCGGCGGCTGGGGCCTCGGTGTCGGCGCTGGCAGTGGCCGGCTGGGTGGCCGGAGGGGTGAAGCGCTGGCGCAGGAAAGCGCCGCTGCCCGGCCAGAACAGGCCCACCACGAAGGCGACGGCCAGGCCGAGCACGACGAAGCGGGCAACGAAGGCGAGCGTGCGTGCGGCGTGGTTCATGGAATAACGAGGGGTCCTGTCGTCGTCGCGTCGCCTTGCCCGGGGGAATCCGGGCAGCCGGTGGTGCCGGATTTTCCGCTTCCTGGCGGATTCGTGACCGTCCCACCCGTCATGGAGCACAGGGGGTGGTTCAGTTTATTGTACGTGGGTGGTGCCTGCCGTTACACTGACTTGATATAGCGGAAGCCGATTTCCGAACGAACCGGCGATAGGGGTCCGCATTCTCAATGGCATAAGTTCCGGAGAGCCTGATGGCGAACGAAGTCGTCGATCACGGGCGCCGTCGCTTCCTCACCACCACGACCGCGGTCGTGGGCGGTGTCGGAGTGGTCACGGCGGTCGTGCCCTTCATCAAGTCGTGGGAACCGAGCGCAAGGGCAAAGGCAGCGGGAGCGCCTGTCACGGTCGACATCAGCACCATCGAGGCGGGCCAGAAGGTCACGTTCGCCTGGCGCAGCCTGCCGGTCTTCGTGGTCAACCGGACCAAGGACCAGCTGGCCCAGCTGAAGGGCCTCGAGCCCCGCCTGCTGGATCCGCAGTCCTCGGACGCAGGCCAGCAACCGAAGTACGCCACCAACGAGAACCGCTCGATCAAGCCCGAGTGGCTGGTCGTCATCGGCCTGTGCACCCACCTGGGCTGCGTGCCGGACTTCGTGCCCGACATCAAGCCCGAGCCGTTCGACGCCAACTGGAAGGGCGGTTTCTACTGCCCCTGCCACAAGTCGCGCTACGACCTGTCCGGGCGCGTCTTCGCCGGCGTGCCCGCGCCGAAGAACCTGGCCGTGCCGCAGTACCACTTCCTGGATGACTCGCACATCCAGATCGGTGTCGATCCGGAGGGGAAAGGCTGATGGCCAGCATCTTCGATTGGGTCAACGAACGCGCGCCTAACCTGGCGCCGACGTTCCGCAAGCACATGACCGAGTACTACGCGCCGAAGAATTTCAACCTCTGGTACTACTTCGGTTCGCTCGCCCTGCTGGTCCTGGTCAACCAGATCGTGACCGGCATCTTCCTGACCATGAACTACAAGACGAGTGCGCTGGAAGCGTTCAACTCGGTCGAGTACATCATGCGCGACGTGGAGTGGGGCTGGCTGATCCGCTACATGCACTCCACGGGCGCCTCGCTGTTCTTCGTGGTGGTGTTCCTGCACATGTTCCGCGGCATCATGTACGGCTCGTTCAAGCGTCCGCGCGAGCTGGTCTGGATCCTGGGCATGCTGATCTTCCTCGTGCTGATGGCCGAGGCGTTCATGGGCTACGTGCTGCCGTGGGGCAACATGTCGTTCTGGGGTGCGAAGGTCATCATCTCGCTGTTCGGCACCATCCCCTACATCGGCTCGTCGCTGGTGGAGTGGATCATGGGCGACTTCCTGCCTGCCGACGCCACGCTGAACCGCTTCTTCGCGCTGCACGTCATCGCGCTGCCGCTGGTGCTGTTGCTGCTGGTGGTGCTGCACCTGGCTGCCCTGCACGAAGTGGGTTCCAACAACCCCGATGGCGTCGACGTCAAGCACGGCCCCAAGGGCAACCGCTGGGATGCGACCAAGCCCATCGACGCCATTCCGTTCCATCCGTACTACACGGTGAAGGACCTGGTGGGCGTCGGCTTCTTCCTGACCATCGCCGCGTTCATCATTTTCTTCGCGCCCACCTTCGGCGGCTGGTTCCTGGAGCACGACAACTTCACCCCGGCCAACAACCTGGTGACGCCGAGCCACATCAAGCCGTCGTGGTACTTCACTCCTTTCTACGCGATCCTGCGCATGATCCCGTCGTTCTTCGGCACGGCGATCTGGGGTGTCATCGGCATGTTCGGCTCCATCCTGCTGCTGGCGCTGCTGCCGTGGCTGGACCAGGGCGCCGTGCGTTCGGTGCGGTACCGTGGCATGGGCTACCGCATCGCCCTCGGCGTGCTGGTGGTGTCCTTCCTGTCGCTTGGCGCGGTGGGCGCCGGCGTCACCGCCGAGCTGATCCCCGAATGGTTCCCGCATGCGGACGTCACCACATGGGAGAACGCCTTCGGTCGCCTGATGACACTGGGCTATTTCGGCTTCTTCGTATTCGTATGGGTCTACACGCGCTTCGGTTTCGAGAAGACCAAGCCGGTTCCGGAACGGGTGACGACGCATGATTAAGCGCTATCTTTCTTCCGCCGCCCTCGCGCTGGGCCTGTTCGTCGCCGCGTTGCCCGCCATGGCCGCCGAAGGTGGCGAGGGGCTTCCGTCCGCCGGTACCAACGTCAACGACCAGGCGGCGCTGCAGCGCGGCGCCAAGCTGTTCTTCAACTACTGCGTCGGCTGCCACTCGCTGAAGTACGTGCGCTACTCGCGCCTGGCTTCCGACCTGGGCCTGTCCGAAGACGAGGTGATGACCAACCTCAACTTCACGGGTGCCAAGTTCGGCGAGCCGGTGATCTCGCACATGCCGGTCGACGGGGCCAAGGCCTGGTTCGGCAAGGATCCACCCGACCTGTCGCTCGAGGCGCGGGCCAAGGGCGTGGATTTCATCTTCAATTACCTGAACTCGTTCTACCTCGACCCCACACGGCCGGTCGGCTGGAACAACACGGTGTTCCCCAACGCCTCCATGCCCAATCCCCTGTGGGAACTGCAGGGCCTGCAGGTGGCCGTGCACGGCGAGGCCAAGCCGGGCCAGGAAGCCACGGTGGAGAAGCTCGAGCTGCAGCGCCCGGGGCGGATGACGCCCGAGGAGTTCAAGGCGGCCACGCGCGACATCACCACCTTCCTCGAGTACACGGCCGAGCCGGCCGCTCTCGAGCGTCAGTCGGTGGGCGTGTGGGTCATCCTGTTCCTGGCCGGCCTGACCTTCCTGCTCTACCTCGTGAAGCAGGAGTACTGGAAGGACGTGCACGAACAACACGACGAGCACTGACCGATGTCCCGCGGGCGGCCCACGGCCGCCCGTTTCGTTTCGGGGACGGGTGGGGTTAGAGTTCCGAACACCGTAAACAGGGAGATCGACGCATGGTCCAGAGTGCTCGTTCGCGTGCGGCGCTGACGCTTTACACCAGCGCCGACGACATTCACTGCCACCGGACGCGCCTCGTGCTGGCGGCGAAAGGGGTGGCCTATGACAGGATCGTTCTCAAGCCGGATCGGCCGACGGCCGACCTGCTCGACCTCAATCCCTACGGCACCCTGCCGACCCTGGTCGATCGAGACCTGTGTCTCTACGACCCCCTGGTGGTCGTCGAATACCTTGACGAGCGTTATCCGCATCCGCCGTTGATGCCCATCGATCCGCTGTCACGGGCGCGCCTGCGCCTGGCCACCTGGCGCGTCGAAAACGACTGGCTGCCTGAGATCGAGGCGATTGCAGAGGGCGGCAAGGAGGCTGCCGGTGCCCGCAAGCGCCTGCGCGAGCAGCTGTTGTTGTCCGAGCCGCTGTTCCGGGCGTCGCGTTTCTTCCTCAATCCGGAGATGAGCCTGATCGACTGCCTGGTGGCCCCGGTGGTCTGGCGGCTGCCGCACCTGGGCGTGGACCTGGGCCGGGACGGCAAAGCCATCGTCGATTACGGCGAGCGCCTGTTTCACAGCCAGGGCTTTGCCCGCAGCCTCACCCCGGAGGAGCGAGACATGCGCCTGGATTTCAATTTCAGCCCCGGTTAGCGTCGGATGCCGCCTATCCCTTAAACTGTCCTTTCGACCTTGCCCAGCCGGGGCTTTGGTGATCCCCGACCTACCGGCGGGAACGACGAGGACAGCATCCATGGATACGAACGAAAGCGCGGGCATGACTTCCAATCGCCCGTACCTGCTCCGCGCCATCTACGACTGGATCAGCGACAACGGCCTGACCCCCTACGTGCTGGTGGACGCCGCCCAGCCCGGGGTCAAGGTGCCCGCCCATGTGGTGAAGAACGGCCAGGTGGTGCTCAACCTGGCCATGCGCGCCGTGGCCAATCTCGACCTGGGCAACGACAAGATCGGCTTCCAGGCCCGTTTCTCGGGTGTCAGCCAGCAGATCGTGATCCCCGTGCCGGCCGTGCTGGCGCTGTATGCGCAGGAAAACGGGCAGGGCATGATGTTCCCGGCCGACGAAAACGACGGTTCCGAGCCGTCGCCCTCGTCCGGTCCGATGGAAGTGGTGGAAAACAGCGAGCCTCCGCCGCCCTCGGCCGGTGGTGATGACGACCGCCCGAAGCGCGGCGCACCGCACCTGCGCGTCGTCAAGTAGGCCTCCGCCGCCCCTTCGGGGGCTTGTGGACGTTCCGGATCGGCCACACACTGGCAGCATGGCATCCTTCAGTGACCTTTTCTGGCTTCTTGTCCTCGCCGGCGGTATCGCGAGCTGGTACAGGCTGACGCGTGCGCGGGAAGTTGCCGCACGCGCCGCGGCGGGGCTGTGCAAGCGTTACGGCCTCCAGTTGCTGGATCAGTCGGTCGGCCTGCGCGCCATGCGCCTCCAGGGTGTGGACGGCGTGCGTCGGCTCGAGCGCTGCTACGGCTTCGAAGTGAGCCTGGATGGCCAGTCCCGCCAGTCGGCACGCCTGTGGATGGCGGGCCACGATATCGCCAGTTACTCCCTGCCGGGGGCCGACGCGCCGGAACTGGAAACCGTGGTGGCCATCGATCCCCTGGTCCACGGCAGCAACGTCATCTCGCTGGCCGACCGGCGCCGGCTGCACTGAGCACCCCCGGCTGCACGTCGAGCCGCAGGGAAAGATCGATGGCGCGTACATGCTTGGTCAGCGCGCCGCTGGAAATGAAATCCACGCCGGTTTCGGCAATGTCGCGGAGCGTGGCCAGTTCCACGTTCCCAGACACTTCGAGCGACATCCTGCCGTCGGTATAGGTGACGGCCTCGGCCAGCATCGCCGGGGTGAAGTTGTCGAGCAACGCGCGGTCCGCCCCGGCGTCGATCGCCTCGGCCAGTTCGGCCATCGTCTCCACTTCCACGATCAACGGCAGGGCCGGATGGATGCGCCGCGCCGCCTCCACGGCCGGACGAATGCCGCCCGCGGCGATGATGTGGTTTTCCTTGAGCATCATGGCGTCGAACAGGCCGATGCGATGGTTGGTGCCGCCGCCGCAGCGCACGGCGTATTTCTGCGCGCGGCGCAGGCCCGGCAGGGTCTTGCGCGTGTCGAGGATGCGCGTGCGCGTGCCCGCCAGCGCATCGGCATAGCGTGCGGTAACGGTGGCAGTGGACGACAGCAGCTGCAGGAAGTTGAGCGCGGTACGTTCGGCGGTGACCAGGGCGCGCGCCTTGCCGGCGAGACGGCAGATGGCGCTGCCGGCGGCGATGCGGTCGCCATCGTGGAGCGACCACGCGATGTCCACGTTCGGGTCCAGCGTGCGGAACGCCGCGTCGAACCAGGCCGTGCCGCACAGTACGGCATCTTCGCGACAGGTAAGCACGGCGGTGGCGGTGGCGGCTGCATCGAGCAGGTCGGCGGTGGCGTCGCCCGGGCCGATGTCCTCGCTCAGGGCGCGATCGACATCGGCTTGTATCTCGACGGCCGGCGGCAGCGCGTCGGCCAGGGATTGCGACTCGTTGGAAGTCATCGTGGGGATGCGCCCAGGGAAGAGGGCGCTACCTTAGCAAACCTCAGGCACCCGGATCCGGTGTGCGCAGGCGTTCCACGATGGCGTCCATGGCGCGGTCGAACAGCAGCGCGGAATCGAGCAGCCGCGCCGTGCCGTTGGCAAAGCCCTGGGCCAGGCCGGCAAGACTGTGGTCGGCCACCTTGAGGCCGCGACGGTTCACGAACAGGTAGCGACCGCTGATCGGGCTGATCCACGAGAGCTTGGCGCGGTCGGTGCTGCCGTCCTCGCTGGTGAATTCCATCCACTGGCCGACCTTCAGCTCGCGGGCCTGGGCGAGGTTGCGCTCGTCGAAGGCCTCGTCCGGCAGGGATTCGTCCTCGGGCACCGGCTCGACGATCGGTTCGTCGATCGCCTGGATCGCATCGGGCAGCGGCGTCACGCTGGCGATGAGCGTGCCCGATCCGGTCTCCGCTACGGATTCGCCCAACTGCTGCCGGTAGAACGCGTGCAACTGCGCCAGCAATTGTTCGGTGTCGGCATCCTGGAACGCCACGGCGGCCAGCCCGCGGCGCAGTGTCTGCTCCACCGAGGGCAGCAGCGCACGCAGGTCGCGTCGCCCGTTGAGGTCATAGACCGGACGGGCACTGGCGATGAAGTCGTCGACGAAGCGCAGCGATTCGCGGAATTCGGGCGATTCCTCGCCCTGGCGCAGCAGGGTGAGCACGATGTAGTTGGCCCAGGCCCGGGTCAGTACACCGTGGATCAGCGGCGGTAACGCGGCGCCGCCGACCCGGCCGACGATTTCCTGCGCGGCGCGCCGACGGGCGTGCTCCAGTTTTTCGCGGCCGCGGGTGGATTCGGCCACGCGCTGCTCGGCCAGCTCCGCACGCTTGCGGCTGATGTCGAGAAAATCCTGCAACTCCGTCGCGAGGCGGTTGAAGAGGTCCACGTCGTCGTCGAAGTCGCGCAGCAGCCGCTCGACGATGGTCCGGGTCTTGTCGAACAGGCGGCCGTCGCGATCGGACTCGGCCGACCAGCCCTTGGCCGCATCGGCCATGGCATCCAGCAGCTGGCGCGCCGGGTGGGACTTGTGCGCGAACAGGCGCCGGTCGAGCAGGGCGACCTTCAGGTAGGGGATCTGCAGGCGCGCCAGCATCACCTGCATCTCGGCGGGCAGGTTGCGGTCTTCGAGGATGAACTCGAACAACATGCCCACCAGGTCGATCGTGTCCTCGTCCACGCCCGACACGTGCGCGGTCTGTTGCCCGCGCAGCTGGCCGATCTGGACGAGCAACTGTTCCTTCAGCTGGGCCACGTCGCGGGTGACGTCAGCCTGTGTCGCCAGCGGTGCGGCCTGACTGGGCAGGCTGGCGATCTGGCTTTGCAGCAGGGTCAGCGCACCGAGCATTTCCGCCGCGCTGGGCAGGGGGCCGATCGGCAGGGCCTGGCCACCGCCGGTAGCCGTGCCGGTCAGGGCGGAGATCGCGCCGCGACGGGCGGAGAACATGGCGTGCAACGACTGCATGAACTCCGCGGCGGCCGCGTCGGTCACCGGGGCCGTCGCCTGCGCCGTTGTCATGGCCGATGACGCCGGGCCGGTAGGGGCGGGCGCGTCGCTGCGGCGCGTGGCGATCTCGTGGCGCAACTGCGGAAGCACGCCGGCCGCAGCCAGTTCGTTGTTGATGTCGTCGTAGAGCTCGTCGATGCCGGCGAGCACGTAGCGGTCGAACAGCTTGTAGATGATCAGCTTGACCCGAACCTCCACCACCAGCTCGCGCATGGCCTGGCGGAAGGCTCCGGCCAGCAAGGCGGGGCCGACGGGGTTGGAGGCGTCGTCCATGCGGGCGCCGCCGCAGATCACGGAGAGGCGCTGGTTCACCGCGAAGAGGGCACGCGCGAGGCGTTGCTCGTTCTTGCCGATCATGCTGGTGATCGCCAGCGATTCTTCCAGCTCGTTCTCGCCGACAAGGCTGAGTTCGATGTTCGCCAGAGGGCGGGCGTGCGCGTCGGACTCGGGCGCGCGCGTGCGGCCGGCGGAGAAGTCGGCCAGGTCGCGGGCCACCTGGCCCAGGAAACTGCGTTCGACGATCGCGCGCTTCTTGCGGACCTCGCGCATGCCGTCGAAGAACTGGGTTTGCGCGGCGTTATTCTCGGCCTTCTCGGCCAGGTCGAACAGGGCGTCGTCGATGTTCTCGAACATGTTGGTGGCCAGCGCGTGCAGCCGCTTGGTCGCCAGCCCGCGTACCGTGACCAGGAGCGCACCCACACTTTCGATACGAGGGTCCAGCCGATGGCTTAGATCGACGACGTTCGACGGCTCGTTCGCGTTATTCATCGCGCATCTCTGGATTCACCGGCCCCCGCCTGAGGGGCCATTGTGCGGGATCGAATGCTTTAAAGTGTGACTTGGGTCACGGATTCTGCGCGAGCCCGCTCTCCGGCGTAAAGCCGGCCAGTTGCAGCGTGCCGATGCCGGCTTCCGGCAGCATCACGGGGATGCCGTCCTCGACCCGATAGACCAACTGGCCGTCGGTGGTAATCAGGCCTTCGGTCAGGATATCGGTGACTTTCTCGCCGGCTACCGTGTCGACGGAGCCCGCGCGGATGGCGCTGTTGAGGGTGTCGCGCTCGGCCGCCGTCAGGGGGCGCAGGGGGCGCTTGCTGACCGGGCAGCAGAGGATGTCGAGAAGACGCTTGTCCATGGAGAGCGGCCGTGACGGCCAACCTGTAGATCGGGAATGCACTTACAATAGCGACTTTTGGGTGGCCGGGCCATGATTTCCAACGAAGGTAACGGAGCGGGCGCGCCGCGCGTGGGCGTGGTGATGGGCTCGCGATCGGACTGGGAAACGATGGAGCATGCCTCCGCCACACTGACCCGCCTGGGTGTCGTCCACGAGGTGCAGGTGGTTTCGGCCCACCGCACGCCCGATCTCCTGTTCGGCTATGCCGAGGGCGCGCGTGGCCGCGGTATCCAGGTGATCATCGCCGGCGCCGGTGGCGCGGCCCACCTGCCGGGCATGATCGCGGCGAAGACGGCCCTGCCGGTGTTCGGTGTGCCCGTGCAGTCCAAGGCCCTGAACGGCATGGATTCCCTGCTTTCCATTGCGCAGATGCCTGCGGGCATCCCCGTGGGCACGCTGGCAATCGGCCGGGCCGGTGCGACCAACGCCGCCTTGCTGGCCGCCTCCGTGCTCGCCCTGCACGATTCCGCCGTGGCCAGCGCGCTGGATGCCTTCCGCGCCGAGCAGACCCGCAACGTCCTCGACCATCCGGACCCGCGCACGTGAGCCGCACGCTCCCCACCGTAGGCATCCTCGGCGGCGGCCAGCTGGCGCGCATGCTGGCCCTGGCCGCGGCACCGCTGGGTATTCGCACCCTCGTGGTGGACGCGTCGCCCGACGCCTGCGCCGGCCAGGTGGCCGAGCTGGTGGTGGCCGACTGGTCCGACGATGCCGCGCTGGCCGCGTTTGCCGCACGGGTGGACGTGATCACCTTCGATTTCGAGAACGTGCCCGCCGCCGTCGCCGAGCGCCTGGCCGGGCAGGTCGATGTGTTCCCGAACCCGCGGGCCCTGGCCGTGGCGCAGGATCGCCTCAGCGAGAAAACCCTGTTCCGCGAAGCGGGTCTGGATACCCCCGACTTCGAGACCGTGGACACGCGCGACGACCTGGTTCGCGCCATCGCCCGGATCGGCACGCCGGCCATCCTGAAGACGCGGCGGCTCGGCTACGACGGCAAGGGGCAGTTCCGCCTGAAGTCGGACGGCGATATCGACGCGGCCTGGGCTGCGCTCGGCGATGCCGCCGGCCAGCACGGGCTGATCCTGGAAGCCTTCGTGCCGTTCGACCGGGAGTTGTCGGTGGTAGCCGTGCGAGGCCGCGACGGTGCCTTTCGTGCGTGGCCGCTGACGCGCAACTGGCATGTCGACGGCGTCCTGTCGCTCAGCCTCGCCCCCGCGCCGGGCACGTCCGACGACATGGAGCGTGCCGCCATCGCCCATGCGCGCACCATCGCGGAAAAACTGGATTACGTGGGTGTGTTCGCGCTGGAGCTGTTCGTCCGCGGCGGCGACCTGCTCGGCAACGAAATGGCCCCGCGCGTGCACAACTCCGGTCACTGGACCATCGAGGGCGCACACACCAGCCAGTTCGAGAACCATATCCGCGCCGTGCTGGGCCTGGCCTTGGGCGACACGGGCGTCCGTGGCGCCAGCGCCATGCTCAACTGGATCGGCGACCTGCCGGACCCGGCGCCGGTGTTATCGGTGGCCGACGGCCACTGGCACGATTACGGAAAGGGCGCGCGCGATGGCCGCAAGGTCGGCCACGCGACGATCTGTGCCGCCGATGCCGGCAGCCTGCGAGCGAAGCTTGCCGAGGTGGGTGCGGTACTGGGTCGCGATGAACAGGTGGCGCCGGCTGTCGAGCTGCTGGGCTGACGCCCCTCCGCTACCCACGTAGGAGCGCGCGATGCGCGCGACATCGTTTCGCGGCAATCTGCAACCTGGCGCGCCAGGCCTGGCGCCTGGCCTCAACACATGTCGCGCACATCGTGCGCTCCTACACGAGCCATCGCGCACATCGTGCGCTCCTACAGGCGGTTGTAGGAGCGCACGATGTGCGCGATCTCGGTGCGTCACAACACGCGGTTACGCGCTGCAACGCACCGACAAACCTCAGGCGAGGTTCTTCGCCGCAAAATCCCAGTTGACCAGATTCCAGAAGGCTTCCAGGTACTTCGGGCGGGCGTTGCGGTAATCGATGTAATAGGCGTGTTCCCACACGTCCGCGGTGAACAGCGGCTTGTCGCTGCCGGTGATCGGCGTGGCGGCGTTGGACGTGTTGACGATGGCGAGCGAGCCATCCGGGCGCTGCACCAGCCAGGTCCAGCCGGAGCCGAAGTTGGCGGCGGCCTGCTTGGCGAATTCTTCCTTGAACTTGTCCACGCCACCGAAGGCCTTGGTCAGCGCGTCGGCGAGCTTGGCCGGCGGCTCGGCGCCGCCCGGGGCACGCATGGAGTGCCAGTAGAAGGTGTGGTTCCAGATCTGGGCGGCGTTGTTGAAGATACCGCCCGAGGACGACTTGACGATGTCCTCAAGGCTCTTGTCCTCGAATTCAGTACCCTTGACCAAGTTATTCAGGTTGGTCACGTAGGTCTGGTGGTGCTTGCCGTAGTGAAACTCCAGCGTTTCGGCGGAGATGTGCGGCTCGAGTGCATTCTTTTCGTAGGGAAGCGGGGGAAGTTCGAACGCCATGAGGGAGCTCCTTAGCGGTGGCTGGGGGGAAGGGCGTCAACAGGGGGCGCGGCGGCCCACGCTGTTACACTACGCAACTAATCGCATTCTAATGATGAAACCCGACCTATGGACGTCGTAGACGAGATCAAGGCCATCGTGGCGG
This sequence comes from Luteibacter sp. ME-Dv--P-043b, assembly GCF_030209605.1. Lineage (NCBI taxonomy): Bacteria > Pseudomonadati > Pseudomonadota > Gammaproteobacteria > Lysobacterales > Rhodanobacteraceae > Luteibacter > Luteibacter sp. ME-Dv--P-043b. The sequence continues at coordinate 119,058 of NZ_JARVRT010000017.1, forward strand.
CCCATCCGATCGTGCTTTTCATGAAAGGCACGCCGGAATACCCCACCTGCGGATTCTCCGATCGCGCGGTCAAGGCGCTGGCAGCGGCGGGCGCCACCTTCTTCACCGTCAACGTCCTGGCCGATCCCCGCGTCCGGGCAGGCCTGCCGCACTACTCCAACTGGCCCACCTTTCCCCAGCTGTTCCTGCTGGGCGAGTTCATCGGGGGCTGCGACATCGTCGAGGACCTGCACTCGGCTGGCGAGCTTAAGCGCATGGCTGCCGATGTGGCGGAGGCCAATTCGTGAGTTCTCTGCCGTCGGCGCGCCTGCCTGCCTCCTGGGCTCCCACCTCCGGCCTGCTCGATGGGCGGGTGGTGGTGGTCACCGGTGTCACGGGTGGCCTGGGCGGCGCGACGGCGATGGCGGCGGTGCGCGCCGGCGCCACGGTGGTCATCACCGGGCGCAAGGTGCGTGCCCTGGAAAAACGCTACGACGAGCTGGTGGCACTGGGCGGTGCCGAGCCGGTGATCCATCCGCTGGACCTGGAAAGCGCCACCCCGAACGACTACACGGCGTTGGCCGAGGGCATCGAAAAGGAGTTTGGCCGCCTCGACGGCATCGTGCACGCCGCGGCGCACTTCAACGAGTTGACGCCGCTGGCCATGCACAAGCCGGATGACTGGCTGCGCGCCATGCAGGTCAACGTGTCGGCACCGTTCGCGCTGACCCAGGCCTGCATGCCCTTGATGGGCAAGGCCGCGGACAGCGCGGTAGTGTTCGTCCTGGACGATCCCGACCTGCTGTCGCGTGCGCACTGGGGCGGTTACGGGGTATCCAAGGCGGCCCTGGAGCGCCTTGCCACCGTGCTGCACGCCGAAAACGGCCGCGGCCCCCTGCGTGTGCACGCGCTGCTGCCGGCGCCGATGCGCACGGCCCTGCGCCGCGCGGCCTATTACGGCGAGAACACGCTGGAACGGCCGCTGCCCGTGGCAACGGCCGAGGCCATCATCTACCTGCTTTCGGACGCGGGGTCTGCCGCGCGCGGCAGCGTGCTCGACCTCCGTCCCGCCCCTTGAACGTCGTATAGGAGTTATCCATGGAAGCGCAGATGACGACGTTGTCGGCAGGCATCCTGCTGTTCCTCATCATGGACCCGCTGGGCAACATCCCGCTGTTCCTGGCCTTGCTCAAGGACGTGCCGCCGCAGCGGCGGCGCAAGGTCATGATTCGCGAGCTGCTGATCGCCCTGGGCGTGCTGGTCGGGTTCCTGCTGGGCGGCCAGTACATCCTCAAGGTGCTGCAGCTGCGCCAGGAGTCGGTGAGCATCGCCGGCGGCATCGTGCTGTTCCTGATCGGCATTCGCATGGTGTTTCCGCCCGTCGAGGGCGGCGTATTCGGCAAGCCGGGGGAGGGCGAACCCTTCATCGTGCCCATGGCCATTCCCGGCGTGGCGGGCCCGTCGGCCATGGCCGCGCTGCTCCTGCTGACCAACTCCCAGCCGGGCCGTACCGCCGAATGGGGGATTGCCCTGTTCCTGGCCTGGCTGGCCACCTCGGTGATCCTGCTCAGCTCCACCTTCCTGTTCAAATGGCTGGGTGAGAGCGTCCTGACCGCACTGGAGCGCCTGATGGGCATGCTGCTGATCGCCCTGTCGGTGCAGATGTTCCTCACCGGGCTCTCCGCCTACCTCCATATCGCGGTCTGACCCAGTCTTTCGGGTCTCCGCCCGCAGGAACGTACGCAACGGTAGGGTTGCTGTCATAATTGACGGCGAGCATGCACCGGGCGGACACCGTCCGTCCGGTGCATGTGTCCGATGCCCGGCGAGGGGCACTTGAGGATGTTCGAAGGCTTATGAGAAACCACGACTCCGTACCGGCCCCGTTCGGTTTGAACCGTTCGACGTCAAGGGGAGCCTGAACCATGCTCAGCATCGATCAGACACTGATGGAGCGCCTGCCCTGGCTGGCGCAGCACCCGTTGATCCGCAAGCCGCTGGTCGGCATGCTGGAAAAGCTGGCCCACGAGACCCGCTTCAACCAGACGCTGGATCACGCCGGAACGGCGCTGGGCTTCGATTTCTGCGAGCGCACCCTGGATTACCTGGGCGTCAGCTGCCGGATCACCGAGCGCGAGCGCGAGAACATTCCGGTCGAAGGGCCGCTCATCGTCGTGGCCAATCACCCCTTGGGCATGGTGGACGCGATCGCCCTGCTGCAGATGATCGGCACGGTGCGCCGGGATGTCCGCATCCTGGGCAACGACGTGCTGGCCGCCGTGCCCCAGCTGGGGCCGTTGCTGCTGCCCGTGGACGTGTTTGGCAAGGGTGCTGCCTCGCGCATGCGCAACATCTTCCGCGCCATCCAGGCCGGCGAAGTGCTGGTCATGTTCCCCGCAGGTGAAGTGTCCCGCGTGGGGCCGTCGGGCGTGCGCGACGGCAAGTGGTCCGACGGTTTCGCCCGCATCGCCATGAAAGCCGGCGTGCCGGTGCTGCCCGTGCACATCGCCGCGCGTAATTCGGTCGCCTTCTATGGCCTATCGATGCTGGCCAAGCCGCTCAGCACCGCCATGCTACCGCGCGAGGCCACCTCCGGCCGCCAGCGCGTCGGTTTCCGCATCGGCAAGCTGGTGGACGCCGACGAACTGAAACAGGTCAGCGGTGGTTCCGCGGAGCAGGCCGCACGCCTGATGCGCCGCCATGTCTACCGTGTGGGCCGCGGTCGCGACCTGGTGTTCGGTGGCCAGACGCCGCTTGCGCACCCCGAACCCGTGGAGCGTGTTTCCGCGGAGCTTGACCAGGCCGAGTTGCTGGCCTCGCTGCCGGACGGCAAGCGCATCGTGCTGCTGCAAGGCTCGCAGGACAGCTATGCGATGCGCGAGATCGGCCGGCTGCGCGAACTGACTTTCCGTCGCGTGGGCGAGGGCACCGGCAAGCGCCGCGACCTCGATGCCTACGATCCCCATTACGAGCACCTCGTGCTGTGGGACGCCAAGGCCCTGCGCATCGTGGGCGCCTATCGTTTCGGTCATGGCGGCCGGCTGATCGCCGCACGCGGCATGGCGTCCCTTTACACGTCCAGCCTGTTCGACTATTCGCCGGCGCTCGAGTCGCGACTGGCCCAGGGGTTGGAACTCGGTCGCAGCTTCATTACCCCCGCCTACTGGCGTTCCCGCGCACTCGACCAGCTCTGGCAGGGCATCGGCCTCTACCTGCAGCGCAACGCGGATGTGCGTTACCTGTTCGGGCCGGTCAGCATGTCCGTCAGCATGCCGCGCGAAGCGCGCGAATGGATCGCGGCGGCGCACCAGCATTTCTTCGGTGTGCAGGGGCTTGCGGCGGCACGTCAGCCGTTCGTCATCCCGGACGCCACTATCGCCTCGGTACGTGCCGAACTGGAAGGGCTGGACGCCGCCAGTGGCCTCGGCCGGCTGAAGCATCGCCTCGACGCGCTCGGCGTGACGCTGCCGGTGCTCTACCGGCAGTACGTGGACCTGGTGGAGCCGACCGGCGTTCAGTTCCTGGCCTTCGGCGAAGACCCGGATTTCTCCGGCTGCGTGGATGGCCTGGTGCTACTCGACCTGGCCGCGCTGAAGCCGTCCAAGCGGTCGCGTTACCTGGGCAAGGGCTGACGACGCCACGGGAATCTGCCCTTGTGCGGATTCCCGATGTCGCCCCAGTAGATGGACACGCCAGCGGGTATCGCTCGCGTATCCGTGCGTCTCGGCATGGCGTGGGGCCTGTATCGAGCCGGTGGCGATTTCGGGAATGGATTTCCAGCCTTTCAAACCCCAGTGCTCATCGTTAAACTGTCATAAAGCGGAGATAAGGTTGACCCTTGTCTGCTGGTCCGCCAGCCGTGTTCCGCTGTAGCCGAGAAAACAGGTCATCTGTTTCCCAACGTGTTGACCCACCTGCATTCGCGGGTCATTCGCCGTGTCCGGAGATAACGTTTTTTCTTGCGCAGAACGTAATAAATATCGGTTTGCAGATAATCGATATCAATTACGGAAAGGGTATTAAAAGCCGATTCAAAAGAATAAATAGCTGCCTCGAAAGGGGCCGGCCATGGACGGCTTTGGCATGACCTCAACCCAGTGTTTCAGGAAACCTTCCATGATCCGCAATTCCCTTTCGGGCGCCATCGCCCTGACCCTTTTCGCGGCCGCCAGTGTCGCGTCGGCGCAGGATAGCCAGGGCACGCAGGCCGCCGAGGCGCAGCGCGTCCGCAGTGCCGCCGCCAGCACCTCGAATACCACGAACGACAACGCCACCCGCCGCGCTACCCAGCAGATGGAATCGGTGCAGGTGAAGGCGGATTCGCTGTCGCTCGGCGCGGGCCTGATGTCCGTCCAGGACGCGCCCAAGGCCGTGTCCACCGTGTCGCGCGAGGCCATCATCCGCGCCGCGCCCGGCATCAATTTCACCCAGGCGATCGACTCGATCCCCGGCGTCACGGCGTCGACCGACGACTACACGGGCCTCAACGACGGCAACGCCTCGATCCGCGGCTTCAGCCTCGACGAGATCGGCGTGACGGTGAACGGCGCCCCGATCAACGACAGCGGCAACTACAAGATCTACGCCACCGAATACGGTGACAGCGAGAACATGGGCGACGTGACCGTGCAGCCCGGGTTCCCCGAGAACGGCACGCCGATCTCCGGCGCCGCGGGCGGTTCCATCGCGTGGGTCACGGTCGATCCGTCGCACACCGCCGGTCTGGACGTCAGCCAGTCCGGCGGCGGCAACAGTTATCACCGCACGTTCTTTCGCCTGAACACCGGTGACACCGGCCCGGTGCGCTCGTGGATTTCCTATTCCAACAACGAAACCAACCTGTGGCGCGGCCGCGGCAAGGCCAAGGTCACCAAGGTCGACGAGAAAACCGTCTGGCAGATCGACGACAAGAATTCGGTCGCGTTCTCGGTGCAGTACAACCGCCTGATCAAGACGAACTACGAGTCGCTGACAAAGGCCCAGGCGGCCCAGCAGTACGACCAGAGCTACCTGGGCACATATACGCCCGGCAGCACCAGCAGCAACTACTACGCGCTGCACCAGAACCCGTTCCGCAACTACCTGGCCAGCATGGACGGCGAGTTCACGCTGTCCGACAACCTGCGCCTGTCGGTGGTGCCGTATTTCCAGTACGGCTACGGCGGTGGCGGCTCGGGCAGCACCTTCACCGAGAACGCGAAGGCCAACGGCAACTACTACAGGACGGTGGCGTACGACCTCAACGGCGACGGCAAGATCGGCGGCACCCAGCTGGTCAACTCGTACAGCTACTCGACGACTTACCGGCCCGGCATCATCGCCAAGTTCAACCAGGACCTGAGCGACAGCAACAGCCTGGAATACGGGGTGTGGGCCGAGCGCCCGCGCCAGCAGCAGGGTCAGGCGTTCGTGCCCGTGGATTACGCCACCGGCGTGCCCATCGATACGTGGGCCGCCAAGGGCTCGCGCATCACCTATCCGGACGGCACGTCGCAGAAGGCTTACAGCCAGTACACCACGACGACCAACGCCAAGGCGTTCGTCACCGACAACTGGAACCCGACCGACAAGCTGACCCTCACGGGCAGCGTCGCCTATGTCTGGTCCAAGCGTGATGGCGATGTCACCGAATACCCGGATTCCGCGGGCGCGATCAATGCGGCCGGCAAAGTGACGGTGACGCCCACCAACATTGGCTACGGCGCCTCGCCTGTGGACACGTACCACAAGTGGACGCCCACGGCGGGTGCGAAGTACCAGCTGGATGCCGAGAACCAGATCTACTTCGGGATCGGCAAGACGTTCCGTGCCCCGATCAACGGCGCGGTGCTGAGCAACGCCCTCTACGGCTACGGCACGGCCCAGGCCGGCGCGCTGCCGAACAAGCCCGAAACCTCGACCAGTGCCGACCTGGGCTGGCGCTACTACGGCGAGCGCGCGTCGCTCAGCGTCGATGCCTTCGCGGCCAATTTCAACAACAAGCAGGTCTCCGGCTACGACGAGGCCACCGGTCTGGGCGTGTATACGCAGCTGGGCAAGGTGCATAACCGCGGCATGAGTGCCGAGGGTAGCTTCAGCTTCGACCCGCAGTGGTCGGTGTACGGCAACTACACCTACCTGCAGTCGCGTATGGAGGACAACCTCGATTCCCTCGGCGACGGCATCTACAACACCCGCGGCAAGACCCTCCTCAACGCACCGCGCAATTCGGGCTATGTGGAACTCAGCTACAAGAACGGGCCGTTCTGGGCCGGACTGAATGCCAAGTACCAGGGTTCTATCTGGGGCGACTGGTCGAACACGGAGCGTGTGGGCGGCTACACCACGCTGAACCTCAATGCGGGCTGGGATTTCCCGGACTTCTCCTCGACCTTCCGCAAGCCGTACATCAAGGTCAACGTGTTCAACCTGACCGATCGCAAGGCGCTGACCAATGCGAACAACACCTCGGCCTTCCTGGCGAGCAACCCCGGCAAGATCAAGGATGCCAATGGGGTGACCCTGTTCACGTCGGCGCCTTACTACTCGGTGCTGGAGGAGCGGACGTTCATGGTGACTTTCGGGGCCTCGTTCTTCTGAGTCTCGTCCGATCCGGATAGGGGGGGCAGGCCCTCCCTATCGGCCTTGCCCATGCGCATGATCTTCAGGCCCCTCCTCGCGAGGGGCCTTTTTTTGTGTCGACCGCGCAGGTCTGCGCGGTATAGGCAACACGGGCTTGCGCCCCGCTGCGCCGCTGGTCGACATCGCGGGCCGGGGGTGGTTCTTACAAGATCCGTTGACACGAGCCTTGTTGGAAAAATATATATAATAAAATCAATGCATTAATCGAAAGTAACGCCAGTCGCCATGGAAGTGGTATTTATCAAACTGGCGTGAAAACGTTACAAATCTGTCATACAATGCCGTTAAAGTTGGCTTAACAACTGTCGCCACCGGTCGCAAGGATGTGAGCCGGGTCACACGAGACGACACAGCCAACGATTTGGGGAAAGTCCAGATGCGATGCTCCACCCGGCTCCGCGCCAGGTAGCCCTTCGTCTGGAAAAAATTTTCGTATGCAAGCCACAGGGTCGACCACTAGATGAATAGCCGCATCCGCGCCAAACTCCTGCCGCTGGCGATCGCCTCGCTGCTGACGGCACCTGCGTTCGCGCAGGAAACCTCGTCCACGATCAGCGGCCGCGTCCTCGACGCCGCCGGCCAGCCGGTGGCCAATGCCACCGTCGTGATCGTGCATGAGCCGTCGGGCACGACGAAGACCACCACCACCGATGCCAGCGGCCGTTACTCGGCCCAGGGCCTGCGCGTCGGCGGTCCGTTCGACGTGACCGCGACCAAGGATGGCGCCCCGTCGGCTCGCCAGGACAACGTCTACCTGCAGCTGGGCGCGGACACCGCGGTCAACCTGAGCTCCGGCGCCGCCGCCAATGCCGCCGATGCCACCGCGCTGAATGCGGTCACCGTGTCGGCCGTCTCCGGCCAGTTCTCGTCGGAGAACAAGGGCCTGGGCACTACCATTTCGCAGGCGCAGCTGAAGGCCACGCCGGCCCCGAGCCGCAACATCGCGGACATCGCCCGTCTCGACCCGCGCGTCAACGTCGACCACGGCACCGGCGCGATCTCGGCCAACGGCCAGAATGCCCGTATGAACAGCATCAAGGTCGACGGCCTGGGCGTGGGCGACCCGTTCGGCCTGAACGGCACGGGCATGCCGACCGTCGGCTCGCCGGTCTCGATGGATACGATCGATTCGTTCAACATTTCGACGGCTAATTACGATGTCAGCTCCGACACGATCGGCGCGGATATCAATGCCGTCACCAAGTCGGGTACGAACGAGTTCCATGGTTCGGCCTACTACGGCTTCAAGAACGCCAGCAGCATGGTCGGCAAGGCCGGCTGGCTCGACCAGGGTCGGGACTACACCGAGTTCGATCGTAACTGGGTGGCTGGCGCGACTGTCGGCGGTCCGATCATCAAGGACAAGCTGTTCTTCTTCGCTGGTTACGAGAAGGAAGAAGTGACCGGCCTGAGCTCGGGCGCGGTGAACGGCCTCGATCCTTCGCTGACCACCTCGACGCTCAACAAGATCTCGCCTGCCGATCTTCAGCGCATCGTCAATGGCGCGAACGGTCTCGGCATCGTGCCCGGCAGCACCGGTGCCAACGCCGGCACGCTGACCGACAAGCGCTACATCGCCAAGCTGGACTGGAACATCACGGACGGCCACCGCATGAACCTTGCGTACTCGCGTACCAAGGAGGTGAAGCCCAATCCGCAGGGTAACGGCACGTCGTCCGTCGGCCTGTCGAGCTACTGGTACACCGTCAATTCCGACATCAAGAACTACACGCTGCAGTCGTTCGACGACTGGAACGACATCTTCTCGTCGGAAACCAAGATCGGTTACAGCGATTATTCGCTGAACCGTTCGGTCGATACGCAGCAGCCGATGCTTACCGTTCGCGCGAACAACACGACCTTCGGCACCAGCGCCACCGGCCCGACCGTCAACCTCGGCGAAGACCAGTTCAGCCATTACAACGTGGCTTCGGTGAAGACGCTCAACGCCATGTGGGCCGGCACCCTCTACCTCGGCGACCACACCATCAAGGGTGGTTTCGAGTGGGAGCGCAACCGCATCTATAACCTGTTCGGCCGCACTGAATTCGGTGCGTACACGTTCGGCAACGACGGCGTTAACAACATTGGCCGGGGCCTTTACAGCAACTATTCGCTGTATCAGCCGGCCCAGGGTTACTCGCTGGACGATATCGCCGCCCAGTGGGAGCTGCGTCGTCATACGTTCTTCCTGCAGGACACCTGGCAGGCGTCGGACAACCTGTCCGTCCAGTTCGGCTTCCGCGTCAACAAGTACCTGACCGACGACAAGCCGCTGTACAACGCGACGTTCCAGTCGAAGTACGGCTTCAGCAATGCCAACACGATCAACGGCAGCCAGTTGGTCGAACCGCGCCTGTCGTTCAACTACACCTTCGACAGCGAGTACAAGACCCAGCTGCGCGGTGGCGTTGGCCTGTTCCAGTCCGATCCGCCGACGGTGTGGATGACCAATCCGTACCAGAACAACGGCATCAACGTCGCCACGTACTCGTATGATCGCCTGGCCGATGGCGTGAACTGCAAGCTCGGCACCCAGACGCTGCCGTGCCCGCTGTTCAGTGCCGACCCGCTCAACCAGCCGACCAGCGGAGCGGGCACCATTCCCCAGCAGGCGGTGGATACGGTCGACAAGAACTTCAAGCTGCCCAGCGTGTGGAAATCGTCGATCGCGTTCGATCGTGAACTGCCGTGGCAGGGCATCATCGCCAGCATCGAGTACCAGCACCTCGACGTTCAGGACGGGATCCTCTACCAGAACCTGAACCTCGGTGGCCCGACTGGCCTCATGCCGGACGGTCGCTACACGTATAACGGCTGCATCGGCGGCTCGACCCCGGTGGGTGGCCCGACGGGCGTGAACTGCACGGGCAACGCAGCGGACCGCATCGGCTCGAATACGGCCGGCACGCTTGCTCGCGCTCGCCGCGACAACCGTTTCGCCCAGGGCGTCACCTACCTGACCAACACCTCGAAGGGTGGTGCTGACACCGTCACGCTGTCGTTCTCGAAGCCGATGGCGGATGGTTGGTCGTGGAGCGTCGCGGCCACTGGCGGTCATTCGACCGAAGTGAACCCCGGTACGTCGAGCCAGGCCACGTCGAACTATTCGAACAGTGCCTGGACCAACCCGAACGAAGATGTCGCATCCACGGCCAACACGAACATCGCGAAGCGCCTGAACGCCTCGCTCACGTGGCAGCACAACTTCTTCGGTGACTACGCCACCACGATCAGCGCGTTCTACGACGGTCACTCCGGCGTGCCGTACAGCTGGATCTTCGGCAACGATTCGAACGGCGACAGCTACTCGAAGGATCTGGCGTATATCCCGACCCGTAACGACGGCACGGTGTTTCGCAATGCGACCGGTACGGCAGCGGCCTCGCAGCAGCTGGTCAACCAGTTCTACGACTACATCAACGGTGACAGCTACCTGCGCAAGCAGCAGGGCAAGATTGCCAAGCGTAATGGCGCCACGTCGGCCTGGGTCAACCAGATCGACCTGAGCATGAGCCAGGAAATTCCCGGCATCTTCAAGGGCAACAAGGGCGAGATCCGCCTGGACGTGTACAACTTCCTGAACCTCGTGAACAAGAAGTGGGGCCAGCAGTCGTATGTCGGCTTCCCGTACACCCGCACCCTGGCCAACTTCGGTGGCGTCAACGCGCAGGGCGAGTACGTCTACAACCTTCCGACCGATACCAACGGCAACTACCAGCCGGGCCTGAAGGGCATCTACGACGCCCCGACCGACAACAGCGCGACCAAGATCAACCCGGTCTCGCGTTGGTCCGCCATGCTGACGGTTCGCTACACGTTCTAAGCGAAGGATTCGCTGTTTTATCCGGAGGCCGGCATCCGTGAGGGTGCCGGCCTTCTTTTTGCGCCGGACGGCGCCGGTCTTGACCCCCCGGCGCCGTCCGCGTGATCCTAGGCGGTCCGCTCCCGATCCGGAGCGGGGTTCGCCGCTAATCCGCGGTCGTAAAGGACGAGTAACTCCATGAATGCCATCCATTTCGGGGACCCGGTCAACGGCAAGACCGTGAGTGCCCGCGTATCGCCGGCCGGCGGCCTCGACATCCTCTCCCGTAACGAAGTGGCGCGCCTGCGCGACGCCAGCGGGTCGGGCCTGCACCAGTTGCTGCGCCGTTGCGCGCTGGCGGTGCTGACCTCGGGCAACCTCTCGGACGACCCGGGCACCCTGTTCGAGCAATACCCCGATTTCGACATCCAGGTGCTGCAGGAAGATCGCGGCATCAAGATCGAACTGAAGAATGCACCGGAGCAGGCCTTCGTCGACGGCCGCATCATCCGCGGCATCAACGAGCTGCTGGTCGCGGTGGTTCGCGACATCGTCTACGTCTCCACCCAGCTGGAAGCCGGCGCCTTCGATCTCGACGACACCGTGGGCATCACGCACGCCGTGTTCGAGATCCTGCGTAATTCCCGCATCCTGCGTCCGCAGGTGGACCCCAACCTCGTGGTCTGCTGGGGTGGTCATTCCATCTCTCGCGATGAATACGAGTACACCAAGCGGGTCGGTTACCAGCTCGGCTTACGTGGCCTGGATATCTGCACGGGGTGCGGCCCGGGTGCGATGAAGGGCCCCATGAAAGGCGCGACCATCGCCCACGCCAAGCAGCGTCGCAAGGGCAACCGCTATATCGGTGTGACCGAGCCGGGCATCATCGCGGCGGAGTCGCCCAATCCGATCGTCAACAACCTGGTCATCATGCCGGACATCGAGAAGCGTCTCGAGGCGTTCGTGCGGCTGGGCCACGGCATCATCGTCTTCCCGGGCGGCGTCGGCACGGCGGAAGAAATCCTCTACATGCTCGGCATCCTGCTGTTGCCGAAGAACAAGGGCATTCCTTTCCCGTTGATCTTCACCGGGCCGCAGCAGTCGGCCGCGTACTTCGAGCAGATCGACCGTTTCCTCCGCCTGACGCTCGGCGACGATGTGGCGAAGCACTACAAGATCATCGTCGACGATCCGGCGGCGGTCGCGCACGCCATGGTTGCGGGCATCGAGAAGGTGCGCAATCACCGGCTCGACAACAAGGATGCCTTCTTCTTCAACTGGGCCCTGGACATCCCGCTGCCGTTCCAGCAGCCGTTCCGCCCCACGCACGAAGCCATGGCCGGCCTGGCGCTGCATCGCGATCGCCCGAAGCACGAACTGGCGGCCGATCTTCGCCGTGCGTTCTCGGGCATCGTTGCCGGCAACGTCAAGGAGGAGGGCGTGCGCGCCATCGAACAGTCCGGCCCGTTCGTGATCGACGGCGAGCCGGAAATCATGCGCGCCCTCGACGAGATGCTGAAAGCCTTCGTTGCGCAGCACCGCATGAAGCTGCCCGGCGGCACGGCGTACGAGCCGTGCTACGTGGTGCGTACCTGAGAAGCGTACTTAAGTAATAGCGGGTCGGATCGGGCAGGCCGGTCCGGCTCGCCATTAGCTGAACGCCACGCGCAAACGGGCACGATGCGTCACACCGTCTAGACGGCTCCACAAGCGAGGATGGCGCCCACGCATCCCGTCCGGAGAGATTCCATGCTCGTCACCATCCTGCTCGTCATCCTCGTTCTCGCGCTCATCGGCGGCCTGCCCACCTGGGGCTATTCCAGCTCGTGGGGTTACGGTCCCAGCGGCGGTATCGGCGTGGTCCTCGCCATCGTGCTGATCTGTTGGCTGCTCGGCGTATTCTGATTTATCCACGTTCCCGGTGACGCTCAGGCGCACCGGGAATGGAGCACACCATGACCCGACCGCATCGTCCCGTTCCCGCGACCGACAAGGTGCCGACAGGTACCGAGCCCGTGCCTCTCGACGAGTCGCCCGTGAATCGCCCCGGTCCCGATCCGGATACCGACGGCGATCCCGTGGAGACCTGAGTTGTCGCGCGTGGCGTGGCCGGGCGACATCGTTCCTCGCAGCTTCTTCCATCGCGACGCGCGCGACGTGGCCCCGCAGCTGCTGAACAAGCTGCTGGCCTGCGCCGACGGAAGGGTAGGGCGCATCGTGGAAGTCGAGGCCTATGTCGGCGCCATCGATCCTGCCGCGCATACGTTCCGTGGCATGACCAAGCGCAACGCGGTGATGTTCGGACCGCCCGGCCACATGTACGTCTACTTTACCTACGGCATGCACTGGTGTGCGAACACGGTGTGCGGTGACGAAGGCGAAGGCTCCGGGGTCCTCATGCGCGCGCTGGAACCGGTAGCGGGTATCGCAACGATGCGCGCATCGCGGCCGCGTATCCGTAAAGACCGCGAGCTGTGCAGCGGCCCGGCCCGGTTGACCCAGGCCATGGGTATCACCGGCGCGCAGAACGGTATCGACCTGGTGCGGGCGCGGGATGGTTACACGATTCTGGACGACGGCATGCCGCCACCCGATGAGGTGGTCGGTTCCGCGCGTATCGGCATCCGGGAAGGCACCGACCTCCTGTGGCGATGGTTCGTGGCAGGCAATCCCCACGTCTCACGCGCCTGAGGCCCCTGTGCGTCGCGGGGGAGGGCGGGTTGGCTTTACCGTTCCATGTGGCATAACCTCTGGCGCATACCCGACATGGAGGCTCGCATGAAGCGCATCGTCACCGCGTTCGTTCTTACCGCCCTTTCCATTGGCGTCGCCTCCGCAGATACCTATCGCTTCGGCTCCCAGGTCGTGACCACGGGCGACAGCGAAGGCCGTCTCCGCCAGATCGCCGGCAAGCCCGATCGTGAAACGCCGATCGAAACACCGCGTGGCGGCCTCGAGGGGTATCGGCTGGAGTATGTCGATCACGGTAAATCCGTGCAGATCGAGATCGTCGACGGGCGCATCCGCTCGATCACGCAACTGCAAAACTGACTCGAGAACGTCGATGGGTTATCATCGACGTCCCAACCCCATGTCCTGGATTCGCCCGGTGCTTACGCCACCCTGATCGTCACCCTTGTGTTTACAGGCTGCGGTATCTACCGCAGGACGATCGCGTGTCGGTCCCCTACCGACCGCCTATCCGGTTACCAGGACAATTCATGAATACCTCTACCCGTTGGAGCCAGCAGTGGTTCTTCAACGTGCGTGGCGACGTGCTCTCGGGCCTTGTCGTCGCGCTCGCGCTCATTCCCGAAGCCATCGCGTTTTCCGTCATCGCCGGCGTGGACCCCAAGGTGGGTCTCTACGCATCGTTCTCGATGGCGGTGGTGATCGCTTTCACGGGCGGCCGGCCCGCCATGATTTCCGCCGCCACCGGGGCGATGGCCCTGCTGATGGTGAGCATGGTCAAGACCCACGGCTTGCAGTACCTGTTATTGACGACCATCGCGACGGGTCTGTTCCAGGTGCTGGCAGGCGCGCTCCGGCTCGGCGGCCTCATGCGTTTCGTTTCGCGGTCCGTGGTCACCGGGTTCGTCAACGCATTGGCCATCCTTATCTTCATGGCGCAGTTGCCCGAGCTTATCGGCGTGTCGTGGATGGTCTATCCGATGACCGCCGGCGCGCTGGTTATCATTTACCTGTTTCCCTACGTCACGCGCGCCGTGCCATCGCCATTGGTGGCCATCGTGGTGATGACGGTCATCGCCATCGTCTTCCGCATCGATATCCACCGTGTGGGCGACATGGGCGCACTGCCTGATTCGTTGCCGCACTTCCTGCTGCCGGACGTGCCGCTGAACTGGGAAACCGCCAGGATCGTCTTGCCCACGGCAGCGACGCTGGCGGTGGTCGGACTGCTCGAATCGATGATGACCTTGCAGATCGTCAACGACATGACCGACACGCGGTCGGACAAGAATCGCGAATGCATGGGGCAGGGTTTCGCCAATATCGCGACCGGCTTCATCGGTGGCATGGCGGGCTGCGCCATGATCGGCCAGTCGGTCATCAACGTACGCTCCGGCGGTCGCGGCCGGCTATCGACGCTGGTGGCCGGCGTGGTGCTGCTGATGCTGGTGGTGTTCGGCGCACCATGGGTCAGCCAGATCCCCATGGCGGCGCTGGTGGCGGTGATGATCATGGTCTCGCTCAGCACGTTCAACTGGCGATCCATCGCGGCGCTACGCACGCATCCCACGTCGTCCAGCATCGTCATGCTGGGCACGGTGGTGGTCACGGTCTGGACGCATGATCTTGCACGTGGCGTGTTGACCGGCGTGATCCTCTCCGCGGTGTTCTTCGCGCGCAAGGTCGGTCGCATGCTCGACGTGGACAGCTCGCTCTCCGAGGAAGGCGTGCGCACCTATGTCGTCTCCGGCCAGGTGTTCTTTGCATCGGCGGATACGTTCGGTGACTTCTTCGACGTGAAGGAAGAGGACCTGAGCGGCGTGGTGATCGATGTCACAGCAGCCCACCTGTGGGACCTGACCGCTATCGGTGCGCTGGATCGCGTGGTGCTCAAGTTCCGCCAGGCAGGCGTCACGGTGGACGTCGTCGGCCTGAACGCTGCCAGCCATGAACTGGTGCAGCGCCTGGGTACGCACCACCGCGAGGGTGCGTCACTGGATACCGGCGCTCACTGAGTGTATGGATGGGCGGGTTACCGCCCAAAAGAAAAGGGCCTGCATCGCTGCAGACCCTTTCAAAACCTGGCGCCCGAAGTTGGACTCGAACCAACGACCCCCTGATTAACAGTCAAGTGCTCTAACCGGCTGAGCTATTCGGGCGGGGAGCCACGTATTGTGTTGATGTCGATGGGGGCTGTCAAGCGGCTCTAGGCATTTTTTGCGCGGTGCCGGGCACACGCCGCCGCGATGTCGGCAGGGGCGGTTTCGCGACGGATGCGGCCCGACCGCGCCAACACGATGCTGACCGCCGTATGGGCTTTGCCCCGAAGGCACAGGCTGATCCGCTGGTTATCGTGGTTAGCGGTGCCATCGGGCCGGAAGTTCACCTCGGATCGCCCGGCCGAGTGAACGATGTTGATGGCGCGGGGCACGGTATCCGACACATCGAACAAGGCTTTGGCCTGTTGGTCGCGGGCGATCCAGCCCAGGCTCCAGTCGACGGTTGCGGAGCACAGCCGTCCGTCTTCGCTGGGACACACATAGGTAGGGTGGCCTCGGCGGATCGCCATGGCGCGGGCCTTGTTCAGCGATGTGAAGAGTGCTTCCCCAGTGGCTTTCAACTGATATCGGGCCAGCGTCCCGGCAAGGGCCGGCAGGGCCATCATCACCAGCATGCCGGTGATCACCAGGGTGGTGGTCAGGTCGGGCAGGGTGAAGCCGCCTGGGAGCCGTTGGCGTGTGGGCATGGGGGAGCGACCGCGGCAGGAAAGTCCTCGACCATCCTGACTCGGGCGAGCGCCATCCACTGTCGGGTGGGGACCTCACGCCCCGTAGGCGGCGGCCGTTTAAAATCATGCCTTCAGCCAGCATATCGTCGCCCATGACCGATCGCTTCCAGCTCGTCTCGCCCTATAAGCCCGCCGGTGACCAGTCGGAGGCCATCCGCCGCCTGAGCGAGGGCTTCGAATCCGGCCTGGCCGCCCAGACCCTGCTCGGCGTGACCGGGTCCGGAAAGACCTTCACCATCGCCAACGTGGTGGAGCAGATCCAGAAGCCGACCATCGTGCTGGCGCCGAACAAGACGCTGGCCGCCCAGCTCTACGGCGAATTCAAGGAGTTCTTTCCGCATAACGCGGTGGAGTACTTCGTCAGCTACTACGACTACTACCAGCCGGAAGCCTACGTGGTGGCCTCGGATACCTTCATCGAGAAGGATTCCAGCATCAACGACCACATCGAGCAGATGCGCCTTGCTGCGACCAAGGCGCTGTTGTCGCGCCGCGACTCCCTGATCGTGGCCACCGTGTCGGCGATCTACGGCCTGGGTGATCCCGAGGATTATATGAGCCTCCGGCTCATCCTCTCGCGCGGCGAGCATATCCAGCAGCGCGCGCTGATCCGTCAGCTGACCGAACTGCAATACGTGCGCAACGAGATGGACCTGCGGCGCGGCACATACCGTGTACGCGGCGAAGTGGTCGACGTGTTCCCGGCGGAGTCGGAGTCCGAGGCGTTGCGCATCGAGCTGTTCGATGGCGAGGTCGAAAACCTCTCGCTGTTCGACCCGCTCACCGGCGAGGTGCTGCGCAAGGTGCCCCGATACACCGTGTATCCGAAGACCCATTACGCCAGCACGCGGCAGAGCGTTCTCAACGCGATGGAGACGATCAAGGTCGAGCTGTCCGAGCGGCTGGAGCAGCTGTATCGCGACAACAAGCTGGTCGAGGCCCAGCGCCTGGAGCAGCGCACCCGTTTCGACCTGGAGATGATGGCCGAGGTGGGCTTCTGCCAGGGCATCGAAAACTACTCGCGACACATGACCCGTCGTGGTCCGGGCGAGCCGCCGCCGACACTTTTCGACTACCTGCCGCCGGATGCGTTGATGGTGGTGGATGAATCGCACGTCACGGTTCCCCAGCTCGGTGCCATGTACAAGGGCGACCGGTCGCGCAAGGAAACCCTGGTGGAATTCGGTTTCCGGCTTCCTTCGGCCATGGACAACCGCCCCCTGCGTTTCGAGGAATGGGAGCGGCGGGCGCCGCGCGCGATCTACGTGTCGGCAACGCCGGCCAAATACGAGCTGGACCGCTCCGACGACAACGTCGTGGAACTGGTGGTGCGCCCCACGGGCCTGATCGATCCCGAGGTGGAAGTCCGGCCGGTGCGTACGCAGGTCGACGATCTGTTGGGCGAGATCCACAAGCGTGTGGCGATGGGCGACCGCGTGCTGGTCACCACCCTGACAAAACGCATGGCGGAAAACCTGACCGATTACCTCTCCGAGCACGAGGTGCGGGTCCGCTACCTGCATGCGGACATCGACACGGTGGAGCGCACCGAGATCATCCGCGACCTGCGCCTGGGCGAGTTCGATGTTCTCGTGGGTATCAACCTGCTTCGCGAGGGACTGGACATGCCCGAGGTATCGCTGGTGGCGATCCTCGATGCGGACAAGGAGGGTTTCCTTCGCTCCACGCGCTCGCTGATCCAGACAATCGGCCGCGCGGCGCGCAACGTGCGGGGCAAGGCCATCCTCTACGGCGACACCATCACCGGTTCCATGAAGGATGCGATGGACGAGACCGCGCGCCGACGCGAGAAGCAGGTCGAGTACAACACGCTCCATGGCATCACGCCGACCACGGTGGTGCGACGCATTGCGGACATCATGGAAGGCGCGCGTGCCGACGTGGGCTCCCGCGGCAAGGGTCGCAAGGGCAAGGAGTCGAAGAAGGCCCAGGAGGAGCAGGTCGATTACGGTGCGCTGACGCCGGAACAGGCGGGTGTGACCATCAAGAAGCTGGAAACGCGGATGTACAAGCACGCCCAGAACCTCGAGTTCGAGGAGGCCGGCAAGCTTCGCGACGAGATCCACCGGCTGCGGGAGCGGGCCCTGCGCTGAGGTGGCTGCCCCGGCGGGTTGCGCCGGTCCGGCAAAAATATATGGCGGGGCTCTTGCAGCGGGGACCGGGCGCCGGTAAACTGCGCAGCTCTTCGGGCGGTTAGCTCAGCGGTAGAGCACTACCTTGACATGGTAGGGGTCACAAGTTCGATCCTTGTACCGCCCACCACTTCCCTCACGGGGCAGTGGCATGAAGAAGCTGAAAAAAGGAGCCTGCGGCTCCTTTTTTTGTGCCCGGCATTTGGACGACATGCAGAACGGCCCCCACTCACGCTTAGTGATGACCGGCAACCCGGTGCAGGCATGGCGTGCGCTAGCCAGACTGGAGCCCCTGACGCGAATCGGTCCGGATTCTCACGACCCATCGCCTCGCGTCCCTGCACACTGAGGAGGATCAGCGCGATGGAGTACGTCATGAAGAAGACGCGATACCCGGGCCCAGGCCGGCCCGCGGGCTACGCCGGCTGCATGCATCCCTCAGGTGCCGACCTTGCGGGCATACTCGGCGGTATGCAGGAGCAATTGGGCCGGCTCGACGAGCGTACGGCCAGTATGAATGTGCTCCTTGACCGGATGATGCAGCGTCAGGACGCAACCGATGCCCGTTTGGCAGCGGCAGAGGTCCGTACGGAGCAGCGTTTTTCGGAGGTGGAGCAGCGTTTTGCCGACGCTGAAGCCAGGTCGGAGCAGCGCGTACTCGCATCGGAAGCGCGATCCGATCAGCGCCTTGCGGCAACCGAAGCCCGACTCATAAAGCGTCTGGATGCGAGCGACGAGCACGCCAGGGCCGAAACAGCGCGCCTCGGCTTGCGACTGGATGGTGTGGAAACCAGGCTGGAGCAGCTGATCGCCTGGAAACACCGCGTCGTGGGTGCGGTGTTGGCCGCGGGCGTGGCCGGTGGTGTTGCAAGTATCGTGGCCGATACCGTGTTTCGTCTGCTCGGCATGTCGCGGTAACCGGAATGAGGCCACGTGGCGGCTCAGGGCCCGCCAGCACGCCGCAGAGTCGCTACACTCGTTGCTTTCCCGGTGGAGCGACATCCCGTGGGCTACCTTCTGATCAAATCCCTGCACATCGTCTTCGTCATCGCCTGGATGGCAGCGGTCTTTTACCTGCCGCGGATACTGATCAACATCGTGGAGGCGGGCGGCGAGGCCGCGGTCCGCGCACGGCTCATCCTGATGGGCCGTCGGCTCTACCGGTTCGGGCACATCATGTTCGGGGTGGCGCTCGTTTTCGGTCTGGTGCTCTGGTTTTATTTCCACATCGCCGGCGGTTGGCTGCACGTGAAGCTGGCACTGGTCGCCGCGATGCTCGCCTACTACCTCTGGACGGGACGCCTGCTGAAACGCAGCGAGGCTGGCGGTTCGCTGCCGTCGTCCAAGGCCCTGCGGCTTTGCAACGAGTTGCCGGTGCTGGTCCTGTTGGCCATCGTCTATCTCGTTGTCGGGAAGCCGTTCTGACGTCTCGTCCCGTGCGACATGAGGCAGGCATCATCACCCGCATGATTCCCGAGTCCGCTGGAGCCCCGTGGTGACTGTAGCGAACGACATCGCGCCAGGCCTCATGGTCCTGCATGGCAACCGCCTGGAAGAACTGCGTGACGTCCTGGTGGCGTGGCTTCGGCGTGCACCCCTGCAGCCCCTGGAAAACGAATCGATCCTGGTCCAGTCCAACGGCATCGCGCAATGGTTCCGCCTGGCTCTGGCACGCTCGGAGGCCGATGGTGGCATGGGTATCGCCGCGGCCGTCGATGTCCAGTTGCCGGGGCGTTTTCTCTGGGTCGCGTACCGCGCCGTGCTCGGCAAGGATGCCGTGCCGCCGGAGTCGCCTTTCGACAAGTCCCGTCTGGTCTGGCGCCTGATGCGCCTGTTGCCTTCCGTGGCCGCCGAGGAGGGCTTCGCATCGCTGAGCGCGTTCCTCGGCAAGGACGACGACGCGCGCAAGTGCCACCAGCTGGCCGAGCGGCTTGCCGACCTCTACGACCAGTACCAGGTATACCGTGCCGACTGGCTCGACGATTGGGCGGCAGGACGCGACGTGCTGCGGGATGCCCGCGGTGCGGCGCCCGACATGGCGGAAGACGATCGCTGGCAGGCGCGCCTGTGGCGTCGCCTGCTAGACGATGTCGGCCCGGACGAGGCCGACGGCCACCGTGCCGCGGTCCACGAGCGCTTCCTGAGGGCCGTGGCCTCCACGTCGGAGCGTCCGGCAACCCTGTCGCGCCGCATCGTGGTGTTCGGCATGTCGTCGCTTCCGCGGCAAACGCTGGAGGCCCTGTCCGCGCTGGCGCGCTGGTCGCAGGTGGTGCTGGTGGTGATGAATCCGTGTCGCCACTACTGGGCGGACATTGTCGACGACCGCGAGTTGCTGCGGGCCGAGCGGAGGCGTCAGGAAAGCAAACCCGGCATGCCCCTGCTGCCGTCCGACGAGGACATGCACCTCTACGCCAACCCCCTGCTGGCCGCCTGGGGCAAGCAGGGTCGCGACTACATCCGCCTGCTCGACGAGTTCGACCATCCGGATACCTATCGCGAGCGTTTCACCGCGTGGGACCAGCGCATCGACCTGTTCGCCGAGCCGACCGGCAACACGCTGCTCGGGCAGGTGCAGGCGGCCATCCTCGACCTGGAGCCCCTGCCGGAAGAACCGCGGCCGGTGGCGGCGGACGACACCTCCATCGTCTTCCATCTCGCGCACGGGCCGCAGCGCGAGGTGGAGATCCTGCACGACCAGCTGCTTGCCCGGTTCGAGGCGTCAGCCCGCGACGGCCATCCCATCCTGCCTCGCGACGTGATCGTGATGGTGCCCGATATCGGAACCTACGGCCCGCACATCGACGCCGTCTTCGGCCGCGTGCCGCGCGACGACCCGCGATTCATTCCGTTCAGCGTGGCGGATCGTGCGGCCCGTGGCACCGTTCCGCTGGTCATGGCGCTGGACATGCTGATGGGCATGACCGAGTCGCGGTTCACGGCCGGCGAGATGGCCGATCTGCTCGATGTCCCGGCGGTGCGCACGCGTTTCGGCCTGGCGGAGGACGACCTGCCCTTGCTGCATCGCTGGATCGGCGGCGCCGGTATCCGCTGGGGGCTGGATGCGGCACAGCGCGGTTCGCTGGGGCTACCGGCCCTGGAGCAGAACACCTGGGCGTTCGGCCTGCGGCGCATGTTGCTGGGCTATGCCGTGGGGGAAGGGGAGGCATGGGGCGATATCGAGCCCTTCGACGAGGTGGGCGGGCTCGATGCGGCACTGGTCGGTCCGTTGTCCGATCTCCTCGCCGCACTCGGTCGCCACTGGCAACACATGGCCGAACCGGCGCCAGCCGCGACATGGGGGACACGCCTGCGCCGGCTGATCGACGATTTCTTCGACCGCTCCGATGCCGAGGATGCCAAGCAGTTGGAGCGCCTCCTGGATGCCCTCGATACCTGGGAGGGCGCTTGCGCCGAAGCCCGGTTCGACGAGCCCTTGCCGGTGGACGTGGTGCGCGAGGCCTGGCTGGGTCAGTTCGACGACGCGGGACTCTCCAAGCGATTCCTCGCCGGTGCAGTCAGCTTCGGTACGCTGATGCCCATGCGGGCCATCCCGTTCCGGGTGGTCTGCCTGCTGGGCATGAACGACGGCGACTACCCGCGTGCCCGCCCCCCCATGGATTTCGACCTGATGTCGCGGTCGGGTGCGTGGCGGCCGGGCGACCGCTCGCGTCGTGAGGACGATCGCTACCTTTTCCTCGAGGCTCTGCTGTCCGCGCGCGATGCCCTGCACATCGGCTGGGTCGCGCGCAGCGCCCGCGACAACAGCGAGCGCGCGCCATCGGTGCTGGTGGGACAGCTGCGCGATTACCTGGCATCGGCATGGCTGTGCGCCGACGGTCAGCCGCTTCTGGCACACCTGTCGGTGGAGCACCCGTTGCAGCCCTTCAGTCGTGCCTACTTTCGTCAGGGCGACGCCCGGTTGTTCACCTACGCCAGCGAGTGGCGCCAGGCGCACGACATCGCACCGTCCGCCGACGCGTCGACCTTGCCGGCGCTGCTCGTCGAACGGCCCATCGGGCTTGCCGTGCTGCGGCGTTTCCTGCGTCATCCGGTGCGGGAGTTCTTCCAGGCACGGCTCGGCGTGCGGTTCGAACTGGGTGACATCGCGGGCGACGACCAGGAGCCGTTCGCGGTCGATGCGCTGGGTCGGTTCGGCATGACCGACACCTTGCTGCGTGCCGCCATCCACAGCGGCAACGACGCCGCAGACGCGATCGATATGGCCGCATCGCGGCTGCAACGCAGCGGCCTGCTGCCCATGGGCGGGTTCGCTGCGCCGGTGCGCCGTGAACTGACGGCCACGGCGTCGGCCATCTTCGCCCGGTTCATGACCGAGCGCCGCCGCTGGCCGGTCGATGCCGGCAAGCGGGAAGTGCGTGTCGAGGCCGCGGGTGTGGTCGTCGAGGACTGGCTGGCCGAGCTCCGTGCCGATACGGAAGGCAACCTCGCCGCTTTCCTGCTTTCGCCCGCGAATGTGCTGGAGCCCGATGGCTCACCACGTACGCACCGGCTGGTGATGCCGTGGATCGACCACCTGGTGGCCCAGGCCGCCGGGCTTGCCGTGCAGACCCGTTACGTCGGGCCGGATGCCACGATCGTGCTTGCCCTGATCCCGACCAACCGTGCCACGGCGATGCTGGAGACGCTGCTGCTTGCATGGCGCGAGGGCATGCGGGCGCCGCTGCCGGTCGCCGCGCGCACCGCGCTTTCGGCGCTCCTGGCCCCGGAGGAATCATCGATGCAGGCCGCACGACAAGCCTACGAGGGCGTCTACGATCGTGCACGGGGCGAAGTGGACGGCGATCCGTACCTGATGCGCGCGTGGCCCGAGTTCGATGCGCTCGAGCGCGCCGGTTTCACCCGCTGGCTGCAGCCCTATCGCGACCTGCTGGGCGCGCTTCACGTGGAGCGCGCATGACCCTCGACTTCCAGACGCTGGACCCGCTGACCATGCCGCTGGACGGCGTGCGCCTGATCGAGGCCAGTGCCGGCACGGGCAAGACGTGGACGATCGCCGCACTTTACGTGCGCGCCGTGTTGGGCCATGGCGTGGCGCAGCCCCTGCTGCCACCGCAGATCCTGGTGGTGACGTTTACCGAGGCGGCCACGCAAGAACTGCGCGAGCGCGTGCGGGCGCGTCTCGTCGAGGCGGCCGCCGCCTTCCGTGCCGGCACGACAAAAGAACCCTTCCTCGCCGCGCTCCTGGATGCCTGCGAGGCGGAGCGTCATGGCGCGTGCGCGCGCCGGCTCGAACTCGCCGCGCAATGGATGGACGAAGCAGCCATCTTCACCATCCATGGCTGGAGCCAGCGGATGCTGATCCAGCATGCCTTCGGCAGTGGCCACGCCTTCGCCCAGACGCTGGAGCCGGACGAGAGCGAACTGCTCGCCGAGTGCGTACGCGACTACTGGCGCAAGGCGTTCTACCTGCTCGACGAGGCGCGTCTCGCGCCCATCCTCGAGGAATGGCAGACGCCCGATGCGCTTGCGCGCGCACTACGCCCCTTGCTGTTCGGCGGCGAGGCCACGTTGCGCGTCAACGGCGAGGTATTGGCCTCCGGCGGCGATCTCGATGCGGCCCTGCTCGATCGTGCCGCATGGGACGAGGAGGATGAGCGACGCCACGCGGATGCGGCGCGCACTTGGCTCGCCGATATCGATCGCATCGAGGCGACCATTACCGCCGCGGTAGGCGACAAGACCCTGCACAACGGCTGGTACAAGCCGGACCGTATTCCCACCGATCTTGCCGCCATGCGTTACTGGGCGGAACGTGCCGAACGCGTCGACTTCGATATCGCGCGTTATTCCGTGACGCGGCTGGGCAAGGCGACGGGCAAGGGCAAGCATCGGCCCGAGCATCCGGCGTTTGCGGCGCTGGAACACTGGCAGGCCTGGCAGGCGGGAAAGGTAGGCGTTCGCCATGTCGTGTTGGCCGACGCCCTGGCCTGGGTACGCGAGCGTTTCGCCGCGCAGAAACGGCGGCGCGCGCAGATCGGGTTCGACGACCTCCTGCTGCGCCTGGATCGGGCGCTCGCGGCCGACACCGGTACGGGACTGGCGCAGACCATCGCCCGGCAATACCCGCTCGCCCTCATCGACGAGTTCCAGGACACGGACCCCTTGCAGTACCGGATCTTCCGCGCGATCTACGCCGCGGCGGAAGGTACCGGACTGTTGTTGATCGGCGACCCCAAGCAGGCCATCTATGCCTTCCGCGGGGCCGACATCCAGACCTACCTCGGGGCCAGGGCGGAAGCCCTCCCGCCGCATTACAGCCTGGACACCAACCATCGTTCCAGCGAGGCCATGGTGGCGGCCGTCAACGCGTTGTTCGGGCATGCCGAAACCCATGCCACGGGAGCCTTCCACTTCCCCGACCGCGGGCTGCCCTTCGCACCGGTGCGGTCCCGTGGCCGTAGCGAACGCCTGGTCATCGACGACGACGTGCCCGCGGCCTTGCAGGTCTGGCTGCTCGACGACGAACAGCCGGTCGGCGTGCGTATCTATCGCGAGCAGATGGCAGGTGCCTGCGCCACGCACATCGTCGAACTGCTGAATGCCGCGGGCCGTGGCCGCTGCGGTTTCGTTTCGGCCGAAGGCCACTTCACGGCGTTGAAGCCGGCGGATATCGCCGTTCTGATCCGTAGCCACAGCGAGGCGACCCAGATACGCGATGCGCTGGCGCAGCGCCACGTGCGCAGCGTGTTCCTGTCCGATCGCGACTCGGTGCTCGAAAGCATCGAGGCCCACGACGTCCTGCTCTGGCTGCGTGCCGTGGCCGAGCCATCCTCCGACACGGCCATGCGTGCCGCGCTGGCCACCCGCAGCCTCGATCTGGGCTACGGCGAGCTGGAGCGCCTCAATGTCGACGAGCGGCACTGGGAGCGGCGTGGGCAGGAGCTGTTCGAACTGCGCGAGACGTGGCGCCGGGGTGGGGTGCTGGCCATGCTGCACCGTTTCCTGCACCTGTTCGACCTTCCGGCGCGGTTGCTGGCGCAGCGCGGCGGCGAACGCAGCCTGACCAACCTGCTGCACCTGGCCGAGCTGCTGCAGCAGGCCGCGTCCACGATCGAGGGTGAGCAGGCGCTCATCCGTCATCTGGCCGAGCGTATCGCCGACACCGCCGGTCACACGGGCGACGACCAGATCGTCCGCCTGGAAAGCGACGACGATCTGGTCAAGGTGGTGACCATCCACAAGTCGAAGGGTCTGGAATATCCCCTGGTCTTCCTGCCCTTCGCGGCCGCCGTGGCAGGCATGCGCCCGGGGCAGGGGTATCGCTACCACGACGGCAACGGGGCACAGCTGGAACTGGTCGCGGCCAGCCACCAGGGTGCGGGCGATGCCGTGCGTGAAGCGAAGGAGGCTGCCGAGCGCGCGGTGTTGCAGGAAGACCTGCGCCTGCTCTACGTCGCCCTGACCCGTGCGCGTCACGCGTGCTGGATCGGTGTCGCGCCGGTCAGTCATGCGTCCGCGAAAAAACCGCAGCTGCACAAGGCGGCGTTGGGTCACCTGCTGACCGGTGGCGCGGAGATAGACAACGGCGCGATAGAGGGTCTTCTGCGGCGCCTTGCGGACGGTCATGCCTGCATCGCCGTGGACTACATGCCCGCGCCGGAAGACAACCGATACGAACCCCCGGTGCAGCAGGAACATCCTGCACCGGCGCGTCGTGCGCACATCGCGCGCGCCGAGCCCTGGTGGATCGCCAGCTACAGTGCACTGCGTCATGCGGAGGACGACATCGTCGCGCCGGAAACCGCCACCGACGACGTGATCGTCGAATACGCGAGCGAGCGTCCGGCGGCGCTGGCGGAGGCCGGCAGCATCCATGCGTTCGAGCGTGGCGCGGAGGCCGGCACCTTCCTGCACGACCTGCTCGAGTGGATGGCGGAGGAAGGCTTTGCGGCGGTCGCCCGCGATCCGCAGCGCCTGCGCGATACCGTGGCACGCCGCTGCGAGCGTCGCGGCTGGGCGCACGCGATCGACCTGCTGACGACCTGGCTGCTCGGGTTGCTGTCCACGCCGCTGTCCTTGCCTGACGGCCGCACGCTCGCGCTCGGTGCGCTGGACGATCCCCGCCGCTATCGCGCGGAGCTGGAATTCCTGTTCGAAGCGAAGGGTGTCGATACGCTCGCGCTGGACCGCATCGTCCGCACCCACACGCTGGATGGCGCGGCAAGGCCGGCGCTCGCGTCCGATCGCGTCAACGGCATGCTCAAGGGCTTCATCGATCTCATCATCGAGCACGAAGGGCGCTGGTACGTCGTGGACTACAAGTCCAACTGGCTGGGCACCGACCAGCACGCCTACACGCCGGAGGCCATGCGCCGCTCCATCCTCGACGCCCGCTACGAGTTGCAATACGCGCTCTACCTGCTTGCGCTGCATCGCCAGCTGCGTACACGCCTGGGCGACGCCTACGACTACGACACCCATATCGGCGGCGCCATCTATCTTTACCTGCGTGGCGTGGACGGTCGCGGTCACGGCGTGCATGCCGAGCGTCCGCCGCGGGCGATGATCGACGCGCTGGACACCTTGTTCCGGGGAGCGGACGCATGAACACCGTGCCGACACGCGACGACCTCGATCGCTGGATGGACAACGCGGTGGCGGAGGATCGTCTTCGTCCGGTCGATCGCGCGTTCGCGCGCTTCCTCGGCAGCCTCGATCCCCAGGGTGATCCGCGGGTCCTGCTGGCGGCGGCGCAGGCCAGCCGCGAGCTGGGCGATGGACATATCTGCGTCGACATCGGCACCTGGAACACCGCCGCCGACGCCGCGCTGGCGGATATCCGGCCTGTCCTCGCAGCCTCGCCGCTGGTGGCCGGTCCCACGGGGGACGCCGCCGCGCCGCTGGTCCTCGATGGCGATCTGCTCTACCTGCGCCGTTTCTGGCGTGACGAGGCACGCGTGGCCGAGGCCGTGCTCGGCCGGTTGGCGCCGCTGCCGGTGCCGGACGACTTGGCCGCGGAGCTGGATCGCCTGTTTCCTGTCGTGGAGAGCGGACCCGACTGGCAGAAGATCGCTTGCGCCATCGCGGCGCGGGGCGCGTTCGCCGTCATCACGGGCGGCCCGGGCACGGGCAAGACCACAACGGTCATTCGCCTGCTGGGGCTGTTGCAGACGATGGCGCAGCGTGCGGGCCAGCCGCGCCTGCGCATACGTCTCGCCGCGCCCACCGGCAAGGCGGCTGCGCGACTCAACGCGTCCATCGCCGTGCAGATCGATCGGCTGCAGGTCGATGCCTCCGTCAAGCAGGCGATACCCGCGGAAGTCACCACGCTGCACCGCCTGCTGGGCAGTCGTCCGGACAGCCGTCGCTTTCGCCACGATGCCGACCATCCGCTGCACCTGGATGTCCTGGTCATCGACGAGGCCTCCATGATCGACCTGGAGATGATGGCGGCCACGCTCGATGCGCTGCCACCGCAGGCACGGCTGGTGCTGCTAGGTGACAAGGACCAGTTGTCCTCCGTGGAAGCCGGTGCCGTTCTCGGCGACCTGTGCGCGCGAGCCGACCGAGGCTATTACGACGCCCGCACGCGGGCCTGGCTGGCCGGGACGCTCGGCGTCGACGTGGGCGCCTGGTCCGTGCCGGACGACGAGGCGCGGCCGCTGGACCAGCAGGTGACCATGCTCCGGCGTAGCCGACGCTTCGGCGAGCACAGCGGCATCGGCGCGCTGGCACTAGGCATCAACCACGGCGACATGACCGCCGTGACAGCAGCGTTTTCCACGTCGAGCGGCGAATTGGCCTTGCTGCCGGCATCGGCCGCGTCCATCGCCGCCGTGGCGATCGACGGGCGCGGCCAGACTCCGGGCTATCGGCACTACCTGGACTGGCTGGAGGCAAACCGGCCACCGCTCGGGGCTGACCTCGCAGCCTTCGAGGCATGGGCGGCGGGTGCGCTGACGGCTTATGCGCGATTCCAGTTGCTGTGCGCCACGCGTCATGGCGACGCCGGGGTAGACGCGCAGAACGAACGCATTGCCAAAGGCCTGCTCGAGCGTGGGCTGGTCGAGGCCACCAGCGGCTCGTACGAAGGGCGGCCGGTAATGGTGACGCGTAACGACTACGCGCTAGGCCTGATGAACGGCGACGTCGGCCTGACCCTGTGGGTGCCGGACGGGCAGGGCAGCATGGCGTTGCGCGTGGCGTTCGCCGTCATGCACGAACAGGGTGGGGAGCGCATTCGTTTCGTGGTGCCCAGTCGTCTCTCCGCGGTGGATACCGTGTTCGCGATGACGGTGCACAAGTCGCAGGGGTCCGAATTCGAACACACGGCGTTGGCGCTGCCGGCCGAACCGTCGCCCGTGCTAACGCGCGAGCTGGTCTACACCGGCGTGACCCGCGCCCGCACCGCGTTCACCCTGCTGGCCTCGGCGGACATCCTCGCCTACGCGGTGGGTCGCAAGACCCATCGCGCTTCGGGACTGCTCCGCCGCCTGGTCTGAAGGGGGCGAGCCAGCGAGGTGTCAGTCCACCCGGTAGTACGCTTTGTACCACTCGGCGAACTTCGCCAGCCCCGCGTCGATCGATGTGCTCGGTGCGTAACCGACGTCCCGGCGGATCGCCGAGACGTCGGCCCAGGTATCCGGCACGTCGCCCGGCTGCATCGGCAGCAGGCGCTTTTCGACCGTGCGGCCCAGGTGTTTCTCGAGCAGGCCGATGAAGTCGAGTAGCTGGACGGGTTCGTCATTGCCGATGTTGTACACGCGATACGGCGCCGACGAACTGCCGGCATGCGGCGCCACCGGGTCGTAGCCCGGGTCTGGCTGGGCCGGGTGGTCCAGCGTGCGGACCACGCCCTCGACGATGTCGTCGATATAGGTGAAGTCGCGGCTGTGGTTGCCGTGGTTGAAGACGTCGATGGCCTCGCCCTGCACGATGCGGCGGGCGAACAGGATCGGCGACATGTCCGGCCGGCCCCACGGGCCGTACACCGTGAAAAAGCGTAACCCCGTGGTGGGCAGGCCAAACAGGTGGCTGTAGGTGTGCGCCATCAGCTCGTTGGACTTCTTGGTCGCCGCATACAGGCTGACCGGGTGGTCCACGGCATCCTCGACGGCGAAGGGCATTTTCCGGTTCGCGCCGTAGACCGAGCTGGACGATGCGTAGACCAGATGGCCGACCGCGTGCCGGCGGCATGCCTCCAGGATGTTGACGAAGCCGACCAGGTTGCTTTGCACGTACGCGTGCGGGTGGGTCAGCGAATAACGCACGCCGGCCTGGGCGGCGAGGTTGACCACGCGCTCCGGCTGGAAATCGGCGAAGGCCTTGTCCACTGCAGCCTGCTCGGCAAGATCGGCGCGTACGTGGGTGTAGTTCGGGTGGTCGATGAAGCGGGCCACGCGTGCTTCTTTCAGCGCGGGGTCGTAATAATCGTTGTGGTTGTCGAAGCCCAGCACGGTGTCGCCGCGGGCCAGCAGGCGCTCGGTGAGGGCCGAGCCGACGAAACCGGCGGTGCCGGTGACCAGGATACGCATGGGGAGGGCCTGTTCTCGTAGCGAATGACACAGTGTAACGGACGCCCGGATTGACACGGCCGCGTGCCTGATCTAGCTTTTGCAGGTATCCAGCCGACGAAGGTGGCCCGCGGTAACGCTGGCCGAGTGTGCGACATGCGGACTACGCGCCCCTCCCTCTGACTCCACGCCACGTCTTCGTCATCTTCGAAGGGCGCATGGCGCCCTTTTTGTTTGTCCGGAATTCGCATTCATGATCCAGATCACGCTACCCGACGGCAGCCAGCGCCCGTTCGATCACCCGGTGTCCGTGCAGGACATCGCCGCCTCCATCGGTGCGGGCCTTGCCAAGGCCACGCTCGCCGGCAAGGTGGACGGCACGCTGGTGGATGCCAGCTTCACGATCGACCACGATGCCGCGCTCGAGATCGTCACCGACAAGAGCCCCGAGGCGCTGGACATCCTGCGCCACTCCACGGCCCACCTGCTGGGCCAGGCCGTGCAGCGCCTGTTCCCCGGCGCGCAGGTCACCATCGGCCCGGTGATCGACAACGGTTTCTACTACGACTTCGCCTACGAACGCCCCTTCACCCCGGACGACCTCGAGGCCATCCAGGCGGAGATGGAAAAGATCGTCAAGGAACAGATCCCGGTGACGCGCTCGGTCAAGAGCCGCGACGAGGCGATCGACTTCTTCCGTGGCTTGGGCGAGGAGTACAAGGCCCAGATCATCGAGAGCATCCCGGCGGGCGAGACGCTGTCGCTCTACACGCAGGGTGAGTTCACCGACCTCTGCCGTGGCCCGCACGTGCCCAACACGGGCAAGCTGCGCGCCTTCAAGCTGATGAAGGTGGCCGGCGCCTACTGGCGCGGTGATTCCAACAACGAGATGCTTACCCGCATCTACGGCACGTCCTGGCTCAACGACAAGGACCTCAAGGCCTACCTGCACCAGCTGGAGGAGGCCGAGAAGCGCGACCACCGCCGCATCGGCAAGCAGCTCGACCTCTTCCACATGCAGGAAGAAGCGCCTGGCATGATCTTCTGGCACCCCAAGGGCTGGGCCATCTGGCAGGCGGTGGAGCAGTACGTGCGCGGCGTCTACAAGAGCAGCGGCTACCAGGAGGTGCGTGGTCCGCAGATCATGGACGTCAGCCTCTGGAAGAAGTCCGGTCACTGGGACAACTACCAGGAGAATATGTTCTTCACCGAGTCGGAGAAGCGCACGTACGCCCTGAAGCCCATGAACTGCCCGGGCCACATCCAGATCTTCAACACCCACCTGCACAGCTACCGCGACCTGCCGATCCGCTACGGCGAGTTCGGCGGTTGCCACCGTAACGAACCCTCCGGTGCCCTGCACGGCATCATGCGGGTGCGCGCCTTCACCCAGGACGACGGCCATATCTTCTGCACCCCGGCCCAGATCGAAGGCGAGGTCGCGGCGTTCCACGCCCAGGCCATGAAGGTCTACGACGATTTCGGCTTCAACGAGATCGCCATGAAGATCGCCCTGCGCCCCGAAAAGCGGATCGGTGCCGACGAGGTCTGGGACAAGGCCGAGCACGCCCTGCGCGCCGCGCTCCAGGCGGCCGGCGTGGCCTGGGAGGAACTGCCGGGCGAGGGCGCCTTCTACGGCCCCAAGATCGAGTACCACATGAAGGATTCCATCGGCCGCGCCTGGCAGGTGGGCACGATGCAGGTCGATTTCATGATGCCCGAGCGCCTGGGCGCCGAATATGTCGACGAAAACAGCCAGCGCCAGCACCCGGTCATGCTCCACCGGGCCATCGTGGGGTCGATGGAGCGGTTCATCGGCATCCTGATCGAGCACCACGCGGGCTTGCTTCCGACGTGGCTTGCCCCCATTCAGGCGGTTGCATTCAGCATTACCGACGCTCAGGCCGATTATGTGCAGGAGGTAACCCAAGCCCTTGTCGGACAAGGGTTCAGGGTAAACTCCGATTTGCGCAACGAAAAAGTCGGATATAAAATCCGCGAGCACACGTTGCAGAAGGTGCCTTATCTGATCGTGGTCGGTGACCGCGAGAAAGAAACAGGTACCATCTCCGTACGTACCCGCGGCGGCGAGGACCTCGGCAGCATGCCGTTGGCCCAGTTCGTCGAACGTTTGGAAGCCGAGACCCGTCGCTGACGCCACGGGTCCGGTATTGGGATCAATCTTCTGGAGGATAGCGGTATCGCTACGACCGATAACAAGGGCAATCGCAAGAACAGAGACATTCGTGTCCCGCAGGTCCGCGTGCTTGGCGCGGAAGGCGAGCAGCTCGGCATCATGCGGACGGAAGACGCCATCAAGGCCGCTGAAGAGCTGGGCATGGATCTGGTCGAAATCCAGCCGAACGGCGATCCGCCGGTCTGCAAGATCATGGATTACGGCAAGTTCAAGTTCGAGGCCCAGAAGAAGGCTTCGGCTGCGAAGAAGAAGCAGAAGCAGGTCGAGATCAAGGAAGTGAAGTTCCGCCCCGTCACCGACGAGGGCGACTACCAGATCAAGCTGCGCAAGATGCGCGAGTTCCTGGAAGAAGGCGACAAGGTCAAGGTCACCATCCGCTTCCGCGGTCGCGAAATGTCCCATCAGGACCTCGGCCAGAACCTGGCCCGCCGGGTCCAGACGGACATCGGCGAAGATGGCGTGGTGGAGTCCTTCCCCCGTCTCGAAGGCCGCCAGATGGTCATGATGATCGGCCCCAAGAAGAAGATCTGAACCAGAAAGGCGCCCCCGGGCGCCTTTTTGCTACCCGCGACGGATAAGGGGTGTAGGAGCGCACGATGTGCGCGATCCGGGCTCGCCCCGCCCTCGCCCCGCCCTCGCCCTGTCCGTGTCCCCCACGATTGGGGCTCGCCGCGTCCCCGCTTTGTAGGCTTTTCGCGCACAACGTGCGCTCCTACCGCGTTCTTCGTGTATCATCGCCGGCTCGGCCCGTATGGATGGGCCGTACCACCGTACCCGGCAGGATGGAAAGTGCTTGTCCCGCAAGGGCTTGCCGCCGGATCAGTCAGCAACCGAATACGGAGCATTCCGATGCCCAAGATCAAGACCAACCGGGCGGCAGCGAAGCGTTTTCGCAAGACCGCATCCGGCAAGTTCAAAGCCGGTCATGCCTTCAAGTCACATATCCTGACCAAGAAGTCGACCAAGCGTAAGCGCGGCCTGCGCGCTCCCAACCACGTCAAAGCTTGCGACACCAAGGGTGTAGCTCGCATGTTGCCGTATCTCTAAGGGAGGGTTGAACCATGGCTCGTGTTAAGCGTGGCGTTACCGCCCGTCGTCGTCACAAAAAAATCCTCGGCCGTGCGAAGGGCTACTACAACGCCCGTCGCAAGGTATTCCGCGTAGCCAACCAGGCCGTCATCAAGGCTGGCCAGTACGCCTATATCGGCCGCAAGCAGCGCAAGCGTCAGTTCCGCGCCCTGTGGATCGTCCGTATCAATGCTGCTGCCCGTCAGTTCGGTCTGTCGTACAGCCGCCTGATCAACGGTCTGGCCAAGGCCGAGATCGCCGTCGACCGCAAGGTCCTCGCCGACCTCGCCGTGCACGACATCAAGGCATTTGGCGTGATCGCAGAGAAGGCCAAGGCCAGTCTGGCTGCGTAATCCGCTTTGAACGCGCGATAGCGATGTCGCGCGAAGATGGATGACGTGGGGAGAAGGCCTTGCCTTCTCCCCATTTCTTTTTTGGACGTCAGGAAATCCGATGGAATCGATCGAGCATATCGACGCGTCCTTGCGCGACATCGATGCGGCCGCCTCGCTGGAGGCGCTGGACGCCGTCCGCGTCGCGCTGCTGGGCAAGAACGGTGCAGTCACCGCGGCGCTCAAGGCCCTGGGCCAGTTGCAGGGCGATGAGCGTAAGGCGCGGGGCGCCGAGGTCAACCGCGTCAAGGAGCGCCTCACCGACGCCATTGCCGCCCGCAAGCAGGCGCTGGAGCAGGCCGAGCTGGATCGCCGCCTCGCCTCGGAACGCATCGACGTCACGCTGCCGGGCCGCGATGGCGAATACGGCGGCATCCATCCGATCACACGTGCGCTCGAGCGCATCGCCGACATCTTCGGTCGCCTCGGCTACCAGCGGGCCGACGGCCCCGAGATCGAGGACGACTGGCACAACTTCGAAGCGCTGAACTTCCCGCCGCACCATCCCGCGCGGGCGATGCACGACACCTTCTACTTCGGCGACGGTCGCCTGCTGCGCACGCATACCTCGCCGGTGCAGGTGCGCTCGATGCAGGGGCGTCAGCCGCCGATCCGCATCATCGCGCCGGGCAAGGTGTACCGCAGCGATTCCGACCAGACCCATTCGCCGATGTTCCACCAGATCGAGGGCCTGCTGGTCGACGAGACCTCCAGCTTCGCCGACCTGAAAGGCACGCTGGCCGAGTTCATCCGCGCGTTCTTCGAACGCGATTTCGAGATGCGCTTCCGTCCCAGCTACTTCCCGTTTACCGAGCCCTCGGCGGAAGTGGATATCCGCTGGGATGCCGAAGACGGTTCCACGCGCTGGCTGGAAGTGCTCGGCTGCGGCATGGTCCACCCGACCGTGCTGGCCAACTGCGGCATCGATCCGGAGCGTTACACCGGGTTCGCCTTCGGCCTGGGCGTGGAGCGCTTCGCCATGCTGCGCTACGGCGTCGGCGACCTGCGCGCCTTCTTCGAGAACGACCTGCGCTTCCTTCGCCAGTTCGCCTGACCGCCCTCCGGATCAAAGAGTGTTCCCATGAAATTCTCCGAAAACTGGTTGCGCGAACTGGTCGCCATCAATGACGACCGCGCGGCGCTGGTCCATGCGCTCACCATGTCCGGCCTGGAAGTGGAAGAGGTCACCGAACTGGGTGACGGGCTGCAAGGTGTGGTCGTGGCCGAGATCGTGGCCGCCACCAGGCACCCCGAAGCCGATCGCCTGCAGGTCTGCATGGTCGACGCCGGCCTCGGCGAACCGGTGCAGATCGTCTGCGGTGCGCCCAATGCGCGCGTTGGCATCCGCGTCCCGCTGGCCACGGTGGGCGCCACGCTGCCCGGCGGTATCGCGATCAAGGCGGCGACACTGCGCGGTGTCGAATCGTTCGGCATGCTGTGTTCGGCCAAGGAACTGGGCATCGACGCCGACGCATCGGGCCTGCTCGAGTTGCCGGCCGATGCGCCGGTCGGCACCCCGCTGGCCGACTACCTTGGCCTGCCCGACGCCAGCATCGAGCTGAAGATCACCCCGAACCGCCCCGACGTGCTGGGCCTCAACGGCCTGGCGCACGACGTGGCGGCCCTGTTCGGCAGCCGGGTCAAGGCCATCGGTGTCGACGCGGTGCCGGTGACCGCGAGTGCCACGCGCGAGGTGCGCCTCGACGCCGGCGCGGACGCGCCGCGCTACCTGGGGCGCATCATCGAAGGTATCGATGCAGCGGCCGCCTCGCCGCTGTGGATGGCCGAACGCCTGCGTCGCGCCGGCATCCGTCCGATCAGCGCCATCGTGGACGTCACCCAGTACGTGATGCTGGAACTCGGCCACCCGCTGCATGCCTTCGACAACGACACGCTGCACGGCGCCATCGTCGTGCGTCATGCGGGGCCGGGCGAAACCCTGAAGCTGCTCGACGGCAACACGGCCACGCTGGACCCCTCGTTCGTGGTGATTGCCGATGAAGCCCGCGCCCTGGCCGTGGCCGGCATCATGGGCGGCTTCGATTCGCGTGTGACCGAGAGCACGCGCAACGTGTTCCTGGAAGCCGCGCATTTCGCCCCCGCGGCCATCATGGGCCGCGCGCGCAAGCTCGGCCTGCACACGGATGCCTCGCATCGCTACGAGCGCGGCGTCGATCCGGCGCTGCCGCGGCGCGCCATGGAGCGGGCCACCGAGCTGCTGCTGCAGATCGCCGGCGGCCAGGCGGGCCCGATCACGCTGGCGGAGCGTCCGGAAGACCTGCGCGAGCATGCGCCGGTCGTCCTGCGCCACGCGCGCCTGCACCGCATCCTGGGTATCGAGGTCACGGCCGACGAAGTGGCCCGTATCTTTACCGCCCTGGGCATGGGCGTGGAAGAGATCGCCGACGGCTGGCGGGTGACCCCGCCGAGCAGCCGCTTCGATATCGAGCGCGAGGAAGACCTCATCGAGGAAGTCGCCCGCATCCACGGTTACGAGCGCATCCCCACGCACATTCCCGCCGGCCAGATCGCCTTGCGCTCGGAGCCGGAGGCGCGCCTGACCGAGATGGCCCTGCGCGACCAGCTGGCCGCGCGCGGGTACTTCGAGGCGGTGACGCTGTCCTTCCTCGGCGCCGACCTGCTGACCACCTGGGGCCTGGATCATGCCTGGGTGCCGCTGGCCAACCCGCTTTCCGCCGACCTGGCGGTGATGCGCACCTCGCTGCTGCCCGGCCTGGTCGAGGTCCTGCGGCACAACCGTGCGCGCCAGCAGGAGCGCGTCCGTTTGTTCGAGGTGGCGCGCAGCTTCCATGCCACCGGCGGTGCGCCCGATGAGATCGGCCGCGTGGCGGTGGTCGCCTCGGGCCCCGCGCGTGCCGAGCAATGGGGTGCGCCGTCGCGCACGGTCGATTTCTTCGACCTCAAGGGCGACCTCGATGCCTTGATCGCCCACACCGGTGAGCCGGCCCGCTGGTCGGTCGACACCGAAAGCCTGCCGTCCTGGCTGCATCCGGGTCGCAGCGCGCGGGTGCTGCGCGACGGCCAGCCCGTCGGCTACCTGGGCGCTCTGCATCCGGCGCTGGCCAAGGCGCTGGACCTGGGCCCCGATGTGCACGTGATGGAGTTGGCCCTCGAGCCGATCCTCGCGCGTCGGCTGCCCAGCGCCACCCGAGTGACCCGCTTCCCCGCCGTCCGCCGCGACATCGCCGTGGAACTGCCGGAAGAGGTGTCCTGGTCCGCCGTCGAGACCGCCGTGCGGGGTGCCCTGGGAGAGGTCCTGAAAGAGCTTCGACTGTTCGATCGATACGCCGGAAAGGGGATCGACGAAGGACGAAAGAGTCTCGCTATGGGCTTGATTTTACAGGACGCTTCACGCACCCTTACCGACGAAGATGCCGACGCTCGCGTG
Organism: Luteibacter sp. ME-Dv--P-043b; assembly: GCF_030209605.1. Taxonomy (NCBI): domain Bacteria; kingdom Pseudomonadati; phylum Pseudomonadota; class Gammaproteobacteria; order Lysobacterales; family Rhodanobacteraceae; genus Luteibacter; species Luteibacter sp. ME-Dv--P-043b. The sequence goes on from NZ_JARVRT010000017.1 coordinate 155,635, forward strand.
GCAGAAGCGGTGGGGGCATTGGAGAAGACATGCAAGGCAAGATTGCGAGGGTAAGATGGCGCTGACCAAGGCGGAAATGGCCGAGCGGCTTTTCCTCGACGTGGGTCTCAACAAGCGTGAGGCCAAGGAGTTCGTTGACGCGTACTTCGAGGTCGTGCGCGAAGCCCTCGAGCGTGGCGAACAGGTCAAGTTGTCCGGCTTCGGCAATTTCGATCTGCGCCAGAAGAATCAGCGTCCCGGTCGCAATCCCAAGACCGGCGAAGAAATTCCCATCTCTGCCCGGCGGGTCGTCACCTTCCGTCCCGGCCAGAAACTCAAGGTAAGAGTCGAGGGCTATGCTGGACCCAGGGAATAACACCGAGCTTCCGGCGATCCCGGCAAAGCGCTATTTCACCATCGGTGAGGTCAGCGAGCTTTGCGGCGTCAAGCCGCATGTACTGCGCTACTGGGAGCAGGAATTTCCCGCGCTCAAGCCGGTCAAGCGCCGCGGCAACCGTCGCTACTACCAGCGCCACGACGTGCTGATGATCCGCCAGATCCGCTCGTTGCTGTACGACGAGGGTTTCACCATCACCGGTGCGCGTGCGCGGCTGGAGGGCCCCCAGGCCCGGATGGAAGCCAGCATGTCCCATCAGATCGTCCGTCAGGTTCGCCTGGAGCTGGAAGAAGTCCTTACCCTGCTTCGTCGTTGAACCGCTTTCGCAGTTCACGGCGTTGCTGCTACAATCGTTTGCTCGTCGGGGTGTAGCGCAGCCTGGTAGCGCACTACGCTGGGGGTGTAGTGGTCGCGAGTTCGAATCTCGCCACCCCGACCATTATTCGAAAAGGCGTCCCGATGGGGCGCCTTTTTTCGTTTAAGGTGGCGGCCAGGAGAACGGTGCCCATGACTTCCCCTCGCCATCCGTCGCCCGACGGCAGCCATCATCGACCGCATGCGCTGGAGCCGGCGGTTCGCCTGCCGTCCACCGCGCATCTGCGCGCCCTGGAAGCGGCGGCCAGGCTGGGTTCGTTCGAACGGGCCAGCCATGAGCTGGCGATCACGCCCAGCGCCGTGGCCAAGCGGGTGGCTGCGCTGGAGTCGCTGCTGGGCGTAAAGATGCTGTCGCGTACGGGGCGGGGCGTGGAGCCCACGGCCATCGGTCGGGAATACCTGGAGCAGGTGAATGTCGCGCTGGGCCTGCTTACGCGGTCCGCGTACCACCAGCGTGCGTCCACCTCGCGCCGGCGCCTGCGTGTCGCCACGCCACCCACGTTCGGTCGCGACCTGCTGGTGCCGCACCTGCCGGCTTTCAGCGAACGGCATCCGGACATCGAACTGGAGCTGATGCCCTCGATCCCTTACCTGGACATCACCGCGCCCGGCTGGGACGTGGAGATCCGTTTCGGCGACGGTGCGTTCGACGGCGTGCTCAGCGAACGGCTGACCGACGACACCGTGTTCCCGGTGGCCAGTCCTGCCTACCTGGCCCGGGTCCGCTTCGATACGCCCGCCGACATGCTGCGCCGTGGCGTGCTGCTGCGCTGCCCGCTCGAACCGTGGGGACCGTGGATGCGTGCGGCGCGCGAGCATACCGGCACGGGGGATGTCGACGAGCCTACCCAGGGCCATCGGTTGATGGATCTGGGCATGCTGATGGAAGCGGCGTTGAACGGGCAGGGCGTGGCCCTGGTCCGGCGTAGTCTTGCCTGGCGGTATCTGCAGGCGGGGCGGCTCATCCCGCTGTTCGCTATCGAAGCGCGGCCGACATCCGCTTACTACCTGTGCTCGCCACGTGGCGTGGACGACGGCGGATCGCGCGCCGCGTTCGGAACGTGGCTGCGCGAGGTGTGTCGGGCAGCGCAAGGCGCATCTGCTTCGCGGAACGCGTAGGAACGGCGACCTCAGGTGGTGCCCTGCACCCGCGCATGCACCGGCAGCCACGGCTCGCCATGCTCGTCCAGCAGCACCGAGCGATCCAGGTCGTGCACCGACGTATGCCCGGTCAGTGCCATGCTGACGTCCAGTTCGCGACGCAATATCTCGATGACGCGCGTCACGCCCTCCTGGCCCATGGCACCGAGTCCGTAGAGGAATGCCTTGCCGATGAGGCCGGCACGCGCGCCCAGCGCCACGGCCTTGAGCAGCGACTGCCCGGTCTGGATGCCGCCGTCGAACAGCACCTCGATATCGTTGCCCACCGCGTCGACCACGCGGGGCAGGGCGACGGCCGAGGCGATGGCGCCGTCCAGCTGTCGGCCGCCGTGGTTGGAGACCACGATGGCATCGACGCCGGCGGCCACCGCTGCACGGGCATCGTCGGGGTCCATGATGCCTTTGAGGATCAGCTTGCCGGGCCACAGGTCCCTGATCCAGGCGATGTCGTCCCAGCTCAGCCGTGGATCGAACTGGCTGCCGATCCACTGGGCCAGCGTGGTCAGCCCGCCGGCCCCGTCGATCTGGCCGGCCAGGTTGCCGAACGATCGACTCGGTGCGGTCAGTACGCCTTGTACCCAGCGCGGCTTGCCGAGGATGTCCACCAGGTTCTTCAGGGTGAGCTTCGGCGGCACGGTCATGCCGTTCTTGATCTCGCGATGGCGTTGGCCCTGGATCTGCAGGTCGGCCGTGACCATGAGTGCCGAACAGCCGGCCTCGCGCGCACGGGCGATCAGGGAGCGGGTGAAGCCGCGGTCGCGCATGACGTAGATCTGGAACCAGAAGGGGTGGTCAACTGCTGCCGCGACCTGTTCCACCGAACAGATCGACATGGTGCTCAGGCAGAACGGGATGCCCGCCGCGCCGGCGGCGCGCGCGGCCAGTATTTCGCCGGACCCGTGGGTGAGGCCGGTCAGCCCGGTGGGTGCGATGGCCAGGGGAAGCGACACCGGCTGGTCGACGATGGTCGTCGCCAGGTCGCGCTGGTCGACGTCGATCATTACCCGCTGGCGCAGGCGGATGCGGTCGAACACGGCGCGATTGTCGCGCAGCGTTACCTCGTCGTACGAGCCATGGTCGGCGTAGTCGAAGAAGGCGCGGGGAACGCGCTTGCGGGCCAGCTCGCGCAGGTCGGCGACACAGGTGATCGGAGCAGACATGGGTCGTCCAGCGCAGGGATACGGTGATCCGATGCTAGGACGACCCGCCGGCGCCGGTCGCGAAAAAAAGGCGTGGCTGGCGCGACGCGGGCTCGCGTCAGTAGAGGACGCGCGCCCGCAGCGTGCCTTCGATGGCCGCCAGTTCGTTGCGCAGGGCCACCGCGTGCTCCTCGCTGGTGGTCACGTCGATGACGACGTAACCCACCTGCGGGGAGGTCTGCAGGTACTGGCCGTCGATGTTGACCGCCTCGCGCGAGAACACCTCGTTCACCCGCGACAGCACACCGGGGATGTTGCGGTGGATATGCAGCAGGCGGCGGCTGGTCGGGTGGCCGGGCAGGGACACCTCGGGGAAGTTCACCGCCGAGAGCGTGCTGCCGTTGTCGCTGTAGCGCACCAGCTTGGACGCGACCTCGATGCCGATGTTCTCCTGCGCCTCGGCGGTGCTGCCGCCGACATGCGGGGTGAGGATCACGTTGTCCATGCCCACCAGCGGCGAGACGAACGGATCGCCGTTGCCCTTGGGCTCGACGGGGAACACGTCGATGGCGGCGCCGGCAAGGTGCTTCTCGCGCAGCGCGTCGGCCAGCGCGTCGATATCCACCACCGTGCCGCGCGAGGCGTTGATCAGCATGGAGCCGGCACGCATGCGGGCGATCTCCGCGGCACCGATCAGGTGCCTGGTCTGCGCGGTTTCCGGCACGTGCAGCGTGACCACGTCGGCACGCTCGAGCAGGTCGTCCAGGCTGGAGGCCGGCCGCGCGTTGCCCAGCGACAGCTTGGGCTCGATATCGTGGAAGATCACGCGCATGCCCAGCGATTCGGCCAGCACGCCGACCTGGGTGCCGATATGGCCATAACCGACGATGCCCAGCACCTTGTCGCGCACCTCGAAGCTGCCGGCGGCCGACTTGGACCAGCCGCCGCGATGGCACTCGGCGTTCTTCTCGGGGATGCGCCGCACCAGCATGATCGTCTCGGCGATGACCAGCTCGGCCACGCTGCGCGTGTTGGAGTAGGGCGCGTTGAACACCGGCACGCCCAGGCGCTCGGCCTCGGCCGCATCGACCTGGTTGGTGCCGATGCAGAAGCAGCCCACCGCGATGAGGCGGCGCGCCTCGGCCAGGACGTCGGCGGAGAGGTGCGTGCGCGAGCGGATGCCGACGATGTGCGCATCGGCGATGCGCTGCTTGAGTTCGTCCTCGGGCAGCGATTTCTCGTGGAACTCGATCTGCGAGTAACCGGCCTGGCGGAAGGTGTCGAGTGCGCTGCGGCTCACCCCTTCCAGCAGCAGCACCTTGATGTCTTCTTTCGGGTACGACGTGCGTTTCATGGCTGGCGCTTCTGTTCCGCGGATCGGCTGAACACTATGCCAGATCGGGGCGCCCATGTTGCAGCGCGGCGACGGGACTGGCACCCTCGATGGACACCCGAGCGAGATTCCCATGACCGATCCGCGCCTGGCCGAACTGGCCCGTCTCCTTCCCGACCTGAAGCTGTCCACGGAACCGGGCGACCTGGAACACCACGGGCGCGACTGGACGCGCCGCTGGACACCGGCGCCACTGGCCATCGCCTACCCGGCCACGGTGGCGGAAGTGCAGGGCATCGTGCGCTGGGCGAACGGGCAGGGCGTCGGGCTGGTGCCGTCCGGCGGTCGCACCGGCCTCTCCGGCGGTGCCGTGGCCGCCCATGGCGAACTGGTGGTCACGCTCGACCGCATGAACCGCGTACTCGACTTCGACCCGATCGACCGCACCCTCACCGTGCAGCCCGGCATCGCCCTGGAAGCGGTGCATAACGCCGCCCGCGAGCACTCGCTGATCTACCCGGTGGACTTCGCCGCGCGCGGTTCGTGCCAGATCGGCGGCAATATCGCCACCAACGCCGGCGGCATCCGCGTGATCCGCTACGGCAACACCCGCCAGTGGGTGGCCGGGCTGAAGGTGGTCACGGGCACGGGCGAGCTGCTGGACCTTAACCGGGGGCTGGTCAAGAACGCCTCCGGCTACGATTTCCGGCACCTGGTCATCGGCTCCGAAGGCACCCTTGGCATCGTCGTCGAGGCCACCCTCAGCCTGACCTCGCCGCCGCCGCCCTCGCAAGTGATGCTGCTGGCCATCCCTGCCATGGATGCCCTGATGAAGGTGTTTGCCGAAGCGCGGCACTCCCTCAGCCTGGGCGCCTTCGAATTCTTCACCGACCGGGCGTTGCACCACGTGGTGGCCCATGGCGCACGGCGTCCCTTCGAGGAAGACCATCCGTTCTACGTGGTGGCCGAGTTCGACGTGCCCGATGCCGCCGCCGAAGCCGCCGCCCTGGCCTTCTTCGAGTTCTGCCTGGGCGAGGGCTGGGTGGTGGACGGCGTCATCAGTTCCAGCGAGGCGCAGGCTGCGTCGTTGTGGCGGTTGCGCGAGGGCATCACGGAGTCGCTGGCGCCGCACAAACCCTATAAGAACGATGTCTCGGTGCGGATCTCCGCCGTGCCCGCCTTCATGGCGGACATGCAGACCCTGCTCGCGGCGGAGTACCCCGATGTCGACGTGGTCTGGTTCGGGCATATCGGCGACGGCAACCTGCACATCAACGTGCTAAAGCCGGAAGGCCTGGACAATGCCGTGTTCGTCGCCCAGTGCGAGCACGTCACCTCCTTGCTGGTCGACACGCTGCACCGCCATGGCGGCAGCATCTCCGCCGAACACGGCATCGGCCTGGTCAAGAAGCCCTGGCTGGGCAGTGTTCGTAGCGAAGCCGAGATCGCGCTGATGCGCGGGATCAAGGCGGTATGGGACCCCAACGGCATCATGAATCCGGGGAAGCTGCTCTAGCACACTCTGAACCAAGGGTATCTGGCCCGGCGCGGAAGCGGCGAGGGCATGCCTCGAGGCGCATGAAAGGGACATGTCGTCAGCGTCAGGCGACGCGACGCAACAGCGGTATTTTTCTTGCCAGGTGAATCACGAGGGCCGTCGACACGAACACCGCGAGCCAGACGATCGGGATGCGGGCCCAAGGTGCGGTCAGATCGTCATCGACGTGCAAACGTTCCACGTAGAGCCACAGGACCATGGGATGCAGCCCGTAGATGCCGAGTGAGCCGTCGGCAATCCAGCGGATCGGCGTCATCAGCGGTGTCGGCACCCGGGGGATGGTCGTCAGCCATACGAAAGCGGACACGGACGCTATCGCGACCAGGGGCGTCTGGTAGGCGAAGAAGAACTCGTTCGGTTCGCCCCGGTATCCGGAATATAGATAAGTCGCCACGACGATACCGGCCACCGATGCCACAAAGACCAGCAGACATCGCCATCGGTCGGCCGGCGAGACGATCGGAGTGTACCGGGTCAGATAGGCGCCCAGCACGAAGAAGCCGACGAATCCTGAGAACAGCTGCACGCCCAGGAACGATGGCGGATCCCAGTCTTCCGACACCAGCAGGCGCACCTGGTTGAGCACGCAGGACACCATGAACCACAGCAGCAGGAAGATCCTTGTCTCCGCCGGTGTCGATGCTCGCAGCATCCTGCTCAGGAAGGGGGCGGAAAGATAAAGACCCAAAGCCACGTAGAAGTACCAAAGGTGTCGGTACGGCTCCATGAGGTAATGGGCGACCTGTGCGGTCCACGAAATGGATCGGTCACCGAAGACGACGACATACAAGACGGTCCAGAACACCAGGGGTGGCACGACGCGCAACGCGCGGCGGCGATAGAACGTCGGGATCGGCTCGTCCTTCCACAGCAGCAATGCCCCGGACAACATGAAGAAGATCGGGGCCGCCGCCCGGGCAACGGCATCGTAGGTCACGGATGGCAGCCACATCGAGCCGAACGCATAAAAATAGGTGGCAGCGGTATGAACCAGCACCACCATGGCGCAGGCGACCGCCCGTGTGACGTCCATGGCCGGCGAGCGACCGGCTTGCGGAGCAACATGCGGTTCCGGCCGTGGAAGCTTCAACCTCAACATGGTCAACGACAACATAGCGTCTCACCGAGTCGATGCACGTGCACCGCCCCCAGAAGCACGCCAAGCGTGATCGCCAGCGACAGGACCAGGGTCGCGGCTTCGAAACCCAGCGCGTCCATGGCACCTCCTGTCAGCAAGGCAGCGATGGGCGTGCCACACAACGTGGCTGCCGAAAAACGCGTCATCTCGTGGCCCACATCGTGTGACGGCACATGGCGTTGCAGCCACGACTGCGACTGGATGCCATGGCGGGCGGCGGCGAAGGAAAACAGCAGGAACGCCAGCAGCGTCACGGCCGGACCGCTTGCCTGACAAAGAAGTAGATAGGCGGTAGATGCGACGGCCCAGCAGGCCAGCATCCGGCGCGCGGTACCTGGAAACGAGGGCGCGACGCGCTGGGCGACGGTGCTGGCCACGCCGACGCCCATACATTGCACGACATAGATCAGCAGATAGCTTCCGCCTCGGTGTCTGGCCAGGATCAAGGGCAGCAGGATCTGCACCGGACCGAACACGAGCACCGAGCTGGCGAAGACATAGGCATGGAACACCCGCGGAATAGCGATGGCCTTGGCTGTGGCCGATGTCGTGACCCGTGGGCTCGACGGGCTGCCGGGCGAGCGGCGAATCGGCCCATGGCGGCGCAGCGCAGCCAGCAGCGGCAGGGAGCAGAGGACACAGATCGCGTCGATGCCGAAGGCCACGGCCAACCCAGTATCTCCCCGGGTGCCGAAGATCAGCCATCCTGCAACCAGCGGCAGTACCACGGTCGCCACCGCCGAGACCAGCGCGAAGATCGCGTTGCCGATAGACAGCCAGCCTTTGCGGACATACAAAGTGAACACCGCGCGCCCGGCGGGAAATGCAACGGCCCAGACGATTCCACCGAGTGCCGTCGAAACATAGACGGCGACGATCGACATGCCACCCCGCCAGACCAGCAACGCGATCGCCGCATTGGCGATGACGAAGAACCACCGACACAGGCGCAGCGTTCGCAACGGGTCGACGCGATCGAGCAGGCGCGGGAAAGCCAGCAACAGACAAAGGCTCGGCGTAGCTTCGATCGCCATCGTGATGCCGAGGTCCCATGCTTTTCCGGTCAGCCGCATGACCAGAAACGGCAAGGCGACCAGGGTGAAACTGGCTCCGAGCGTGGTCGTCAGATTGTCCAGAAGCAGCAGCTTGAAACGTGGCTCCCGGCGTCCCACGCGCCACAGCCGCCGCAACCGCCCCATCGCTCCGATCATGCTCACGATCCGCCGGATCGATCCGCGTGCCGCATGAAAAATACATCGCCGTCGCGATCCAGCCTCAGGCCAAACGCGGTAGCGATCGTCCGCAGTTTATGCTCGTCGAGCAGCCATGCGGGCTCGACATCGTCCACGCCGACATCGAGCACCCATTGCATGCCGAACCAATGCGTGAGGATGACGCCATCCTCCGCGAGCGCTTCGGCGATCGCAGCGAAGTAACGCTCGAAATGCTTTTGGCAGCAGGCGAAGCTGCTCAGGTTGTTGTCGACGATGTAGTCGAACGAACCGGCGTCGAAAGCGTTGGCGAAGGTTTCGCCATGCTTGTTCATGAGCAATGGTGTATAGCCGGGTAGATCGAGCCTCTGCGCATGTCGCCATTCATCGACGGACACCGTGACCGCGACGACGGCATCGACGTCGTCCGCCAGCAGACTGGCGAGGGATGAATTGCCGGCCCCGACATGCAGGATGCGCTTGCCCGCCAGGGGAGCACGCGTCAGCCAACGATTGATGGCCAGCTGGTCGTCGGTGGGCGCGCAGGACGAATAATCGATCAGCGGCCACGAGATGGCACCCGCGGCCGCGTCATAGCGTTCGACCGTTGGCTCGATGCCGCAGTCGCCGAGAATGACACCGATGTCAAATCGTGCCTTGAAAGACGGCGCGCAAGGCACGTTTTCGGACAGAATATTCTGAGAAGAGGGTGCCATGGCGCCTGACTCCGCGAGGACGGATGATCAATGTAGGCACGGCAATTGCCGCGTTAAAAGATGTCTGGATAAAAGACTCTCGTCGGGGGATGGAAACTGTGCGGCTCCTCACAGATTGCCGAAGACCGGAACGACATGCTCGACGCCGGCCTCATGACATCGTTGTCAATATGATCAGTCTTTCGGTGCTTCTGGGCTTCATCGGGTTTTCGACCCTGCTTCTGGCGCTGTGTCTGTTGTTTCTGCTCGTCTGGTCTTTGGTGAAGGCGTTTCGTCCCGTGCAGGTCGCCACCCCCAGGTTGGCGAACTATCCGTTCGTCTCCATCCTCGTGCCGTTTTTCAACGAACCCGAAGACTCGTTTCTGCGTACGCTCGACGCGATCGAGGCCACGGATTACCGCGGAAAAATGGAAGTCATCCTCATCGACGACGGTTCGAGCAATACGACACCCGGCTCTCTTGCCGAATGGTTGCGACATCCTCGACGAAAGCACTACGTGCTGTGTTCGCTCGCGCGAAACAGTGGTGCCAAGGGGCGAGCGCTCGATGCGGCCCTCCCCCTGATTTCGACCGATTCCGACGTCGTAACGGTGATAGACAGCGATACTGTCATCCTGCCCGGAGCCCTGCGTCTGGCCGTGGAGGCGTTATACGCGTCGCCCACGCACGCGGCGGCCTGTGGCTTGATCGTACCAGCCGGTCGCCACGACTCCTGGCTGCATAGCTTCCAGTTCTACGAGCATGTCGGCGCACTGGCGACGATCCGTTTCGTTCAGAGCCGCATGGGAATGGTCAACGTCGTTGCCGGCGCGTTCTCCTTGCACAAGACCGCCGTGATTCGGGAGCTGGGTGGCTGGGGCGAATGGCTGGTAGAAGACATCGCCTGGACCTGGCGGGCACTGGCACATGGCTACACCATCGGCTACGCGCCGGATGCCATCGCCTATACGGTCTGTCCGTCGACCTTGTTCGGGCTGTTCCGGCAGCGACGTCGCTGGGCACGTGGCAGGCTGGAATCGTTCCGTGTCGCCTGGCGGATATCCCGCGCGCATACGATGAAGATGCTGCCCTGGTGGCTGCTCTGGGCGCAGTCCGCCCTGCTGCCGACGCTGCTGCTCAGCATCGCCGCCGCCTGGCTGTACGAAAGCAGGCTGCTGTTCGGTCTGGCCGTGGCGAACTGGGTGATGATGGCCCTTTTGAACGGAGTGGCCTGTCTGCAGGCGCGCCACAGGCTGAAGCTTGGCTGGCAGGACATGCTGCTGGTTTCGCTCTACAACACCGGCATCGATACCTTATTGCTGCCTGCCAATGTGGTCGGCCTGGTCGACGAATTGCGCGGCGGACGCAAGAGCTGGCTGACCCGCTGACCAGCACTTGATGCACGGCGGGAGCAGGCCACGCTCCCTTCTACCGGACGACATGGCATGGATTACCACGCGTTTCTCTCCCAGTTCCCGGATACGTATATCGGCCGCGGTCGCACCGATCGGCGCGAGATCGCTTTGACTTTCGACGATGGCCCGGGGCTGGCTACATCGGCCTTGCTGGCGATACTGCGCGAGTACGACGTGCAGGCGACCTTCTTCTGTCTGGGCGAGAAGGCACGCGGTGTGCCCGACATGGTTCGGGCTATCGCACGCGATGGGCACGAGGTAGGCAATCACGGTTTCACTCATCGCGACGTGCGCGCGCTCGATCCCGAGACATTCTGGATGACCGAGGTTCTCCCGGCGCGCTCGCTGTTGGAGGATGTGGCGGGCACGCCGGTGGCGCTGTTTCGTCCACCGTTTGGAGAGATCTCCCCGGCCCAGACCGCGCGCCTCGCCGAAGAAGGCGTGACGCTCGTCGGCTGGTCGATCGATCCGCGTGACTGGGACGAGGTCGAGGCAAAGGACCACGCCGGCCGCGTGGTGCGCGACGTGCTAGAACAGGTGCACCCCGGTGCGATCGTCCTGCTTCACGATGGTGACGAGGGCGAACGCGCTCGTCCCGCGATCGTCGAGATCGTCAGGCACGTCGTGCCCGCGCTGTGGGCGATGGGTTTCAGCTTCGTCACCGCCGGTCGATTGTGGGAAGCCCGATAGCCGAAGTGTTTAAGGTTGGCAGGCGGCGGTGCGCCCATTAGCCTATTGGCCCCCGCCTTCCCCACAGGACCCGCCCCCATGGCCCAGGATTCCCCCGACCTCTACCCGTCGATCGAGCCCTTCAACAGCGGCATGCTCGAGGTCTCGCCGCTGCACACGCTGTATTTCGAGGAAAGCGGCAACCCCGACGGCAAGCCTGTGGTGTTCCTCCACGGCGGCCCTGGTGGCGGCACCAACCCGCGTTGCCGCCGGTTCTTCGATCCGAAGAAATACCGCATCGTCCTTTTCGACCAGCGTGGCTGCGGCAAGTCCACGCCGCATGCGGAGCTCACCGACAACACCACCTGGGACCTCGTCGCCGATATCGAGCAGGTACGTGAACACCTGGGTATCGACACGTGGCAGGTCTTCGGCGGCTCGTGGGGCTCGACCCTCGCGCTGGCCTATGCCGAGACCCATCCGCAGCGCGTCAGCGAACTGGTGCTGCGCGGCATCTTCATGCTGCGCCGTTCGGAGCTGGAGTGGTTCTACCAGGGCGGTTGCGACCAGCTGTACCCGGACGCCTGGGAAACCTACCTCTCGGCCATCCCGCCGGCCGAACACGGCGACCTCATCAGCGCCTACCATCGTCGTCTGACCAGCACGGACCCGGCGGTGCGCGTCGCCGCCGCACGGGCCTGGTCGGTTTGGGAGGGCGCGACCAGCTACCTCTACCAGGATGAAGGCCATATCGCCTCCAGCGGTGAGGACGAGTTCGCCCTCGCGTTCGCGCGGATCGAGTGCCACTACTTCGTCAACGCCGGCTTCTTCGAGGTGGACGGCCAGCTGCTGCGCGACGTGGACAGGATCCGCCACATCCCGACGGTGATCGTGCAGGGCCGTTACGACGTGGTCTGCCCCATGCGCAGCGCCTGGGACCTGCACCGCGCGTTCCCCGAGGCCGACCTGAAGGTCGTGCAGGACGCCGGGCACTCAGCGTTCGAGCCGGGCATCGTCCGCGAGCTGGTGCGGGCCACGGATCGCTTCGCCGGCTGAGACAAAAAAAAGGCTGCCCGGTCGATGCCGGGCAGCCAGGGCTGGATCAGAACAAGCGTCAGAACAAGCGCAGCGGCAGGGTCACCAGGTCCACCACGAAACCGTCGTGGTCGGATGAGCCCATCGCGTTCTTCACGCCCGTGGCCGAGGCCGCGTCGTCCAGCGTCTGCACCGGTGCGTCGAGGTTGCCGCGGCCGTACTCCATGCGCAGGAACAGGCCGCGTGCCACGGTGTTGAGCAGCGCGTGGTCGAGCACCTGGTGCGTCGGCACCGAGCGGGGCGCCTGGCCCTGCACGTTGCCGAAGTTCTCGGTGAACAGGAACGAATAGCGATCGTTCGCCGGCACCGAATCCACCGCGTTCCACAGGGCCGGCTTGACCAGGTTGCCGCCGAGCTTCAGCAGGTTCTGGCTGTCGTCGTAGCGGCCGGAAATCAGGCCGACCACATCGGTGAAGCCATCGCTGAACTGGTAGGCGTTGAAGTCGCCGACGACCAGCAGCGGCGCCAGCAGGTTCTTCCGTCCCGACTGCAAGGTCTGGACCTGCGCCGCGAGCGACTTCGCCTGGAGGAAGCGCTTCTGCCGGTCACGCTCGGCCGTGCTGCCGGTCTTGTCCACGTTCTGCCGTGCCTTCGGATGCACGGCGATCACGTTGATGCGCATCTTGCCGAGGATCGAGGGCACCTCGGCGGTCAGCAGCAGCGGCGGATGGTCGTGGACGAAGGCGGTGCTGCCCTGGTCCTGCCAGGTCTCGTCGGCGGCCAGCTGGTGGACGTCCAGCACGCGTACGCGATCGGTACGGACCAGGAAGCCGACGTTGATGCCGCTGGGGTCGTGGCCTTCCTGCAGGAATGCCTCGTACTGCGCCGGGTAATCGTCACCCAGCTGCTTGGCCAGGCCTTGCAGCACGGTCAGGCTCTTCACTTCCTCCACCGAGAGGATGTCCGGCAGCTTCAGCACGCTGCCGACGTACGCGGACAGGCGCTGGGTCTTCAGGCGCACCTGGTCGGCGGTCGGCTCGGTGTCGCCACCGCTGCAGGTAAAGGTGGTGTTGAACTGCGTGTCGCAGAAGCGCTCCATGTTGAACGCACCCACACGCACGGCGAAGAACGGTCGCGAGTCCACCGGACGCGGCAGTTCGGCCGCTTTGGTCACGGTCACCTTCGTGGGAATGAAGGTGTACGCCCCGAACGTATACGACATGACGCCCTCGGCGCGGAACGTGGTGCCGGCGTTGAACGGCGTGTTCGCCGCCACCGCGCCGTAGTCGGCCGTGTTCATCTTGAACACTTCCGGATTGCCGGACCAGTTCGGCAGGTTCACGCCGTCCGGCACCGGCACGGTGTAACGCACGCCGGGCTTGCGCAGCGAGCGCTGACCGTTGGCCGTGACGTACACCTCCGCGAACGGCTCGTTGCTGAAACGCAGGTTGCCGGTGGTGATCATGCCGTTGTCGATCGCCACGCGCATGCCGACATAGCACTGGAAGTTGGTCTCGCCGCAGGACAGCGCGTTCGGGTCTGTCGAGGGCACGTTGGCGCCGAAGACGACCGGTGCGGGCAGCTTCGCACCACGCATCGTGGTCGCCACCGTGGCGTTCTTCAGTTCGGGCAGGTTGAAGTAGTTGTCGACCGTGGCCTCCACGTCGACCATGTCGCCGATCGCGACCGACGGCGCGGATTGCGTGAACACGTAAATGCCGTTGGAAGTGAGGCGGTCGTCGTCGGCGCGGCTGTCCGGCGTCTGCATCGTGAAGCCGGCCGGGCCCACGGCGGTGACGATGTTGCCCTTCGTGGCGACACGCTTGCCGAGCAACGGCGACACCTGCCCGCGACCGGTGACCTGCCAGATCTCGGCGGTGAGCGGGATCTGGTTGAGGATCGCGCCGACCGCGGTGGCCTTGGCCAGCGTGACGCCGCCGGTGGCGTCGCTCAGGTTGACGCGGAAGGCCTTGTCCGGCCCAGCGGCCTTGGCGCCATGCACGTTGACGGTAAGCGTGGTGGCGGTCGATCCCGCAGGAATCGTCAGCGTCGTGTCGACCGCATCGTAGTCGCCGGCGGCGACGGTCGCGGTATCGTCCACGGTCACCGCATGCACGGTCACGTCGGCGGAACGCGGCTCGCTGAGCGTAATCGCGAAGGGCATCGGCACATCGTCGCCGTTGCGCAGGTTCACCGTGGCGTCGGCGATCGACACGCTGGTGCCCTGCACGGTGCACGGCGAGGTGCTGGCGCGCGGCGCGGTGGGCGCCACCTTGACCCAGTCGGCGGCGTTGTTGCCGGTGGACTGCGGTAGTCCGGCGCCGTTGAGCTTGCGCCCGTAGCCCTGGTCCGAGTTGCCGCTGCCCAGCGACGCCAGCGGCGTGCCCAGCTTGTAGGCGGAACCGGCGCTCAGGCCCACCTGGTCCACGATCGCGCCGTTGGCGTCGAGCACGGCCAGGCCGCCGTCATCGGTAAAGCCCGTGGCATAGGTGAGGTCGGGCGTCACCGTGCCGGAATAGCCCGACGCGGCCTTGTTCGCCAGCAGCAGGAAGCAGCCCGGCGCCACGGCGGTGCCGGTGGGGAAGGTGAAGCGCGTGCCGGTGGTGCCGCTCGCGTTGGACGCGTTCAACTTGTAGCCGGACAGGTCCAGCGCGGCGGTGCCCGTGTTCTGCACCTCGACGAATTCGTCGTTGCCGCCGGCGGGGCCGCGGGCACGGAACTGCGTGATGGAAAGGTCGGCCGCCTGGAGCGGCAAGACGGCCATGAGGCCTGCCAGCGCCGCCCATGAGGCGCGCCGTGACGTGGTCAAACGCATTCGATTTTCCCCTCGAGTCGTTGAGTAGTACGCGACCCACAGCGTCATGCGTGTCCTCGCACGACGTTCCCCCTGCGAAGGCCCGTACCCCTAGTGTGACGCCATTTTATGACAGCGGCATGCACGGCTACGGATAGCCGTGGATCAGGTCGTGTTTCAGGGGGCGGGGCTTCGGAGGGCGGGGTGGCGCGGTCAGGTCTTCTGCTTGGTCCCGAAGATCTTGTCGCCGGCGTCGCCCAGCCCCGGCAGGATGTATCCCAGCTCGTTCAGCCGCTCGTCGATGGAGGCCACATAGATCTCGATGTCCGGATGGGCGGCCTCGATGCGCTTGAGGCCCTCGGGTGCGGCGACCAGGAACAGGCCCTTGATCCGCTTCGCGCCGGCCGCCTTGAGCATGTCGACCGTGGCCACCAGGGTGCCGGCGGTGGCGAGCATGGGATCGACGATGATCGCCGTGCGCTCGTCCATGCCACCGCTGAGCTTCTCGTAGTAGGCCACCGGCTCCAGCGTTTCCTCGTCACGCTGCAAGCCGACCACGCTGACCTTGGCGGCCGGGATCATCTCCAGCACACCGGTAAGCATGCCCAGGCCCGCGCGCAGGATAGGCACGATGGTGACCTTCTTGCCCTTGATATGGGTGACCTCCACCGGCCCCGCCCAGCCCTGGATGGTCTTGGTCTCGGTCTCCATGTCCGCCGTGGCCTCGTACGTCAGCAGCGCCGCCACTTCGGACGCCAGCTCGCGGAACTCCTTCGTGCTGATGCCCACGACGCGCATGAGGCCCAGCTTGTGCTGGATGAGGGGGTGGCGGACTTCGACGATTTTCATGGGCAGGTGGGGATGGTTAGCGGTGTATGTATTCTTGCATGTTCGCAGCGGGTGACCGGATTGCCAGGGAGGAGGCGTCGGGCGGTCACCCTCTGCGCTCGGGCAGCGGCCACAAGCGGCCGAACTCGCTCAGAGGATGACCACCCGACACCTCCCTGACGACTGAG